>JAKDQI010000101.1 GCA_030454995.1 Pseudolactococcus plantarum | reverse complement strand
GCTTCATCAACGAGCTGTTCTTGCAATGCAAATTCCCGAGGGCCTTGACTACGGTTATAGGCAGAGAGATGACACTGTGGATGTCCAGCCTTAATCGCACGTGCTAAAGAACCACCAATGAGACCTAAACCGGCAATTAAAATTGTTTTGTTGCTCATAAATTAGTTCCTTCTATTTTCATATCTCTTGGAAAACGTGTTTAGAATCCTTTGATATAATCGTTATGACGTGCGATATTTTCTTTAAGTTCAGCCATGTTATCTGAACCAAATTTATTTAGAATTTCTGTCGCTAAAACTGTTGCAACTACATGCTCTGCAACAACTGCTGCTGCAGGCACTGCAGTCGGATCTGAGCGTTCAACTTGAGCTTTATAAGGTTCGTGCGTGTCGATATCAACTGACATCAATGGTTTATAAAGTGTTGGAATAGGTTTCATTACCCCTTTGACAACGACTAACTCACCATTTGTCATACCGCCTTCAAATCCACCTAAATTGTTAGATTTACGCGTATAGCCATCACTTTCAGACCATAAGATTTCGTCCATAATTTGACTACCTGGTTTGTAAGCGGCATCAAAACCGACACCAAATTCAACACCTTTAAAGGCATTGATAGAGACAACTGCTTGCGCAATTTTTGCATCTAATTTTTTATCCCATTGCACATAAGAGCCTAGACCTACTGGTAAACCACCAGCAACGACTTCGACTACACCACCGATTGTATCACCATCTTTTTTAGTTTGATCGATTAATGCTTTGATTTCTGCTTCACGTTCAGAATTTACGATAGAAACTTCTGACTGACTAGCACGTTCTCTAATTTCAGTGACAGTCAAGTTGTCTGGAATAGCGACTTCTATGCCACCAAATACTGTCACATGGCTAGCAACCTCAACACCAATTTCTGATAATAAGCGCTTAGCAACAGCACCGATCGCAACACGCATCGTTGTTTCTCTAGCACTTGAACGTTCTAAGACATTACGTAAATCTGCAAAGCGATATTTCATACCACCTACTAAATCTGCATGACCTGGACGTGGCTTAGTCAGCTTACGTTGTGATTTAAACTTCTCTTCAACGTCATCTGCCCCCATAATGCTTGTCCAATTTTTAAAATCTTTATTGGTAACATTTAAAGTAATTGGGCTACCCATCGTCACACCATGACGAATACCAGAGGTAATCTCGACTTGGTCGCTTTCGATAAGCATTCTGCCACCACGCCCATAACCACCTTGGCGACGTTTTAATTCTTTGTTAATATCATCAGCACTAATCGCTAGTCCAGCAGGAACGCCTTCTATTATGGCTGTTAATCTTGGACCGTGACTCTCTCCAGCAGTGAAATATCTCATATTTTATCTCCATCTATGTTTCTATATTGATATAATCGGTTAGTAAAGTGATGATTAGCCTTATAGCATTAAGCTAACCACTCACTTATATCTGACATAGCAACTTCATTAATCATAGCCTGTCCTATACTTGGGACAAGTACTGTTTTAATCTTTGTACCACGTGCTTTTTTATCTAAAGTCATGGCTGTCGCAAGTTGTTTCATATCCCACTCATCAAGACTTGTCGGTAAGTGAAACTTGATTACCATATCGCGTATCTGATTTGTCAGCCCTTTAGCAACTAAGCCTTTATTTTCAGCAACTTTAGTAATCTGAATCATGCCGATTGCAACACCTTCACCATGCATGACTTTTCCATATCCAGCTGTAGCCTCGATGGCATGACCAATCGTGTGGCCAAAATTTAAATAAAGACGTGTACCGTTATCTAACTCATCTTCTACCACAACTTTACGCTTTACATCACAAGAATGATAGATAAGCGTTTCGGCATTAGCAAGTAAATTATCTACTTCACCTGTTAGACCTTGGAGAACTTCCCAAAGCGCAACATCAGCAATCAAGCCGCACTTAATGACTTCGCCCATGCCTTCATAAAGTTCACGTTCACCTAGAGTTGCTAAACAATTTGGATCAATCAACACACCATCTGGCTGTGTAAATGTCCCAACCATATTTTTAGCATAAGCTGTATTGACACCCGTTTTGCCACCTACTGATGAATCAACTTGAGCTGTAAGACTCGTCGGAATTTGCAAGAAATGGATACCTCGCATATAAGTTGATGCGACAAAACCAGCTAAGTCTCCAACAACTCCACCGCCTAGTGCTATCACACCATCCGAACGTGTCACGCCGTAATCTGCTAAATATTTGTAAGCTAATTCCACTGTCGCAAGCACTTTAGAGCTTTCGCCTTCTGGAAAAGTAAAGACTGACACTTCAAACTGATTTGCTTCTAAAGATTTTTTGACACGCTCAGCGTACAAAGGACCGACATGACTATCTGTGATGATTACAATTTTTTGTGGTTGCCATAAACCTGCCACCCATTCACCAGCTTTATCTAGATACCCACGACCTACGATAATATCGTAGGGATGGTCAGGAAGATTCACATGTAATGTTTTCATAAATAACGTTTCCTTTCAGGTTCAACCTTTAGATATAGTGGATGTCTTGGATTACCAGCTTTAGTGACATCAGCGAAGTGAAAAATTTTTATGCCATGTTGTTGCAACATCTCTTTTATAGCATCACGGCCATGTTTTAAAGCCTCGTATTTTAGATCGCCCCAAGCACCCCAAACTTCAGTAATCTGATTTGTTAACAAAAATGAGGTAATCACCTCGATATTTTTTTGTGAAAAGACTGGATCAAACTCATCCATGCGACTCGCATCTGTAGCCCGTTCTGGGTAAGTATTAAACACAACCCACCCATCATATCCAAGTTTTTGGCTAGCTGCTATCACACGATTCACCGTTCTATCACTGGTTTGGTCTCTAGCAGCCGATGGGTTCATACAAATCGCGACTAATGGATGAGCGGATACTTTACCGATACCAAAACGATAAGGATGATAAAGCTGTGGTTCAACCCAATTTGGTGCTTGGTTTTCTGGATAATTCACGATAATCTCTGTCACTTTAGGTTGCTGTTTAGCACTTGTTTTTACCATATACTTTTTTTTCTAACTCCGGCCAGATCAACTCAGTTGGCATCTTTTTCCCTGTCCATAACTTAAAACTTTCAGCCGCCTGATATAAGAGCATCCCTAACCCGTTTACAGTTTGGTTGCCTTGCAGTTTTGCATAAGCTAATAAAGGTGTTTCGATTGGTTGATAGATCACATCTGCGACGATCATATTTTGAGGAATTATCATCGTTGAATCAATCGGCATACTAACGCCATCCATCCCAACACTTGTTGTATTAATTAATAAGTCTCCAGACAGCTCTGTCAACGCTTGCAAAGGTTTAACCATAATATTGCCTGGATAATGTTCAAATAACTCTGGTTTATAAGTCCGATTATAGACTGTAATTTGTTTAGCTCCCTGAAGCGTTGCCTCTGCTATAATCGCACGAGCAGCACCACCAGCGCCTAAAACAATAATCTCACTATCTTTCACGACAAATTCATTGATAGACTTAAAAAAACCGACACCATCTGTCGTTGTCCCAAAAAGCCTACCGTCTTGATTAACAATCGTATTGATGGCACCAGTAAGTTTAGCAACTTCTGAGACGTCATCCATATATGCTAATGCCGCTTCTTTATAAGGCATAGACAAATTAGCCCCATACATATCAAGGGACTTAATTGAGGAGATAGTCGTCTCTAACGCTTCTTGTGCTATCTCAAAAGCAAGATAGACACCATTCTCATTCACCTGCTCAAAAGCAAAGTTATGTATAAACGGCGATAAGGAGTGTTTGATCGGATTTGCGATGACCGCAGCTAACTTTGTCTGACCATTAATTTCCATATCTTATTTTATCGTAATTTTCACATTTTTTCAATAAACATCGCCCTAACCACTTACTATAATTTAGGTGATGACAGATTTTTTATGTTTTATAACCTATTAGTAGCGGATATATAAAAAACTACCTAGATTTTCTAGATAGTTCTATCTTTAGCTTAAAACATAGACGTCGAATGTGCATGTTTTGCTAGTCCAGATTTGATTTTACCCATAATCTGATTAATCGCATGAGGTCCTTCTTTAAACCCTTCAACGATCAAGCCCAGTTTACCTTCATAACTTGCAGTGTCACCTATCGCATAGATGTTATCGCTGCTTGTTTGATAATGCGTATCTACTAAAAAGTGTTGGCGATTCATCTTCAAATTAACTGACCAAGCGCGAATATCTTTGTTATTACTTAGGAAGCCATGTTGTACAACCATAGTATCTACTGCTAACTGACGATCATCAGAAAGCGTCAAAAGTAGTGCATCTTGATCATCTGATATCGTTTTAATCGTCACTGGAGTTAAGACATCCACACTAGATGCATGTAGTTTATCTACTGATGATTCATGTGCACGAAACTCATCTCTTCTATGAATCAGACTAACAGATGCCCCAACTTCTTCTAACATCAACGCCATATCTATAGCAGAGTCTCCCCCACCTGCGACTGCAATACGTTGATTTTTAAATTGCTCTTTATCAGCAACATGATAGCGTAATTTAGCCTCATCAAACGTAGAAGGCTCATCAGTTTTAAGCATTTTTGGTGCAAACGACCCATTACCTGTCGCTATAATCACAGCTTTAGTAACATAGCTAGTTTTACTTGTCGTCACTTCATAAAAACCAGAGTCAGGTAATTCTTTTATATCAAGAACTTTTTCAGAAAGTCTGATCGGTACACCGAACTGAGCAGTCTGCTTAACTAAGTCTGCGACAAGATCTTCTGCTTTCACTGCAAAGTATCCAGGGACATCATGGATCGTCTTCTCTGGGTATAGCGCTGTTAATTGACCGCCAGGTGATTCTAGGGAATCCAAAATTTGTACTTTATTTTTACGCATACCAGCGTAAAAACCAGCAAAGAGTCCACTAGGTCCAGCCCCAACAATCGTTATATCATAAATATCTTCTGTCATTTTAATATCCTTTATCACAATAAGTTGTCAAACATAGTTTACCACATAATCTTGAAAACTACTAAACAATTGTTTTGAAAATTTTTTGAGATTTAGGAAATCTTCGTGTCAACGTTAAAGCAAAATCTAACTGGATATCTCATGATCGGAACTTAACTTGTTAGCTAAAACTCATTCATTTTTGGGCGATACTTTTTGTTTTAAGTGACATTAATGTCGTGTATGGGCCATCTTCAAATAAGTTTTCCTGGGTGACATATTTTAGATCTTGACCTGGATAGTCTAAGACAAAGAACTCATACGTTTTAAATGTTTCTCCTGGTTTCACTGAACCATCACTCTTAGGAGTTGACAGTTCAGGATGAGCACGTTTATCTAAGGTATAATCCAAATCATCAGAAAGTGTTTTGATCCGCTTAAGCTTGGCATTATACTGTGCTGGAATTATAGATGCCATGAACCAAGTAATAGTTTGCGGCTCATCTGTTTTGTTCCGAATATCCATAAAGACAATGGCAATATAACCACCACGTCCACGCTGTTCAACTCTCGTAACTGTCATTTCTAATATACTATTTTCATAACGATACTTGGGTCACTCTGACTTGGGGACATCATATGCCAAAACTAATTTACCATATTTATCATCATACCATTTTTTAAATCCCAAAGCTACGAGCGAAAGGCAAACTAAAACGATACAAATAATAAAGCAAAGCCACTTAACTATTTTTTTCATTTATTTCCTTTCTGTTTTCTTGTCTAAATATCAAGTTTTTAAGTAGTGACAAATCTAGTCAGTAATTAAATTTTTTACTGGTTTAACTTTTCCTGTTGTTCTAAACTTAAAGTTAACTTTGTTCTTTTTATCAGTATAAAGCTCATCTTTTTTGACAATTCGAAATGGTTGTCCTGGATCATCCAGTAAAAGTGACATATAACTTTTGACTGTTTCACCTGGTTGTACTAGGTACTTTGCTGGTGAAACAACTGTTGGATGGAATAGTTTGCTTACTGTATTCTGATAGAAAATTCCAGGACTCACATCTTGCTTATATTCTTTATTATATTGCACATTCATCAAATTTCCGACTAATTCTCCAGGGATTTTTGCGCCACCAGTCTTATTACGACAGGTCATATAAAGCATTACAATCCTTCCTGTCTCTCCTCTTTGTTCTACCTTAGTAAAGGTTAGCGAAACTTTCTCATCCTCATAACGATACTTAGCTCGGTCTGATTTTTTGATGGTGTAGGCAAATACAACTTTTCCGTATTTTTTATTATAAGCTCGCCTCAAGGCAAAAGCGCCTGAACACAACAGTATAATACAGATTACCAACAGTATTTTTTTGTCTTACTTTTTTTCCTTGCTTTTTTTTACTTTCACTTATGCTCCTCCTCTTTAGGTGGTATGACTTGTAGGTAGTGGGATTCCATGATTTTATGATGTTACCCTCTTGTTTTAAGAGATATGACTGGTTTATAGGGACCGATATCAAATGCACTTTCTTGGAAAACATAGTTTAAGTCTTGACCTGGATAATCTAACAGCACTACATCATATGTTTTAACTGTTTTACCTGGTTTTATTACATGTATATAAGGATCTACTACTTCTGGATGAGCACGCTTATCTAGGGTATATTCAAGAGGATTTCGGGTAAGTTCAATCTTTTTCTGTTTTGGATTATACTGTGCTGGATTCACAGACATCCACAACGTCTGTAGAAAATTTGACTCATTTGACTTGTTCTTAATATCCATAAATACAATCGCTATATAACCACCTCGTCCTCTCTGCTCGACACGTGTAACTTTTAAATCCACGGTATCATCTTCATAATGCGTTTTTCCACGCTGAGAATTTTTGATATCATAAGCGAAAACTAACTTCCCATACTTGTCATTGTGCCATTTTTTAACCCCTAACCCTAGTAAAATAAAGCAAAACAAAACTATACCACTAATTACACAAAACCGCTTAACTATTTTTTTCATTTATGTTCCCCAGTTTTCTTATCTAATTTTTCAGTTAATTACATATAACATCTATA
>JAKDQI010000015.1 GCA_030454995.1 Pseudolactococcus plantarum | reverse complement strand
ATTAAGGATCCTGTGACCTACTTTGGTCGTGAGGGTTCAAGTCCCTTTCTCCGCATATTAGCTAAGCTGTTGAGCTTAGCTTTTTTTGATGACTTATATTTCTATATCCATTGCAAAAAGAGCAGAAGTTACTACTTCTGCTCTTTTTGCCGTAATCTTTGTTTCATTATTCATAAATTGATAATAAATTTAAAATATCTAGTGCATGCTGAGCTTGGCAAATTTCATAGACCCGCTCAGGTATCTCTTCTAAATAATGAATAACAGAAAATAATTTTTTGAATTCTCCGTTTTTTAGTTGGTCTTTTTTTACTGCGATCAAAATAACTAGACTAATCTGCTCCCCATGCCAATCAATTGGTTCTTTTAATGTCAAAATAGATATAGTAGAGTGCTTAACAAAACTAGGGTTAGCATGAGGTAAACTGATCAGTGGTGCAACTCTAACACTAGCTTGTTTATCTCTGATGATAACTTCCTTAATAAACTGAGGTACAACATAGTCATTTGTGACAAGATTGTCACCCATAAAACGGAGTACTTCCTCTGGTGTCTTTAAATCAGCTTGTGGAAAGATTAAAAAAGGATTTGTAAAACTGGCTAAATCAAATTTTTTCACTTGTTGATTAGGTGGACAGTCTACCATATATTTTTCTATAGCTAATACATCATTTGCACTAATCATAGGAGAAATTTCTAAAACAGATAATAAAGGATGAAAAAATGGTACTGTAGATAGAATAAAATCGATTGTTTCAAAGTGTTGTTGTGTAAGGGTATCAGAGTATTCAAGTAAATCAACCACGTTTAGTTCAGGTAGTTCTCTGTTTAGTCGTGCTTCTATAAAAGTTGCCATGGCTTTGGAATATTCACTAACTAAGAGTACACGAAAATGTCGTGTTTTGTTATTTTTATGTCTTTCTATAGCAGCCTGAAAATGAATGGCTAGATAGGCAATCTCTTCTGGTGGTACAAAGTAAGTTTCTTGTTTAAAGTGATCATCTAATATTAATTGAAGCACTAGAAACAATTGGGGGTAGGCATTAAATACATTTTGTGTTAGTGGATTTGTGATACTTAAGTTGTAGTTTAGTCTAAAGTATGTTGAAGTAAGATGAGAAGTTAAATTCTTTTTGAGGGTCTCATCTTTGTTTAGAGAATAATTTAACATATCATCTACTTGATACATCAGATAATCGGTTAACAGACTTGCTTCTTTTTCAAAATATAACGCAGAGCTTGAAGATGGGAATGTGCTTGCGATACGTAATGCCAAATAGTTAATTTCATCAGGAGAGAATTCAATGGGATAAATACTAGATAATTTAGCCAAAATTTGACTACTGACTTGTTGTGCTGGCGTATTGTTGACTGCATCTGTTTCGGAATTTGTTAAAATTATTACTGCTTTATGACGCATTCTCTCTAACATGAAATAAATATGTATTTCAAGATTTGAGAGGTTTTTTGAAGTAGGCATATCATGTTCGACAAGAATTTCTTTTAATGTATCTTGGATGACTTTTAATGTGTCTTGTTTGAAAAATTCTTTTAAAGAAGGTGTATTTACCTTAGATGTTTTCATATTTCGTAAAGTTTGCACCAGCAGCTGTCTTTTTTGGTTCTCATCACCTTCAATGAGAATACCAACACCTGGTTTTGAATTAATTTGTAAACCATGATGTTCAAATAAATGTCTTATTTTTTTAAGTTCTTCTTGGATTATACGACGATTGACAAAAAGTTGGTCAGCTAAGTCATCTAATTTTACAATACCTTTTGGTGCCTGGAGAGTGTGAAAAATCAATAAATGTTGTAATTCATCTAGTTGTATTTGCTTATGATCACTAGTTCCTAGTAATGTTAATAGTTTTTCTTTATCATGTGGCTGTCCTTTTAGCCAGATACCAGTTCCTTTTTTTCTGTCCATTTGTAAAGGTAGCTGCTCAGCTATTAGATAGTCTGTTATGGTATTCAGATCTTTTGTGACTGTACGTTCAGATACTGCAAACTCTGTAGCTAAGGACTTTGTTGTGATATAGTGTGTCTTTTTGATAAGATAGTTGATTAGCGCCTTTTGACGTGTGTTCATGACTTATAACCTTCTGCTTTAACCTTGAAAATCGACATGCCGATTTTATATCAACATGTCGATTTCGATTAGCTTTACATCTCATTTAACAATGTTTTGATTGCTTGTTTATCTGGAGCCGCTAATAACTCTTTTCTAAAGTCATCATCCATTAATTTTCTAGAGAGACGTTGTAATATTTTTAAGTGTATATCTTCTTTGTTATTTTTTGGTACCGCAATCATAAAAATGAGTTGCGCATCAGAGCCATCTAGAGATTGCCAATCAATACCATCTGTACTTCTAGCAAATGCTAAAGTTGGCTTTGTGACATAGGCAGATTTTCCGTGAGGAATAGCAATCCCCATACCAATCCCAGTTGTACTTTCATTTTCTCGATTATGAATTGCTGTTTTGAACTTTTCTAAATCAGTAATATTACCAGTGTTAACTAATTCTTGGGATAATTTTGTAATAACATCATCTTTACTTTGTTCATCTAAATCAAGTAGGATAGTATTGTCATGTAGTAAATCAGTGATAGATGCAAAATCAGCTGATTGTTCTAAAGGTTCAGTTACTACATCATCAGATGGTGTTTTAGTTGCATCTGATTTTTTTATTGATAAATCAGGTTTAAGGATACGTAACATTAAAATAGTTACACAAATACCTGCTGCAACTGCTACGAAGAACATCACAACATGATCTACTGCACCTAATACGGCAACAATAGGTCCACCGTGTGCGACGTGGTCAGTTACACCTGAAAGCATAGCAATCACACTACCTGTCATAGCACCTACAACAATACTAGGAATTGTGCGAAGTGGGTCTGTTGAGGCAAAAGGAATAGCACCTTCTGTGATACCAAATAATCCCATAGCTAGAGAAGCCTTACCTGCTTCTTTTTCAGCTGCAGAAAAACGATTATTTAAAACTAGTGATGCAACGCCCAACCCAAGTGGTGGGATACAAATAGCAACAGCGATAGGTCCCATAATAGCATAATTACCATTAGCAATCAAACCAGAACCGAATAAGAAGGCAACTTTATTAAAAGGCCCACCCATGTCAAATGCAATCATAGCACCAAGGATTAAGGCTAATACGACTTCGCTACCATGATTACCTTGCATATGCGTAAGGAAGGTTGCAAGCGAGGTGAACAACCAAGTCACAGGTTTCCCGATGATATAGATAAAACTAAAGCCAACAATTAACGATGATAATATCGGAATAACAATAATTGGCATAATAGATTGTAAGGCTTTAGGGACAGGTAGTCTTTTGATTGCTAAAGCAACGAATCCTGCTAGGAATCCAGTAATAATACCACCTAAGAAGCCAGCATTAGCCGTACTGCCGTACAACGCACCGTTTGCAGCCAGCATGCCTCCAACAAACCCAGGCACTAGACCGGGTCTATCAGCGATACTTTGTGCGATGAAGGCTGATAGAATTGGGACCATTAAGCCCATAGCAGCTGTACCAATTGTTAGCATCGTCGCCCATAATGTACCGTCAGGAACTTTGATACCAGAGGCAGTAGGTGTACCACCTAGACTTAAAGAAATCGCAATCAGAAGACCACCTGTTACAACGAATGGCACCATATAAGAAACCCCGTTCATCAGGCTCTTATAAATCTTTTTTCCCATACCTTCGTTTGCTGTGTCATCACTTTCTTGGGTGACTGATAATGTATTTTGGTAGATATCGGCTTGATGATCAAGTATTTTTTTTATCAATGCTTGAGACTGATGGATGCCTTCTTGTACACCTACTGTAATCAATGGCTTACCATCGAAACGAGACTTGTCTACTTTAGTATCTGCAGCGATAATTACACCAACCGCTTCTTGAATGTCTTGTGATGAAAGCTTGTTTTCAACACCAATAGATCCATGTGTTTCGACTTTAACCTCAACACCTAAGGCATTTCCAGCCTTTTCCAGATTTTCAGCAGCCATATAAGTATGGGCGATGCCGACTGGGCAAGACGTAATTGCGACTATTTTTTTCATTGTTTCTCCTTTTCTCTACAATTTTAGTATAGCAAAGGTTACTTTTTGTGTTAAGCGCAACTTTGTTCCGTTATAACAGAAATTTCTAACATAAGCTATATTTTTAAAAAAACTATAGGAAAAATGAGATTTCTTGCCTTTTTTCAGTGTTCCTTTATTTAATTTTAAGTAAGAATATTAACACGATCGCAGCGAGTGTTTGCACACTACCAACAGATAAACCATAGATTAAGAATTTAGGCCCCTCTTTGATGAATTTTTTTAGATCAAGTCGTAAGCCGATCGCAGCAAGTGCAATCGTTTCAAACCAGGTGCTAATAAAATGTGCACTATCACTAAATGGTTTAGGTAGGGCAACCAAACTATTGACAACACAGATGATTAAAAATGCAAGTACATACCATGGGATAGGAAAGGCGCGTTTAGTAGTTGTCTCTATTTTTTGATGTTTTTGATGTCTCTTTTGGAAAATAAAAACGACGACGACTAAAAATATGATCCGAGTAATTTTAAATAGCATGGCAAATTGAACGGTTTGTTGGTTAATTAAACTTGCCCCAGCAACGACTTGCCCGACTGATTGTAGTGTGCCGCCTAATAACGCACTATGTGCGAGTAAACTTTTCCCAAATAGTGAGGTCGCGATAATAGGGAGTGTGAGCATCATCACTGTCCCTAATAGGTTAACGAGTGTGATAATTTGTCCTTTTTCATCTTCATCAGCTTCAATCGCTGGTGCTACTGCGCCAATAGCTGAAGAACCACAAACTGCGTTACCGCTCGCCATCAAGATGCCCATATTTTCAGAAAACCCGAGTCGTTTACCAATGAAGATGGCAGCTATGATGACGATTGCCATCATAGCGATAATAAAGATCAAACCATTTATACCTAAGCGGCTAATTGTTTGAAAGGTAACCGTAAAGCCCAATAAGACAACGGAACACTCAAGGAGTTTACTTTCTGAAAACTTGGTCCCACTAGCTAAATAGTCTTGTTTAAAAAACGTGTTCCCTAAAACGATACCGAGTAAAATAGCCAGTGTTGCGCCACCTAAATCAGGTAAAGCAAGTGCGATAACTTTAGCAATCATTGCAACGATTAAAGATAACCCAAGTCCTGGTAATATTGCTTGATTTTTTTTTATGATGTGATACATATGAAAACCTCTCTTTTCTTTAACTCTTTTCTTTAACTCTATTATAATAAAAAATACCCATTACTATAATCAATTGATATAATAGGTTTAATCGAAAAAACAGATAGGAAAAAATATGTTTAAAAATCTAGAAACATTTAAAGTCGTTTATGAAACAAAGCATTTTTCTAAAGCAGCGGAGTTGTTGTTTATCGCGCAGTCGACAGTCTCAGCTCAAATCAAACAATTAGAAGATGATTTAGGTGTTTTGCTATTTATTAGAAATGGTCGGCAAGAGATCGAGACGACACCTGAGGGAGATTTACTCTATGAGCAGTCAGTCAATATGTTGGATGAGTGGCGAGAACTAAAATTAACCTTACAGCAGGACAAAAAAACGATGACACAATGTGTCATCGGAACATCTCATACTTATGCGATTTATTTACTACCTGATTTAATCATAGCACTTAAAGCAGCATTTCCACAGCTAGCGATTACAGTTAAAATGATGAATTCATTATCAGTAGTAGATGCACTTAGTCGCCACGAGATTGATTTTGGTTTTATAGAAAAACCCTTATCGATGAAACAGATGCAACGTACGCCATTAGTAAAAGATCAGCTTGTTCTTGTAGGTGATCCAGAAGTTGGGCCGTGGTTGGTGAGAGAAGAGACGTCAGGTGTCTCTTATTATACACAACGCTATATAGCAGAACATGACATCAAACAAGAACAATTATGCATTCATAATAATGATATGATTGTTGCCCTACTCAAAAAAGGATATGGCTGCTCGATTATTTCTGAGAGAGCTGCAAAAGACTTACCTTACCAAAAATTATCCAGCAAATATCAACGCTATTTTTATCTGATTACACGTGTCCAAGAGCCTAGAGTTGAGCTGTTACCAATCATCTCATGGTTAGAAAAAACAGCTGCTAGTACTCACCATCAGTAAACCTCAATCGCATTTAAAGTTATACCTTAACTACTGAGATTATTGATGAAATGTTTCGGCTAAGATAGTGATATCATCATCAGTGGCACAACAACAGCCACCGATGAGTTTAGCACCTTTGTCATGCCAGTCTTTTGCGTCGATAGAAAAGATTTCTTTTGTATTAATCTCTTCTGACCACGTTTTAGAAATAGGGTCAAAAATAGCACCTGAATTAGGATAAGCTAGGAGTGGTTTTTTAGCATGATTTGCTAAGATAGCGATCGTATTTGCAACAGCTTTGGGTGCAATGCAGTTGATGCCATAAGCAACAACATTAGCATCAGCTTCAACAAGTGATTGAAAATCCTCTAACTTATCACCATTTGCCATATGGGTAGTATCTTTTAAAGAGATACTCGCTAAAGCAGGGACATCAAAATGTGAGACAACTGATAAGATAACTCGAAGTTCATCTAATCTAGGAATCGTCTCAATCGCAAGTAAATCTACTCCCGCCTCTACGAGTGCTTTGATTCTCGTTTCATGGAAGGCATACATTGTCTTATCGTCTATTTGATAATTACCTGTGTATTCAGAGCCGTTGGATAGATAAGCCCCATAAGGGCCAATTGACCCCGCAATCCACTTGGTTTGTGGGGTTTTTGAGTCTTCTCTTGCTTGTTGGGCCAACTGCACGCTTTTTTTGATCAACTTAATAGCTTCTGCTTCAGAGTAGCCAAGGCCTGCAAAACTTTTGACTGTTGCTTGATAGCTGTCAGTAATCGCGATGTTTGCACCGGCATCAAAATAACGCTTGTGCACGTGATAAACAGCTTCTGGTGCTTCGATTAATGCGAGTGCTGTCCATAATTTATGGTTGGTTTGGATGTGCTGTGCTTCTAGTAGTCTAGACATAGAGCCATCTATAATGACGACGTCTTGTTTAGTCAGCCAGTTTTGAAATGTCATGTGTTCTCCTGCTGTAAAATAGTTGATAGATGAGTGCTGAGATGATTGTAAACGGAATACCAAAGTATAACGCGATACGCTGGTTAGGATCAAAATAGATCCCTATGATTGAGATGACACAGAAAATAATCACCAACCAAGGCACAACTGGATAGCCAGGCGTGCGATAAGATAACTCAGAGATATCATGTGTAGCTAGAAAAACTTTCCTAAATCTCAGCTGACTAATCCCGATAGATAGCCATACTGCTACAACAGCAAAACCAGAAATAGACACTAGTGCCAGATAAACCGTACTCTCAGCATAAATACTTGAAAATAAAGAGAGTAGACCCCCTACTAATGTTAATAACAAGCCATAAATAGGTAAGCCGTTTTTAGATAGTCTAGAAAATACTTTTGGTAGAGTACCGTCTTCTGCGAGTGACCAAAGCATACGGCTAGCAGCATACAGACCAGAATTTGCACCAGATAAAATCGCAATGAAAATGGTGAAGTTCATAATATCACTGGCATAAGGAATCCCGATATTTTGTAAAATACTGACAAATGGACTTTCAGTCAAAACTTTAGATGAGCCAGGAATGAGTGCACCGATCACAACAATTGTCCCGATAAAAAGTGTGATTAATAAAAATAGAGTGCTTTTGATTGCTTTAGGGATATTCTTTTCAGGATGGCTAGTTTCTCCAGCAGCAACACCAATCAATTCAGTCCCACTAAAGGCGAAATTCGCCGAAAGTAAAACGATAAAGACTGCACCAAAGCCATTAGGGAAAATGCCATTTGACACTAAATTTTTAAATAAAGGTGCGCTAGTTGCATGTGCTGGTAAGATACCAGTGATGGCAGTAGCACCTAAAATAATAAAGATACCAAGTGCTACGATTTTGACTAGAGACATCCAAAATTCACTGACTGAAAATATTTTGATATCCAAGACGTTGAGTAATAAAATTAAAATAGAAAAAATTGCGCACCAAAGCCAAATTGGTGTTTGTGGGAACCATTTTTGTAAACAGACACCCATAGTGATGAACTGGGAGCCTAGTGCGACAGTCCATGTTAGCCAATACAGCCAAGCGACAGTGAACCCTATACTGGGATGGATATATTTTGAAGCATATAGATGTAGAGATGCTGTTTTAGGATGATAAACTGATAGTTCTCCTAAACACATCATGACTAAGGTGGCAAGTAAGGCACCGACTAGATAAGCGATGATTGTGCCGATTGCACCGGCTTGTTGAATTAAGTAGCCTGAGCTTAAAAAGATACCCGTCCCGATCACGCCACCTAAAGACAGCGTTACCAAGTGTTTGCTACTCATTTTTCTCATGAAATTGTTTTGATTATCTGACATAAGACTCCTTTGTTAATGAATTTATTCCTTTATAACATTTATTTAGTATACCACTTAAAGTATGAGTTTTGACTTAGAAAAAAACTATGCCTAGACTTAAAATTTCAATATAACTGCGAGAAACTAGGCATTGGTATTGCTGGCTAACAGGTGGTTGAAACTGGATGTCTAAGTATTTAAAAAAGTGTATCTTATAACAATAAGATACACTTTTAGTTGCGGTTTACTTGTTGATATTTTGTACTACGGTATTGCGTATTCTGATTTGTCTGATGATGGTAACTGATAAGACTACCTTGATTAGATCTCCTGGGATAAACACGAGACTTGATTTTAGTGCTAACCCAAGTGGCATACCTGTTTGCCAAGATAACCACAGAACACCTAAAATATCGACAAAAATAACCCCACCTATAATCACGATGAGACATTCAACCCACCATGATTGATGCGCTTGAAAGGTCTTAAGTAAGTAGCCGATGATTAATGGTACAAAGAGCCAAGAGATGATATACCCTGCTGAAGGGCTTACAAATATACTGACACCACCACGACCGCCACTTAGGAGTGGTAGTCCTGCAAGGACTAGTAATAAGAAAGTCGTAACAGAAAGAAAACCATACCTAGGACCAAGTAACTCACCAGCCATCATGATCCCCATATTCTGTAAAACGATTGGGACGGGAATAAAGCCGATAGGAATACCAGGAAATAATCCTAGTATGATGATAAAAGTTGTCATCATGGCTGCGTAAGCCAATATTTTAGTTCTCTGTGATTGATAAGTCATGAATATCTCCTATAAATTCGTTTTACAATGCAAGTTTTTTTTATTATACTATACAGTATAGCTAATAGTAAACCATAAATCAACAATAGGTTTACTATTATTTTTAAAAAAAGAGTTGATGATGAAAGATAAGCGGCATACTAACTTGCAAATGATAATAAATAATCAGTTTATAGATAGGCTAACGCGCTATGGGTCTCGTGTTGCACTGCAAATAGGCACAAAAAGCTATCGATATCAAGAGTTGATGACACAAGCTAAGGAGCAAGCCAAGGCGTTTCAGTCGACTTCGGAAATCATCTGGATAGAGACCGAGGATCCCTTAGCGTTTACGATTAGGTTTTTAGCTGCTCAGTTAAGTGGCAATTTTCCGATGATAGGTGTGGATCGTGATGCATTTGAGCTAAAGACACTACAAATTACGGATATACCATTTTTTATCGGTCTGACATCGGGAACAACTGGGGGGGCTAAAATTTACGCGAGGAGCTGGGAGTCTTGGGAAGCAGGGTTTAAGCAAATTAATCAGCTTTTCCAATTTGAGAAAATCGAGAAGATTTTGACTTCAAGTCCTTTGACGACTTCTTTGGGCCTACATACTTTATGCCTTGCCTTATATCTTGGAAAAACATTTATGAAAATAGATGACGTAGCGATTTTGAAAATGGTTGATGTTCCTACAACATTATTTACTGTGCCGACTTTCTTGTTAAAACAGATCGATATGTTAACAGTTTCTCCTCATCTGAAAAGCATTATTTTTGGTGGTGGACAATTAAGTGCACACATGTTAGCGCAACTTAGACCAAAGCTTAAAACTGTTGAATTGATTGAATTTTATGGTAGTTCTGAGACCAGTTTTATCAGTTTTCAGTCACTAAATCATGGTAAACACAATTTATCAGTTGGCCGTTTGTTTCCAGAAGTAAAGATTGCTATCGATGAATACCATGCCTTAACTGTTAAGAGTCCTTATCTGTTTGGTGGATATCTCAGCTCAACCAAGTCTAGTCAGCCTAAGCAGTGGGTAGTGGATGATTTAGTGGCTTATGAATCAGGTCAACTTTATTTATTGGGTAGACAATCCGATATGATTGATCATGCTGGTAACAAAGTATCGCCCCATGATATCGAGGATATCGCTAAAGCACATTGTCAAGCGTGTGTTGCGTTTGGGGTAGCAGATCCACTTTATGGTCAAACTATCGCGTTACTGATGGTTGACCCATCTCATAAATCTGTCCTTCAAGAACATCTAGCACAGGCTTTGCCTAAGTATAAATGGCCTCAAATTTATTTAAGGACTGAACATATCCCTTTAACTAAAGAGATGAAACTATCTAGAACACAACTTGCAACAGCTTATGAAAGAGGAGAATTTGATGCATTTTAACATAAAAGCAAAAGTAGGGATTATCGCAGCACACCGCTTGCCTATCGGTAAATTTGGCGGCTATTATCGTGATATCCTGCCAGAAGTGTTATATCAACAGTTGATCGAACAGCAGTTTAGTCAGATTGATGAGCTGAAGCAAACAGATGTCGATCAAGTTATTTTGGGAAATGTGACCAATCAAGGCGGAAATTTAGCTAGGCGGGCTGCCCTTCAAGCAGGATTTTCGAGCTCAGTCCCTGCGTTAACACTAGATTGCCAATGTGGATCAGGTCTTTCAGCAGTTGTAATGGCTGCGAATCAAATCCTTTCAAAAGATGCGCGTGTTGTTTGTAGTGGAGGGCTTGAAAGTCCGTCGACAGCACATACAATCTTGGATCATGACAGTCAACAAGTGATCAAACGCTTTAAGATGGCGCCTGATGGATTTATAGACTTGGATATGGGGGTTGTGGCAGATTTAACTGCTAAAAATGTCGACATCTCCCGGCATGACCAAGACGTTTACGCCTTAAACAGCCACAGTAAAGCAGTTAGTGCTATCGTGGCAGGAAAACTCTCTGATGAGTTGTATCCTTTTGATCAAAAGGAGCTAATCACGCAAGATCAATCAGTTCGATTCGAGAGTTCATTAGCGGCTTTAGCAAAACTAAATCCTGCATTTTCTACATCTGGCACTAGTACAGCAGGTAATAGCTGTCCGATTAGTGATGGTGTGTCGTCAATCATCTTAGGTGATCTAGACTTGCATTATGCATTTGAAGGCTATTATTTAGGGCAAGCGACAGTAGGTGTAGCGCCAGAAGACTTTCTGGTTGGTCCGATAAAGTCAACTGAGCAATTATTAGCACAGTTTGAGTTGACGATAGATGATATCGATGCTGTTGAACTGAATGAAGCATTTGCTGTGCAAGCACTGCTTTTTCAAAAACAGTTTCAACTCTCAAACGAGCAGTTAAACGGTTATGGCGGGGCATTAGCATACGGTCATCCTTTTGGTGCGACAGGTGGTATTTTGATTGCACGTCTCTTAAATCGTTTGAATAAACTGGAAAAGCCCGCTTTAGGCATTGCCACATTATGTATCGCTGGTGGTATGGGTTGTAGTATCTTGATCGGTAATCGTTGGTGGGGCAAATGAAGCTAATGGTTGCTAGTAAATTATCGCCTGACTATGTGGATAACATGATGAAGAAATTTCAAAAATATTATGGCGCAAGGCTCTACATCACGTGTTTAACCCAACTTTGGCAGGCACTACCAGATGTGAATGAGGGGCAAAAAAATGGTGCAAGTTGGTTACTCAGTGAAAAGATCGAGTTGCTGACGCCTAACATCAGCAACATGTCGGCAATCGCGCTTTATTTCATCAGCGAAAAAGAAACGTCAAAACAGAAATATGTGGTCGAACTCGTGTTAAAAATTTTAGATGACACGCAAGAAGTTGCTAAGATAAACTTGACACTACTATCGGAGGTAACTTGGTGTGCATGAGATAATCACAATCGATGAGCAGATGCTCTCACAGTTTTTAACAGTTATGATGGATCAAAATCCGCTACATCACCTAGAACAGCCTGTGGTGCCTGGCAACTTATTAACTTTGCTTGTCGAGCAAAGGTACCGAGAGTGTTTTCAGCGCCCTTTAAAAAGTATCTCTATTACATTTGTTCAACCGACTTTTTTAGGCGATACTTTAGTATTTGATCTATCGCTGACACAGTTTAGCATTACGACAAAAAAATTAGTACTGATTGCAAAAGGAGAATTTAACGCATGACAAACAAAACAATCCTCATCACCGGAGCAACGCGAGGGATAGGGTGGGATATCGCAAAATTAGCGGCACAAGCGCAGTATCATGTCATCCTAAATGGTAGAAATCAAGAACAGTTAGACTTGCGCGTGAAACTGCTTCGCACAAGCTACCCTGATGCACAAATAGAAGGGGTCATATTTGATGTAACTGATAGAGAAACTGTGGCAAAAGTAGCTTTATCTGTCGGCCCTATCGATATATTAGTAAATAACGCTGGGATCGCTTTAGATAACTGGTGGGTAAAGATGTCTCCAAACGATTGGGATGACGTCATCGCAACTAATCTCACGGGTGTGTTTAATGTCACACATTTCCTGACTGAAAACATAAAAGATGGGGGTCAGATTGTGATGATGACCTCACGATCTGCTATATTGGGTAATATGGGACAAGCGAATTATGCTGCGTCCAAGGCAGGGCTAATCGCCTTAACAAAAACTTTGGCACAAGAACTAAAAAGACGAGATATCCGTGTCAACTGTCTATCCCCTGCCGCAATGACAGATATGACAGTCCCTGCTATGGAGAAAGTAAAACAACGATATGACGGCAAACTTCCTGAGGAATGGCAGATTGGTTCCAGTAAACAAGTAGCAGACTTTGTCGTGAATCATTTACTTCATACAGATCAAACAGGTCAAGTCTATGCAGTAAATGGCGATGAGATAGGGTTTTGGGATGAACCGACTTATCATACCTTACGCGGTTAATCATAATCTGCGATGAGTTTGTTTGGCTTTTATAAACTGTCATCAAACGCTAGTATATAAAAATAGAAAGCATATGATCTAGTCATATGCTTTTCAAAAAAATAAAACAAAAAGACTGAAGTGATCCAGTCTTTTTTGAGGAGGTGTTATGAAAAAAATATTTTAGGAATGATATGAGTATACCCTTATAACCTTAACTCAAAGTTAAGGCTTATCTTTTATATCTAGGACTTGTCATCAGTAAGTACCTGAAGTTGCCTTACAAACAGTAGCCATATGAAAAATGGTCAGCTTGGTTTAGTCTGATAGACTCGCTGACTCATTTTTTGTAAAGATATTTGCCAGTTGTTTATGACGTATCGCTCATCTATCTTAGTTTGTTTTTAAACTATTAAGTTTAAAATTGATTAGTTTTTTTAATCTAAAGATGATACAATAGATTAGAAAAGGGAAAAATTTTAGATAAGGAGATTGTTTCATCACTTGTAAAAAAGGGCATATAGATAAACCTAGCAAACAATAAAGCTACTATGATAAGATAAGGAGTTTCCATGACAAGAAAAACTAAGCTATTAAAACAGGTTTCAGTTGGGTGCTTAACACTTTTACTGACTGGCGCACCAAATGCGTTAGCTGTCGTTACGGCGACAACACAGGCTGATGATGTACCAGGTCAAAGTGTGATTGATCCTGAGAGCGATATCTCAGAACAAACAACATCACCAGATAGTGCTACATCTGATCTAGTACCAACACCTGAACCTGATACGAGTGATCAGCCGTTAGTACCTGAGTCTGATACGCATGAACAGCCAGCTTCATCACAAGAGCCTCTCCCGTCTAACGCTAACCTACCGAAACCTCAAATGCCTCAACCAGTTAAGTCGGAAGTTAAAAGGACGACGGCAAGTCAAAAAAAAGTAAATCCAGATATACCGACAGTATCAGCTGAAAAAGATAAAAGTACGCCAAGTATCACTCGGACACTAAGGGGTGCTAATCCTAAGGACGGTACACCAGGGCTTGTATATAACAAGGATTATACGGAAGTGACCGGATATGAAGGTGAAGAAACGGACGTCGTGATTCCTGAGGGAGTGACTAGTATTAGTATGTTTGCATTCGATTTGAAGGAAGGTAGAGTTAGACTGACGAGTGTCAAATTTCCGTCTTCTTTGACCAGTATTGGATATCGTGCATTTTACTATAATCAGTTAACCAGTGTCATGCTCCCATCATCATTGACCAGTATTGGTAAATATGCATTTTACGGTAATCAGTTAAGCAGTGTCACGCTCCCTTCTTCATTGACCAGTATTGAGGATTGGGCATTTTCCGGTAATCAGTTAAGCAGTGTCACGCTCCCTAATTCATTGACCAGTATTGGGGAAGGGGCATTTTGCACTAATCAGTTAAGCAGTGTCACGCTCCCTGATTCATTGACCAGTATTGGGCGGACGGCATTTAGCTATAATCAGTTAAGCAGTGTCACGCTCCCATCATCATTGACCAGTATTGGGGAAGATGCATTTTGCTATAATCAGTTAACCAGTGTCATGCTCCCATCATCATTGACCAGTATTGGTAAATATGCATTTGAGGGTAATCAGTTAACGAGTATCACGGTTCCTGATTCAGTCACTGAAGTTTCTGACTATATAGTAGCCAGGCAGTCTGTTATGATGTCACGCGTACGTCGTACTTCCTATACTGCTTCTGAGCTAGGGATTTCAACTCATTATAAAACAGACAAACTAGCTAAACTCACCAGTCAAACAAAAGGTGCGACGATTGATGGGGATAGCGTAAAGCTCGACCCAAATTTTACAGGAAGTGAATTTATCGTCAAGTGGTCTGCTTGGGATAATAGGCATACAGGAACCTTAACTGTTAAGTTGATTGATGCTGTTGGAGGAAAGATTACATATCTGGATGAAGTTGGTAAACCCTTATTAGCAGATAAAGATATCTCATCTATGGTTACAGGTACTTTTGACTGGATGGCGCCAGAGCCTATCAGTGATTACACTGTTGACTTAGAACGTTCACAGATATTGACACTTTCTGACACTGGGTTACAAACTACCAGTTTAAAAGATAAGCTGCTACTCACACAGACAACGACACCTGAAGAATTGATTGACTATCTGAAGCAACAACCGATCGCTCCAGGGACACAATCTGTTGAACTGCGGTATGTCTATACAAAAAATCCTGCTAAAAAAGGCCAGGTAACTGTTAAGTATATGGATACAGAGGGTCGTGCTGTCGCTGAAGATAAGGTATTATCTAATATCGTTGGTACGTTTTATATCACCGAGAGTTTAGAAATCGATGGCTACACGCTTAAAACAATCTACGGTAAATCGGCTGGTGAGTATACACTAGAGCCTCAAGTCGTGACTTACGTTTATACTAAAGCTGACAAGCAACCAGTGATACCAACACCAGATAATAAGCAACCAGATAATAAGCAACCAGATAATAAAACACCGGATAGTAAACAAGCTGACAAGAAAGACTTATCAGATGAGAAAACACCAGCTAAACAAACTGACAAGAAAAAGTCATCAGATGAGAAACTGCCAGCTAAACAAACAAGGCAGCCAACAAAAGCTAACCAATTACCAAAAACAGGGGAGAGTCAAAAATCAAACCTTGTTCAGGTGTTAGTAGGAATTGTTAGTGTATTAGTTTCTTTGAGTTTGCTTGGATTAGGTAGGAAACGTAAGCACTCAAGCAATCGATAAAGATGTCTTGATGAAGACGAGTCAATAAAAGTAGAAGCACACTAAGTGTTTCTGCTTTTTTTGTGTTATCGCTAACTCTTTCATCATAAGCCCTTTTACTAAGAAAATCTAAACGCTTTTCAGCTAATAATTAGTCAAATCATTGGTAATTATATTAGTTTAAGCTTATACTATATGAAAACATGTAATTTTTTTAAAAAAGGAGAAGTAGGATGGGGAGACTGAAAAAAGCAACTATCGGAATATATCTCTTATTAGCAGCATTGCCAAGTGTATTTATTCTGGTCAATTTCATTAGAGATAATCAAATTAATTCGTTTCAAGAATTTACAGACATCATTAGTAGTGACTTTCAATTATTATCATCAATCATTGTGATTAGTATCATCATCATTCTAGTGAACCTTTCTTTAATTTTAGCTGTGATACTTTATCCAAGTACAGTTAACAATATTATCCTCAAGAAGGATAAAGGAGTTTTAAACATTAGTAAAAAAGCGATTGTAGGAATTGTAAACGCGAATATTTCAAATGCTAATATCTTAAAGGATTCAAATGTAAATCTTAAAGTCATGAAACATAAGATAGATGTTGAAGTATCAGGGACGTCTTCAACTAGTGTGATCTTAACAGAAGCGGTTGCTGATTTGCAGTCAAACATTGAACACGATTTAAAACAATTTATTAATGCACCACAAGAAAATATAAACATTAATGTTAATGTAAATAGTGTCGTTGGTGAAAAAAGTAGTAAAGTAATTTAGGGGGCAGACTATGGAAAAAATAATAAATGACTACAAATATCCAATCGTATTTGGACTGATTGCTTTAATTTTGGCAATTTTATTAATCACAATTGGCTTTCTGAAAACTTTGGTATTAGTAGTAGTAACTGCTTTGGGTATAGTTATCGGTTTTTATATCAAAAATACTGGTTTGCTTGATAATTACTTTAGAAAAAAGTAAATCAATATTTTTGAACTTTGCTATGCTATGTTGTACAATGAATTTGTAATTTGTTTTAAATTTTATAACGAAGAGGGAGAATACTATGGAAACAAAAACTGTCAATTCGAACCAAACTAATAAAACTGAAAATGCAATTACTGGTGAATTAACTTATAAAGATAAGGTAATTCAAAAAATTATTGGCTATACGCTTGAAGACATCGATGGTTTATTGACTGTTGATGGAGGATTCTTCTCCAATATCGCAGAAAAAATCGTGAACAACGATAACCAAACTGCCGGAGTGGGTGTTGAAGTTGGTAAAGAGCAAGTCGCTGTTGATCTAGACATTGTAGCTGAATATGGTAAAGATATTTCAAAAATTTATGATAAAATTAAAGATGCTATTTCAGCCAGCGTAAAAGAAATGACGCATTTAGATGTCATTGAAGTAAACGTTACCGTAGTAGATATCAAAACAGCAGAGCAGTATGAACAAGACTCTATCAGCTTACAAGATCGTGTTGTAGATGGTACAAACGTAGCGGCAGATAAGATTTCAGAATCTGCTTCTAAAGCATCTGCTAACTTTAAAAGTACAGCAAAAAAAATTAGTGAAGAAAATGAATCAAGAGTTAATTAAGGTTCAAACTATATAAGTTGTTCGTAGAAGCTATTAAGCGATAGATAAGTTCTGTCATCGTATCAATTTGTAAAAAAACTAGGAAGTCTCTCGTATATGTTAAACTATGCGAGAGACTTTTTTGTCAAAGTAGTGGCATTGCTCGCTAAAGAATAGGAGTCACATCAGGATATCAGCTGACAAGCATTTATAAAAATGGTAAAATAAAAAGCGTAGTATTTTTAAGATGACTCGTACTTTTGATCGCGTCCATATCAATAAAAAGTGGTCAATATATAAACTAAAAATAGTAAAATTAAAGAAACAAAGAAAGAGGTACACAACTATGATGAATATGCAAAAAATGATGAAACAGGCACAAGATTTACAAAAGAATATGAAGAGAACTCAGGCTGAAATCGATGCGACGACATTTTATGGTGTGTCAGCACAAGACTTAGTCAAAGTAGCTTTTACAGGTGATCGTAAGTTGATAAATATCGATATTGCTACTGATTTAATCGATCCTGAAGATCCTGAAACACTTTCAGATATGATCGCTCAAGCCGTAAACAGCGCCTTAGCAGAAATTGATAAAACAACTGAACAAAAACTTGGTAAATTTACAAAAGGTTTACCATTTTAAGCATACTTAGACCCTACTCATCTAATGGTTTAATTTTTGATAAAAATAAGCTGGTTGGAGGATGGTTATGCCTTGTTAGGTTGACGGTTAAGGGATAATTTGCTAAAATGAGAATCAAACAAGAAGAGGTTTGTCATACACCGTTTCACAGAGAATAGGCGAGTGCTGAGAGTCCTATAGACGTGCTGACAATTGTTGCTTTTTTGCACAATTAAATAAACTAATGAAGTGCTCAGAATTATCTTTCTGAGAATTTAGGTGGTACCACGTGAAAGCGTCCTAATCTATTGATTGGGACGCTTTTTGTATGCTTAGTGTGCATGAAATAGCTGTTATTAAAGAGAGGTAAACCTATGAGTATCATACCAGATTTGATATTTCTTTTAATTTTGATCATTTACTTAGTCATCACAGTCAAAAAAAAGCAGCCAGTTGACCTGAAAGTTTTAGTTATATGGCTGGGTCTATCATTGCTTTTGGATACTGGTATTTCAATCAGTAAGTATCAGCCTAGAGAAATAATTATCACAAGTTTTATCGTGTTGGTAGGGTGTTGGCTGTTGTCCTATCTGATTATTCGCAAGGACAAGCGTCGATTATTGGCTGGTTATGTTTGTAATGTGAGTTTAGTGATGACAGTGGGTTATATTGGGTTATTAACCTTTACTTTAAAGACTTTAACGCCGGTCATATTTTCTATCGCTATTATTTTAATAGGTCTGTTGTTTCTGATATTTGGCGGGTATGCCTTAATCATTTTCTTTTTTTGGAATGCACGTATCGTCCTTAAAAAAGAGAGTCGGACTTTGGGTAATATGCTGACGCTTTTATTAGGTATAGCTAGTGTTTGTTTAATCTTGGTGCAACATTTTTTAATTCAAGAAAATAAAGTATTAGCTTATCTGTATTCGATTTTAGTCGCCTTATTAATTTATTTTTTCTTTACCTTTCTTACCATGCTGACTAGCAGTATTTTATTTAATGTGATTAAGCCAAAACTTGATAAGGATTACTTGATTATTTTAGGTGCAGGTTTGCTAGATGGGGAACATGTGACACCACTACTTGCGGGTCGTATAGATGCTGGGATCGCCTTCTATCATAAGCAACTTTTAAAGACAGGTAAGCGTGCTATACTTGTCATGAGTGGTGGACAAGGTGGTGATGAGAAAATACCAGAGGCCGTTGCCATGAGTAATTACGCTTTAACAAAAGGTGTCTCAACTGCAGATATAGTGTTAGAAGACAAAAGTAAGACAACACTTGAAAATCTGAAATTTTCTAAAAAAATATTAGATGATAGGAGTCAGGGTGAAAGGTACCAAAGTGCTTTTGTCAGTAATGATTATCATATATTTAGAGCAGGTGTTTTTGCTAGGTTAGTTGGGTTAAATAGTGATGGTATCGGTAGTCGAACAGCCAGATACTTTTTACCTAATGCGTTTATTCGAGAATATATCGCCATGATATTGATGTATAAAAAACGTCATATAGTTGCCTGTTTAGGCTTGATTATCATAGCGATTTTATTGATCATCGTCGACCTAAACTTTGTAATAAAGTAAGCTCTGCTTACTATATAAACTATTATCTTTGACATACTATTAAATACTAATAAAACATGTTTAAAATGAATTGGAGTATAGACAAATGAAAGAACTTTCAACAAAATTCAACCCTACAGAAGTAGAACATGGTCGTTATGACAAATGGTTGGCTGCGGATGTGTTTAAACCATCTGGAGATACGACAGCACAACCTTATAGCATCGTGATTCCACCACCAAACGTAACAGGTAAACTGCATCTTGGTCATGCATGGGATACAACCCTACAAGATATTATCATCCGTGCAAAACGTATGCAAGGCTATGATACACTTTGGTTACCTGGTATGGACCATGCTGGAATAGCGACACAAGCCAAAGTTGAAGAGCGTTTGCGTGAGCAAGGGATTTCACGATATGATTTAGGACGTGAAAAATTCTTAGAAAAAGTCTGGGAGTGGAAAGATGAATACGCCACAACGATCAAAGATCAATGGGCTAAAATGGGCTTGTCTCTTGATTATTCTCGTGAGCGTTTCACCCTAGATGATGGCCTTTCTAAGGCAGTTAAAAAAGTATTCGTTAAACTATATGAAAAAGGTTTCATCTATCGTGGCGAGTTTATCATTAACTGGGATCCAGCTGCTCGTACTGCCCTCAGTGATATCGAGGTAATTCATAAAGATGTTGAAGGTGCGTTTTACCATATTACTTATCCACTTACTGACGGATCTGGCAGTGTAGAGATCGCAACGACTCGTCCAGAAACACTGTTAGGTGATGTGGCAGTCATCGTCAATGCAAAAGACGAACGCTACCAAGATATCATCGGAAAAACAGTTATCGTCCCGTTTGTTAACCGTGAAATTCCAGTATTAACAGATGAGCATGCGGATATGGAAAAAGGGACAGGTGTCGTGAAGATTACACCAGCTCATGACCCGAATGACTTTGATGTTGTTGAACGTCTCAATGCACAAGGTCATGAGTTACCGATGATTAATGTCATGAATGATGACGGTACGATGAACGAACTTGCCTCTGATTTTTCAGGACTGGATCGTTTTGACGCACGTAAACAAATCATCGAAAAACTAGATGCTATGGGGCAACTCGTTAAAATTGAGAAGATGGTACATAGCGTTGGACATTCTGAACGTTCTGGTGCAGTAGTTGAACCACGTCTATCGACTCAGTGGTTTGTTAAGATGGACGAACTTGCAAAAAATGCGATCGCCAATCAAAAGACAGATAACGCTGTTGAATTTTTCCCACCTCGTTTTGGAGATACCTTCACACAATGGATGGAAAATGTACACGACTGGGTGATTTCACGCCAACTTTGGTGGGGACACCAAATTCCAGCTTGGTATAACGCTGAAGGTGAGATGTATGTAGGGGAGACTGCACCAGAAGGTGACGGCTGGACGCAAGATTCGGACGTACTAGATACGTGGTTTTCATCAGCTTTGTGGCCGTTTTCAACGATGGGCTGGCCAGATGAGGATGCAGCAGATTTCAAACGCTACTTCCCAACCTCAACGCTAGTCACAGGTTATGATATCATCTTCTTCTGGGTGAGCCGGATGATTTTCCAAAGTTTGGAGTTTACAGAAGAACGATCATTTGAAAACGTCTTAATCCATGGCTTGATCCGAGACGAAGAAGGTCGTAAGATGTCTAAATCTCTTGGTAACGGGATTGATCCAATGGATGTTATCGAAAAATATGGCGCAGATGCACTACGTTGGTTCTTATCAAATGGTTCTGCACCTGGTCAAGATGTACGATTTTCATATGAGAAGATGGACGCAGCTTGGAATTTCATCAACAAAATCTGGAACATCTCACGCTATATCATCATGAATAAAGAGACACTAACTGTCTCTGAGACCTATGCAAATATCGACAAAGTCGCAGCAAAAACAGCTGGTAATGTGACGGATCGCTGGATTTTGACGAAGCTAAATGAAACGATTGATCATGTGACGAAAAACTTCGATAAGTTTGAATTTGGTGAAGCAGGTCGAGCACTTTATAACTTTATCTGGGAAGACTTTGCTAACTGGTATGTGGAATTGACAAAAGAAGTGCTTTACGGTGAAGATGCAGCTGAAAAAGACGTGACACGTAGTGTATTAGTCTATGTATTAGACCAAATTCTTCGTCTCTTACACCCTATCATGCCATTTGTAACAGAAGAAATCTCAGAAAATCTAGGGTTAATCGACGGGTCTCTTGTCGTGGCTGCTTATCCAGAAGTTCGACCAGAATTTACAGATGACAAAGCTGTGCGTGGTGTTGAAGTATTAAAAGATATTATCAAATCTGTTCGTAATATCAGAGCAGAAGTAAATACAGCACCAAGTAAGGCTATCCCGATCTTAATCAAGACGAAAACGCCAGAGATCGAGCAATTCTTGATTGCGAATACAAATTATCTGACACGTTTCACTAATCCTGAAACGTTAGAAATTTCGTCAGAGCTCACAGCACCAGCACAAGCGATGACAGCGGTCCTTTCAGATGTTGAGGTCTACTTGCCACTAGCAGGGTTGATTAACGTCTCTGATGAAATCGCACGTTTGACTAAAGAATTAGCTAAATGGCAAAAAGAGCTAGATATGGTAGGTCGTAAACTCTCTAATGAGAAGTTTGTCGCCAATGCGAAAGCTGAAGTCGTAGATAAAGAAAAAGCTAAGCAAGCTGACTATCAAGCAAAATATGATACAACACAAGCAAGAATCGCAGAACTAGAAGCACTAGCTTAATCCGATGACTTGTTTGCCAAGTGTTTTCTGTCAAGTAAAAATACTTGACAAAAATACTTGATTTCTCTATTGAACTTTGTTAGAATAGATAAGTATTGAGAAATCAAGGCAACATATATAAACAATAAAAGGAGATTTAAGACAATGGCAGTACCTGCACGTCACACATCGAAATCTAAGAAAAACAAACGTCGTACGCACTATAAAATGACAGCACCAACAGTTTCATTTGATGAAACAACTGGTGATTACAGCCGCGGCCACCGTGTATCCCTCAAAGGATATTACAAAGGTAAAAAAGTTACAAAATAATAGAAAGGACAAACTAAGATGCGCGTAAATATTACTCTTGAACATAAAGAATCTGGCGAACGTTTGTACCTGACTCAAAAAAGCAAACGTAACACACCTGACCGTCTTGAACTTAAAAAATACTCTCCAAAATTACGTAAACACGTTATTTTTAAAGAAGTTAAATAATCAGGGCAATAAATCAAAAACACCACTGACATATACGTCAGTGGTGTTTTTTGACTTTATAAATGCCATTATATCGGTTTAAAAATCAACCTGATGACTACATTTCTTGAAAATATAATTATCGCGTAAAAAAACGAATAGCACCCATTTGAGTGCTATTTTTATCGATTCAGTTTTAAATATACAGAGGGGGCTGTAATGTATTATGTGACCTTGATTCGAAGCAGCAGCAACTTTGGAGAAGCAGGTGATAAATAAGAACGTAGAATATAAATTACGTTTTTAGATATATATTACTATTACTAATCATCAAGTTTTTTACCTACCTCATCTGTATAAAAAAACAATGTCATAACTAGCTTAAAAAGTGTCTTTTAAGCTGTTAATGACCCATTGAATAATTAGATTTTTTGAGGAGTCTTTTCGATATACAGCATAAAACTTACTTTTAATTCCTGTTGATAGATAGTTGAATTCATCTTCAAAATACTTTAAAAAACGTGATGAAACAAAAGTGCCACAGTCATTGTTAATTCTGATATTTGCAATAGCATCTTGAGTAGTTTCAACGACTGTCAAGGGCATTTCTGACAGGTATTCAATATCCTTTTTTACTAAATCTCTGATGTCTTTTTTGCTCTCACTCACAATAATCGAGGATAAATCAGTGTCTAAATTCCCCTTACTCATAAATATGATTTCATCATCAAATAGTTCTGTGACTACAAATCCTAATTGAGGTATCACAATTTCTGATGATGTAATAAGAACCAAATCACAATGTTCTTTTTTTAATTCCTCAAGAGCACTAAATGAAGACATGCTTTTAACGATAAGTTTTTCAGATTTATCTAACAACCTTGTTTTCCCGAATATTTCTGGGGAAATAAATTGAGTCATTAAATAATTCCCTGATATTCTAAGGTGCTTAGAATTTGTTAATAAGGATTCAACATCAACGGTTGTAGTTGAAAAAAATTGACGAATACTCTCGTAAACCTGTTCTCCTGTATGAGTTAGTTGAATACCTCGCCCGTTCTTTTCAATCAATTTGATGTCATAAGTATTTTCGAGTTTTTTTATCTGACTGCTAACTGCTGGTTGGCTAATATATAAATGTTTAGCTGCCTTTGATACTGAATGGTATTTTGCGACATAAAAAAACATTTCTAACTGATGCATATTCATTTTATTACCTATAACCTATTCTTATATACTGT
>JAKDQI010000100.1 GCA_030454995.1 Pseudolactococcus plantarum | reverse complement strand
CGTTAATTCAGCGGCATCTACAAGATAGTCTGCAACAGGCTCGGTAACTGCTACATTCGCTCCTTTTTCATCAGTTTTGAGTTCAGCAATTTCTTGTTTCCAAGTTCCTAATGACGTATTGAATTTTTTTAAATTATTTTCATAATAGTCTTTTTGAGCAGGCATTTGATTTTCTAGAGCACTGGCTACTTTTTCTGCAACTTTACTCATTGTATCGGGGTGATACCATAAATGCGGATTTTTAGTATCAGAAGCATAACCTAAAGTATCTGCAACGTTAATAACTTGTCTTTTTGAATTAGATGCTCCCTTTTCAAGCTTTGTCATGAAATCATCGTAGCCCAATCCATTTTGAACAATTAATGTTGCTTTGTTAACAGCACTTGCATCGACAGTATTTGCCTCATAAGAATGAGGATCAGTTTCAGGATTGGACATAATCCCTGTCACAGAAACATATTTGCCACCGATTTGTTTGATCACATCCGCATATTCATTTTCAGCACCAACAGCAACTATTTTTTGTGTATCAGTATTGGATTGCTTTGATGCTTTACAACCTGTTAATACTGCTCCCGCCATTACTACAAGAATTGTACTAGTAATTAACATTGTTTTTTTAGTCATTTTTTCTCCTTTTATTATGACTCATTGGCTTTTTTCTTAACCAGTAAACGTTTACCAGTTAAGTATATTGCTTTTGTTTTTCTTTGTCAACAATAAGGTAATTCAGAAAACGATTTCAAATATTAATTTGCAAATAATCTATATTTATCAAGTAATCTATGCTTTTGAATTCATATGATTATCTCATTTACCACAAAAAAATCCGCTCAACACTTGAGTGTTAAGCGAATTCTGTCATCAATTATTTTTCTAATGATCAGTTAGTCTGATGTCTGTATGCGTGATGTATCTCATAAGCTACATGCTAACTCCTGCATAAAGCACAGCTTATTCTATGAGATTTATAGGATGTCCTTCAGCAAAAGCAGTAATGTTACTTTTGATGATAGAGACTAATCTTTGTCTGGTTTCTAACCCTCTCCAGCCAATATGTGGCGTGATAATCACTTTCTCCATTGTATATAAGGGACTTGTATCAGCTAATGGTTCGACTTCTTGTACATCAAGACCTGCACCGGCGATGACTCCCGTATTAATCGCTTCGATTAAGGCAGTTTCATCAATCAATGGCCCTCTGGCTGTATTGATAATAAAGGCTGTGTCTTTCATTAGTGCTAAAGTTTTTTCATTAATCATATGATGTGTTTGTGGTGTTAATGGGCAATTAAGCGACACAAAATCACTTTTTGTCAACACTTCTTCAGTCGTTGTAAACTGCACGCCACCTTCATCTTTTCTTGCAGTCCTAGTTGATACTAATATGTTCATATCTAGTGCTTGAGCGACTTTAATGATCTCTTTTGCGATATGTCCGTAGCCAATAACACCTAAAGTCTTCCCATTAAGTTCCACATGGTCAACCATCAAGTGCTTATGAAAATTATCGTGATTATCTTGAGCTAACATACGCAGCTGTTTTTGAACTGAACTTGCTAGGTTCAACATTAGCATGATTGCTGTATGTGCAACTCGTTTGCTACTATAATCAGGAATATTACATAAACTAATATTTTTCTCACGTACTGCCTCTAAATCAATATTATTGTAACCGGTACCTGCTTCACATATCATCTTGACGCTATCAGGAAAATCTAAAATGATGTCACGACTTAACCTCATCTCCTTTGTCACTACAATATTAGCGCCTTGTACCCGCTCTATAATTTGACTCTCTTCTGTTTCATCATAAATCCTGACGTCAGAAGCAATTGTTGAATAATCTATTTTTCCGTCATAATTTACAATACCTGCATTTAGCACAACTGTTTTATCATTCATCTTTTAACGACACTTTCTTATTATTTATAGCGTTAATTTTTTACATCATCATCTCATGGGTCCATAGTTTGAAAAAGTTATCACCACCATCAATAAAAAATCTATGGTAAAATGTGTTTAAAATGATACGAGGAGAAACTTTATGACCGATTTTATTAGACAAGACAGCCTAAATCGAATAACCAACGGAGATTTAGGCTGCTTCAAAGAATTAACTTTAGCGATGTTCTCAGGTAAATGGAAAATAAATATCTTATATCATCTTGATCATGATGGCGATTATCATTTTAACGAGTTAACACGTTTATTACCACGAGCTAGTCACAAAATGATTACGCAACAATTAAACGAACTTCGTGAAGATGGCTTAATCACCAAACACACTGATAAACATCATAGTATTACCTACACAACCTATTCTCTAACACCTCTTGGTAAGTCCTTAATCCCGATACTAGATATGATGTATGACTGGGGTAAAAAGAGAATCTCTGATTTAAAACTAGATACTGCCTCCTTTCCACTGTCAAATAAGAACCTATAACTATTATAATATGAATACAGCATGAAAAAAAGAAGGCACTTTTAAGTAACCTCCTTTTTTTCTAAAACTTGATGCTTATCGCTTAGTAAAACTCATCTGGTAAGATTGTTTCACCAAGTTTGATGTTATCAAGGTAATCGATTGGGACATCGATGACAACTGGTCCAGTTGTTACATCGATTTCTGATAATACTTTGCCTAGGTCTTCTTTATTGGTTACACGGATACCTCTGGCACCAAATGCTTCTGCATATTTGACAAAGTCAACTGGTCCAAAATCAACACCTGATGCACGACCGTATTTCATAACTTCTTGGAATTCTACCATGTTATAGTGGCCATCGTTCCAGATGATATGAATTAATGGTAGGTTTAGACGTACTGCCGTTTCAAGCTCTTGTGCTGAGAATAAGAATCCACCATCTCCAGAGATTGAATAAACCTTTTTACCAGGTCTTAGCAGTGCTGCTGTAATTCCCCAAGGAAGGGCAACACCAAGTGTTTGCATCCCGTTTGAAAATAGGAGGTGACGTGGCTCATAAGACTTGAAGTTCCGAGCCATCCAGATATAGTGACTACCGACATCGACAGTAACCGTTTCATCATCTCTAACATGTTCTTGGAACACATCTATAAAGTCTAGTGGATGAACAAGATCATCAGCTGCTGTACGGTTAAACTCGTTCGCTTTTAAGACTTTGTATAAGCCTTCAAGATAACTTTGGCTACCCTCAGGTATTTTATAGCCACGAATGGCAGGGATCAGATTTTCTAGAGTTTGTGAAATATCACCAATCAACTCACGTTCAGGTTGATAATATGTATCGATTTCTGCAAGTGCTTTATCGATAACTATCACACGGCTATCAATCTCAGCATTCCAGTTTCTCGCTTCATATTCGATTGGGTCATAACCGATCGCTATGATCAAGTCAGATTTTTTCAATAACATATCACCTGGTTGGTTACGAAATAATCCAACACGACCGAAGAAGTTATGAATCAAATCTCTTGAGATGATACCAGCACCTTGGAATGTTTCAACAACTGGGATATTAACGTGTTGTAGTAATTCTCTGATTGCTTTAGTGACATCCGCTGATGACGCACCACTACCTAGTAAAAATACAGGTAACACAGCATTTTTAATGGCTTGTGCTAGATAGTTAATATCATCAATTGATGCATTACCTAGTTTTGGTGCATTTAGCGGTTTAATCGCATTAACAGAAACTTTACTATCGACAACATCTTGAGGGATAGAGATAAAACTTGCACCTGGTTTACCAGACTTAGACAGACGGTACGCATTTGCGACGATTTCTGATAGTGTGTCTGCATCTTGCACTTCTGCTGAGTATTTTGTAATAGGTTCAAAAAGAGCAGCATTATTCATTGATTGATGCGTACGTTTTAGTAAATCTCCACGTTTTACCTGACCACCTAGTGCTAAAACAGCATCACCTTCTGCTGTTGCGGTTACAAGACCTGTTGCAAGGTTAGAGGCACCTGGACCTGATGTCGCGATAACTACACCTGGTTCTCCCGTGATACGACCAACAGCTTGTGCCATGAATGCGGCATTTTGCTCATGACGCGCGACGATTAATTCTGGGCCTTTATCTAGCAATGAATCGAATACTTTATCGATTTTTGCACCTGGGATACCAAAGATATATTTGACATCATGGTTGATTAAAGACTCAACGATTAAATCAGCCCCACTTTTTTCTGCTACCTGATTTTTTTCCATTTTCTTATCCTTTTTAAAAGTTTGCTTTTACAATGCACATTGTAGCAAAAAAGGCGTTAAAACGCCATTATCTTATCTCATTAAATATTGCTTGTGTATTTTCATCATCGGGCACAATAGCTAAATACTGTTTTAGACTGAGTTTAGCATCTTTATTACGTGCATTTCTGATTAAAAGATGAGCATACTCAAGTAAAAATTCTGGATTATCTGCTAATACACTTTGAGCGAGTTCATCATAAATAGCTAAGGCTTTTTCGTCTGCTTCTTGTGCTTGATAAGCCTTTGCGATATTCCATTTGGCTAACGCATGATAATCATCTAGTAGTGTTTCTAGATTAATTACAGCATCGAAATCTTCTTCTAGCAGGTATAAATTACTTAATAAGAAGACAGTCTCGTCATGTAAATCAGCGATATCAAGTGCTTGAATCAAATAATTTTCTGCTGCATCTTGATCGTGCAACGCATAGGCAATACGACTGGTTAAGTGAAGTAAAGGGACATCTGTAGGATTTTTACTCAAGCCAGTTTTAGCTACGTCAAATGCTTGATCAAACTCATTTTCTGCTATTAATGCTTGCGCATAAGGATAAGCGTATCCTTCAAAATCTGGTGCTAAGGCATCTAGTTGTTTAAAGAAAGAAATTGCGCGCGTGTTTTCTCCTAAAACAGCATTAATCTGTGCGAGTTCAAATAAGACTGTATCATCATGTGCAAGTTCTAAAGACTTCTCTAAAAACTTCTCGGCATTTTCAAACTCACCCAGTGAGGCATAAGCAGTCCCGATACGTTGATAAGTCGATACCTTAGTTAAGTCAAAAATATCTCTTTGGCTCAGTTTGGCAAAATAATTTATCGCTTCTTGCCAGTTACTTTGGTTATAATATAGTTCGGCGATGGCAAAAACCACTAAGGGTGAATCTGTTAAACTGCGAGCTTCTTGTAATTTTTCAAGAGCTGCTTCCCAAACCCCGTCCAGCTGATAGATATCAGCGATCATAACAAGTGCCGCAACGTAATTTTCATCTGCAGCATCAACTTGATAAAGCAATGCTAAAGCACCTTCCAAATCACCATCATCAATCTTCATCTCTGCCAGATTTAAGATAATATCTGTTTGATCAAGCTGCTCGTTTGTTAACTTATCGTATACTTGTCGACTTTCTTGGCTAAATCCCATCATAGCAAGATATTCAGCTAAATCAGCGAGTATGGCGGTATCTTCTGTTTGGATGGCTTTTTCTAATTCAACTGCCATCTGATCAAACTCACCACTATGAAGTAAGTCTATAACACGTTTTGCATGTGACATCTGGTTATCTTTCTAAATAAAATTCAAAGCGGTCGCCGACATATTGTGACAACACATACTCAAACGGCGTTTCCTCGCTGTTAGCAAAACAAGAAATTTGTGTCAGCGCTAAGATGGCTGAATTTGGTTTTACGGATAAAAATGAGGCAATTTCTTTGTTAACAATCTTTGCTGAGATGATTTGTTCACTGCGTCCGATTTTCTTACCAGCAGCCGCTAAGGTATCATAAAAATGATTTGCGATATCATCTTTTGCAAAATCAGCAATTAAACGGTGCGGAATACTTGCCACTTCATAACAAATCGGTAAGTCATCTGCATAACGTATCCGCTCCATACGGATAATCTGTGCCCCTTTTTTCAGGCCAAGTTTATCACATTCAACTTCGTTTGCTTTTGTTTTTTGATAACTAATGACTTTTGAGCTTGGCGTTTTACCTAAGTTTTTGATAATCTCAGTAAAACTTGTTGTGCCACGCATTTTTTCACGTACACGGTCACTAGCGACATAAGTGCCTGACCCGACATATCGTGATAAAATCCCTTCTTCAACTAAGCTCGTCACTGCTTGTCTGAGTGTCATCCGAGACACACCAAACTTTTCAGACATCACACGTTCACTAGGCAAGCGTTGACCTACTGTATACACACCAGTTTCAATTTGTCGTTTAATCTCATCATGAATTTTAATATAAATTGCTGTCATATCATTACTTTCTATCGTTTATTTTTCTACGAATAAAGGTTCTCTTGATTTTTCTTTTCTTGATAGGGGCATCATGAATGAAGACACTATTCATCACAGTCGCAACGATAACGCCAAAAAACGTATCTAAAACACGATTTAATGCATAGTTCATATAATCAGTCTCAGGAATGGTTAAGGCTATGATCATCAGCGTCGCATTGGCACCAACAAGACCGGGATGCAGATTAAAGCCATCCATAATCACGATGTTTACCAAAACAAATAAGGGAATTAAAATCATTTGTGCAGCAAAATTATAATGGAGCGAGCTATAGATAAAGAAATAAATGACTGCCAGCGTCCCACCTAGTGCTGAGCCGATAAATCTTGCTTTTGAGGCCTGTAAAGTGGCTGTGTAGGAATCACGTACAGCGATAATCGCTGAGATGCCTGCAATCATTGCTGCAGATTGTCCACGATGAAAAATATGCGTAAACAGCAAAATAATAAAAATAGCAATGACTGTTTTGATAGTCCTTAGGCCTAATCTGAATCGACCAAATTGAAATGACATGGTACCCCTTTCAATCACTAATCAAGTCAAGTATCAGTGATCTCTTCTGTTAAAATACTATACCAATTATAACATAAAAATTGTCGTTTGCGTTTTACATGTTTCTATGCTATAATATCTCAGTATTGTGTTTTAAACAATATAATTCTTGAGTCAGCTGACATGAGTGAGCTGATATCATTCATAAGGAGAACAAACATGGCTAACATTAAATCTGCCATCAAACGCGCTGAGTTGAACATCGTTCAAAACGAACGTAACTCTGCTCAAAAAGCTGCATTGCGTACTTCAATCAAAAAATTTGAAGCTGCCGTTGCTGCTGGTGCTGATGATGCGCAAGCATTGTACGTTGTTGCAGCTGCTGCAATCGACAGAGCTCATTCCAAAGGTTTAATCCATAAAAATAAAGCTAACCGTGATAAATCACGT
>JAKDQI010000099.1 GCA_030454995.1 Pseudolactococcus plantarum | reverse complement strand
CGCCGATACAGGTTTATCTGGGTGGCTAACTTGGACTTGCAATTTGCCAAAAAAACCAAGATCATTTTTCTCAGTTAATTCGCTTAATCATCCTAATTATAGCTGTACTTCTTCTTTGAAAATCCCCATAAAGAGACTATCATGATATCTGCCATTAGCATAAAATTGTTGTCTCATAACGCCTTCTTTAACAAAGCCAACGCCTTCATAGATATGAATACCCACTTTGTTATCTACATCAACATAGAGATAAACCTTGTGCATATTTAACATATTGAATGCATAATCTAGTCCTTCACGTATTGCTTTTTTAGCCAGTCCACGACCTTGATATTTTTTTCTAACAATAATTTGAATTTCAGTCGTACGATGGATATAATCGATCTCAACTAATTCGATAACCCCTGCAAAATCTCCATCTAAGTCTATGACAAAACGGCGTTCTGTATTATCGTGGATATGTTTATCATATAGACTTGTTAATTCATCTATAGATTCATAAGGTTCTTCAAACCAAAGTGCCATTGTTTGTTTATGGTTATCAAGTTGATGTATAAACGGTAAATCATTTCTCTCTAAGGGACGAATCTTCATTTTTTCTTCCTGTTCTTTTTTACATAATAATAAATATGTAAAATTATATTTTTATTATAAGTTGTATTGGCTTAATATGCAGATATCAAATTCAAATCAAGTTATGTCCACCATAACTTGATTAGTGCTTGTGTACCTTCATCTTCATAGCCTGCTTCAGCTAATTTTTGGTAGAGCATCAGCGCATTTTGGGTAGATGGCAGGATCAATTCCATTTTTTGTGCTTCATCTAGTGCAATCTTCAAGTCTTTAATAAAATGTTTAACAAAAAAACCTGGTGAATAGTCCTCTTTTAAGATTCTTGGTCCATAATTTGTTAGCGACCAAGTATTAGCACCTCCAGCAGATAATGTATCCAATACAGCTGGTAAGGGTAATTCGGCAGCTTTTGCATAGACTAAGAGTTCCGTAAGTGCAGTCATTGTTCCTGCGATACCGATCTGGTTGGCCATTTTAACATGTTGTCCGCTACCTGCAGGACCAAAGTATTGCCATTTTTTAGCGATATGACTAAATACATCAGCTACTTGATCAAAAGCGAGTTGATCACCACCAACCATGATGGTAAGCGTTCTATTTTTGGCACCGATATCACCACCACTAACTGGTGCATCGAGAGCAAGAGCACCTAATGTCCTAGCTTTATCAGCTATTTTTTTGGCTAACGTTGGTGTAGAGGTTGTCATATCAATCACAATTTTTCCAGCTGAAATACCAGAAAATATACCTGTTTCTTGATCAAAATAAACATTTTCTACATCAGTTGGGTAGCCGACCATCGTCATAATTATATCACTTTGTTGTGCGACTTCTCTTGGTGTTGGTGCATAAACAGCACCTTTAGCAACTAAGTCATCTGCTTTTTTCGCAGTGCGGTTGTAAACAACTAAACGATACCCATCTGTCAGTAAATTATCAGTAATCGCATGTCCCATGACACCTAATCCGATAAATCCAATCGTTTTATTTTCTAACATGTGCATACCTCCACTCAAATTTTAACATAAAATATGGTAAAATAGGGTCATGACATTTAAAACGCATTTAGCGATTTTCGCCGGAAAATCGAGCCAATTTATTCTTAAAAAGGTTTTCAAACGTGGCTCCACGTTCCCGGGAAAGCTCGCCCTTAAAATAGACCCTAAAATACTTGATAAACTCGCACGTGATTATGAAATCGTGGTTGTCACAGGGACAAATGGTAAAACCTTGACAACTGCTTTAACTGTAGGTATCCTTGAAAATGCCTTTGGACATATTGTCACAAATACAACTGGCGCCAACATGATAACAGGGATTGTATCTACTTTTTTATCAAGTAAGCAAAAGAAAACAGGCCGAAATATCGCTGTACTTGAAATTGATGAAGCGAGTCTTCCTGCTGTTACAGCGTATATCACACCCAGCCTATTTGTCTTTACTAATATATTTCGTGACCAGATGGACCGTTACGGAGAAATCTACACGACTTATGACTTTATTATAAAAGGTGCTGCTAACGCACCAAAAGCGACTGTTTTATTAAATGGAGATAGTCCATTATTTAATGCCAAAACATTAGTAAATCCCGTACAATACTATGGATTCAATCATGAAAGTCATGAACCTCGTCGAGCTCACTATAATACTGAAGGTATTTTATGTCCAAATTGTCAGCATATCTTGGATTTTAAGATGAACACTTATGCTAATTTAGGTGATTATATCTGCCAAAATTGCGGCTTCCATCGTCCTAAATTAACGTATTGCTTATCAGATTTGACAGCTATTACAAATACCTCATCAGAGTTTGTAATTGACGGTGCTGATTATAAGATAAATGTTGGTGGGCTTTATAATATCTATAATGCCCTAGCTGCTGTGTCTGTTGCTGAATATTTTGGTCTTGATGCACAGCTTATCAAACAAGGTTTTCAACATTCCCACGCTGTTTTTGGTCGCCAAGAAACGTTTAACATTGGCGATAAAAGTTGTACGCTCGTATTAATCAAAAATCCAGTCGGTGCCAATCAGGTCTTAGATATGATGAAACTAGCACCTTACGACTTTTCTCTTGTCGCTTTACTCAATGCCAACTATGCTGATGGGATTGATACAAGTTGGATCTGGGATGCTAATTTTGAACTCATTAATCAACTCCCGATTACTAACGTTATCACAGGTGGGGTTAGACATAGTGAGATGGCAAGACGTATCCGTGTTGCTGGTTTTGATAAAGATAAGATTACTGAATCAGAAAAATTAAGTGATGTGATAAAGTTGATTGAACAACAAGATACAAAACATGTTTATATCCTTGCTACTTACACTGCTATGCTGGAAATGCGTGAAATACTCGCAACAAGACACTACGTGAATGGAGAAATGAAATGACCTATACTTCTATCAAGTCTGATGGCACTTTTCCACATACACTGCGTGTTGCCCATCTTTACGGCGATTTGATGAATACATACGGTGATAATGGCAACATTTTGATGTTGAAATATATCGGTGAAAAACTAGGTGCTCAAATGACTTTTGATATTGTGTCACTTGAAGATACTTTTAATGCGGATGACTATGATTTAGTTTTCTTTGGTGGCGGTCAAGATTATGAACAAGTCATTGTCAGCCAAGATTTGCCATCGAAAGCTGCTGAAATCAAACGCTTCATCGAAAACGATGGCGTCATGCTCGCTATCTGTGGTGGTTTCCAATTTCTCGGACAATATTATATCGAAGCTAGTGGTCGAAAAATAGAGGGTATTTCTGCTATGAACCACTATACACTCAATCAAGAAAATAACCGATTTATTGGTGATATTGAGATTTATAATGAGGAATTTGATGAAACTTACTATGGATTTGAAAATCATCAAGGTAGAACGTTCTTATCTCCAGATCAGAAGCCACTAGGCCGTATCATCAAGGGTCAAGGAAATAACAATGAAGATGGCACTGAAGGACTACATTACAAAAATGTCTTTGGCTCATATTTCCACGGTCCTATTCTTTCTCGTAATGCTAGACTTGCTTATCGCATTATCCGTCAAGCCTTACTTAACAAATACAAAACGTTAGAGCTACCCGCTTTTGAAGACATTTTATTAGATGAAGAAAAAGGCCAACAAATTACAGATAGTAAAAGAAAAGTTGAACGTTAATCAGGCTTCTAATGAGTATTAACAACATACATAGCAAAAAGAACCCTGTTAAATAGGGTTCTTTTTATCTCTTAACTAATCACGCCATCATAGTCTATTCAACTGTAACTGATTTAGCTAAATTACGTGGTTTATCTACATCTAGGCCACGATGTAAACTTGCGTAATAGGCAATAAGTTGTGTTGGAATCACCATAGAAATGCTTGAAAGATACGGATGAACATTGTTAATGATGATATCATCTTCTGTCAAAGCAGCCTCTTGCTCAACAATTGTGATCACATGGGCACCACGTGCAACAACCTCAGAGACATTACCACGTGTATGTGCAGCAACTTTTGGATTATTTGAAATCAATGCGATAACTGGTGTGCCTTCTTCAATCAAAGCGATTGTACCATGTTTTAACTCCCCAGCTGCGAATCCTTCACACTGAATGTATGAAATCTCTTTTAGTTTCAAACTTGCTTCCATAGATACATAGTAGTCCTGTCCACGACCGATATAAAAAGCGTTACGTGTATCAGAAAGTAACCCTGCTACCTTACTTTCAATCAACTCTTTTTCAGATAACGTAGCTTCGATAGATTGTGCCACAAGAGATAACTCATGTACAATATCAAATGCAGCTGCTTCATCATTACCAATTGCTTGTCCGACTGCTTTTGCTAAAAACGAAAGGGCAGCTATTTGTGCAGTATAAGCTTTAGTTGAGGCAACTGCAATCTCAGGACCCGCATGTAATAACATGGTGAAACTCGCTTCACGTGATAAGGTTGATCCAGGCACATTCGTTACAGTTAGACTTGGAATACCCAACTCATTTGTTTTCACTAGTACTTGACGACTATCTGCAGTTTCACCAGATTGTGATAAAAAGATGAAGAATGGTTTTTCAGACAGTCTTGGCATATTATAGCCCCACTCTGATGCAATCCCCAACTCAACTGGTTTTTCTGTTAAGGTTTCTAAGACATACTTACTAGCATAGCCAGCATTATAAGAGGTTCCTGCTGCGATAATATAAATACGATCAGCTTTAACCAAAGCATCGATGATGTCACGATCTACTGTCACATTACCTGCATCATCTGTATAAAGTTGACTGAGTTTACGCATGACAGCTGGCTGCTCATCAATTTCTTTGAGCATATAAAACGGATATGTCCCTTTACCAATATCAGAGATATCTAATTCTGCAGTATAGGACTCACGTGACATCTTATTACCAGCTGCATCTTGAATGAGCACACCATCTTTTGTGAGCGTTACAAGTTCCTTATCATGAATTTCCATAAATTCACTTGTTTCTCGAATCATAGCCATGGCATCAGAACAGACCATATTGTACCCGTCACCAAGCCCAATCAAGAGTGGTGACTTATTTTTTGCAACATAAATAACTTCAGGTTCTGAGACATGCATCAAAGCAAAAGCATAAGAACCTTCTATAATATTAAGTGCTGCTTTAAACGCATCGGCTGTACTTAGATTGTTTTCTTTAGCAAGTTTTGCGATCAGGTGCACAGCGATCTCTGTATCAGTTTCACCAGTAAACTGATCGTCAGACAAATAGTCTTTTTTGATCTCAAGATAGTTCTCAATCACACCATTATGTACTAAAACAAATTGGTTATCCGAAGACTGGTGTGGATGTGCATTACTTTCACTTGGTTTACCATGTGTTGCCCATCTGGTATGACCAATACCTGAAGTACCTGTCACCTCCATACCAATTTTTTCTCTTAAATCAGCAATGCGACCAACTGATTTAATTAAATGAGCATCTTGTGCTTCATTGGTAACAAAGATACCTGCACTATCATACCCACGATATTCTAACTTCTCTAAGCCTTGCATCAAAATATCACGTGCATTTCTACTACCTACAACTCCTACAATGCCACACATATCATTTCCTCTTCTTAAAATTGGTATAGGTCATTATTTGAATATAAAAACCCGATATATGTATCATATACAAAAGAAAACGAAATGTCAATGATTAGATTGTAAATATTGGTATACTTTTTTAAACCTCTACTGGATAAAAGTTACCGATGATTTTACCGACGATTCTAGGTGACTCATCAAAAGGTGCAAACTTATCTTGATATTTCTCATTCAGTGATACGAGACGCAAGCCTTCTGACTCTTTATAAACTTTTTTGATGTAAGTTTGTCCTTCCCAGTCGATTGCATAAATCGCACCATCATAGTCAAATGTTGTATCTTTAATTAAGGCAACAGACCCATCAGCATAAACTGGTTCCATCGAGTCTCCATATACCCAACTCGCAAAGTCATAGTCCATCTCAGCATCAAAATAAACGGTATCATAACTACCATCATCCATATAAGAAAATCCTGTACCAGCTGATAATTTTTCGTATACTTTATATGGATAAAGTTTGACTACCTTATCCTCGCTAGCTTGTTCTTGTATATCCTGGACTTGCTTATCTTGAATCTGCGTCGTAAATTGATCTTTGGTATAACGCATTACATTCTCCTTTCGGCTATCTGATAGCTGTTTAAACATGGCTAACAACTCTGAACTCTCATCTTTTAAAAGTACTTCTGGTGTCACTTTTAATATGCGTGCTAGTTTTTCCATATTTTCTTGTTTTGGTCGTGTTTTTCCTTGTTCCCAAGCAAAATAAGAGGTATTTGCAACACCTAAACGTTTAGCTAACTCACGCTGTGATAGGTTTTGAGCTTGTCTTAAACGTTTTAAATTTTTATCAAAAGTCATCCATCATCCCTTCTTTCTTTTTGTTAGTTTTTAAAACTAACACTAGTATATATTTTTTAGATGCTAATGTCAAACAATCATTTTTTTGTTATAATATAGAAATGACTACGACATTATTATTAATTATCGCCTATTTATTAGGTTCAATCCCTTCTGGACTATGGATTGGCAAAGTTTTTTTTCACAAGAATCTACAAGACTATGGATCTGGTAACATCGGCACAACAAATACATTCCGCATTTTAGGTACAAAAGCGGGCATAGTTGTATTTATACTTGATTGCTTAAAAGGGACATTAGCTACTATTTTACCTTCATTATTAGGTGTTCATACGATTAGCCCTGCGTTATTTGGATTGATTGCTGTGCTTGGTCATACCTTTTCTATCTTTAACCACTTTAAAGGTGGTAAAGCGGTCGCAACAGCAGCTGGGCTTTTCCTAGGGTATAGTCCTTGGTTTGTTGTGATATTAGGGATTCTTTTCTTGATCACATTCTACTTAACCAGTATGGTCTCATTTTCTAGTATCGTCTGTGCCGCTACTGCTGCTATTTTAATTTTGGTCTTACCACTTTTTCATATTATTTTTGATTCTTATGACTGGTTATTTATTATTATCGTTTTATTTATAGTCGGTTTCATTATCGTTAGACATCGAGAAAATATAGCTAGAATACGCAATAAGACAGAAAATATTTTTAATTTCGGTTTAAATCTTACACACCAAAAACACAATATA
>JAKDQI010000098.1 GCA_030454995.1 Pseudolactococcus plantarum | reverse complement strand
TGCGTATCCTTCAAGATATGAATTGATATTTTTAAAAAGTTATACAATTTTAGTGCATCAATTTTCTTTAATATCTTACAAAATAAACCATAACAAAAAGACTAAGTCAGCTTGTACTTAGTCTTTTTGCTATAGTTATGTTGTCATAACAGATATGATAGACCTTAATGCTTAAAGTGCGTCGTATAGCTCAACAGCATGTTCAACTGTAAAGCCATATTCTTTAAACACTTTATCACCTGGTGCTGATGCGCCCCATTTATCGATTGTAAGTGTTTTACCAGTCAATCCAACATATTTACCCCAACCAAAGCTAGTTCCCGCTTCGATCGCTAAGCGTTTTGTCACATTAGCTGGTAAAATTTCTAATTGATATGCTGCCGATTGCTCATCAAAGATATTTTGTGATGGCATAGACACGACACGAACGTTTTTACCAGATTTCGCAAGTGCTGCTTGCGTATCGATAGCAAGTTTTACTTCACTACCTGTAGCGATGATGATACCATCAAGTTCAGAAGCATCTGACTCTTTTGAGATGATATAAGCACCACGATTGACACCTTCTTCTGCTAATTCAGCTGTATAAGGTAAGACAGGTAAATTTTGACGTGTCAAGATTAGGGCAGTTGGACGTTTTGTTTCAGTTACTGCACGACGCCATGCAGCAATGACTTCATTTCCGTCTGCTGGGCGAATCACATTCAAGTTAGGCATAGCACGTACACTTGCTAGTTGTTCTACTGGTTCGTGTGTTGGGCCATCTTCACCAACAGCGATAGAATCATGTGTTAACACATAAACTGTAGGTAATTCTTGAAGTGCTGCCATCCGAATAGCTGGTAACATATAGTTTGAGAAGACAAAGAAAGTTCCGCCGTATACGCGTGTTCCACCATGTAGTGCAATCCCGTTCATAGCTGCTGTCATCGCAAATTCACGCACGCCAAACCAGATATTACGGCCTGCATAGTTGCCAGCTTCAAAATCTGATTCTACTTTAACCATGGTATTATTTGAAGCTGAGAGGTCAGCTGAACCACCCCATAGATTAGGCATCTGTTGTGACAGTTGTTGGATCGTTTCTTGTGATGTTACACGACTAGCAGATGATGCACCTACCTCATACTTAGCTAATTCAAGCTCTGGTGTTACATTGTTAAAGGCATCTGCATATTGTTTAGCTAATTCAGGGTATTCAGTTGCATAAGCATCAAATGTTTGACGCCAAGCCGCTTCAAGTTCTTCACCACGCGCGCCAATCGTTTCTTTAAAACGTGTTGCCACTTCTTCAGGTACAGTAAACTCAGGATAGTCCCAACCATAAGCTTTTTTAGCAAATGCAACGCCTTCAGCACCTAATGGTGCACCATGAACACCTGAAGTACCTTGATTTTTAGCACCAAAACCAATGACTGTTTTAACTTCAATAATTGTTGGTTGATCTAAGTTTGCTTTTGCCGCAACAATTGCAGCCTCTATTTCTGCCAAATCATTACCATCTTTGACTAAGATATGTTGCCAACCGTAAGATTCAAAACGCATTTTAACATCATCTGGGAATGATTTTGAAATCGGTCCATCTAGAGAGATATCATTACTATCGTAAAACAGGACAAGTTTGCCTAACTTAAGTTGGGCTGCTAAAGAAGCTGCTTCTTGAGAAACACCTTCCATCAAATCACCATCACCATTTAAGGCATAAGTGTAATGATCTACGATATCATAACCCGGACGGTTATATGTGGCTGCTAAATGTGCCTCAGCCATAGCAAGACCAACAGCATTCGCTATCCCTTGTCCTAGTGGTCCAGTTGTTGCTTCAACACCATCTGTCCAATCTACTTCTGGATGACCAGGTGTTTTACTATTCCACTGACGGAAATTTTTTAGATCATCAATAGACAGATCATAACCTGCTAAGTGTAAAAGTGAATAAAGCATGGCAGAACCGTGTCCTGCAGATAAAACAAAACGGTCACGATTTGACCATTCACGGTGTGTTGCAGGATTAACATTTAGAAAATTACGCCAAAGCACATACGCCATAGGCGCAGCCCCCATAGGAAGTCCTGGATGACCAGAATTTGCTTTTTGTACAGCGTCAATAGATAGCGTACGAATCGCATTGACCGCGAGTTGATCAGTGTTGTCAAATGTCATGTTATGATAGCCTTTCAAATTTTAATGCTTATTCAAATTATATCATACTTTAGCCTATAAATTTCACAAGTTGACCAATATCTCCCAAAATGACGTTATCGCTTACATTTATATGACTGAAGTATCTTAATTTATCATAAATAAGCATAAATGAAGCGTCTTTTATGCGTATAGTCGAGAATAAAACACTTTGGATGCTGATTTGGGTTAAATTTAATAGCTGTTGATCATGTCACAAAAATAAAAAAGCATTAGTTAGCATTACTAATACTTTTTTATCACGCTTATAGGGTATCGCGTAAGCCTTTATCAAACTGTGCTTTTTTAGCTTTTTCAGGGGTAATATCATTACCTTCTGGATCGACCACTTTAATTGATTCAACATGGTGGCGTAGGCTTGATTTTACACCAGTGATGTATGCCTCTCGAAGGTTGGCCTGCTCGATTTTTTCATCTGCTGTTAAGCCTGTTGTTTTTTTCTTACGGGCAAGTTCGTTAATACGTGCGATATCTTCAGGTGTGACCATCTTGTTTCCTCCTATTTACTTGTATTACTTAGTCAATATTTTTGTGAAATCTGCTACTTCCGAAGTCTTACTTGCGATATCAGCTAGTAAGCTCAAACGGTTAAGTTTAAGTGCTTCATCATCGATCATGACCATAGTATTATCAAAGAAGTTAGTAATTGGTGATGATAAACCAAATAAAGCAGCTACTTTATCATCACTACTTCCCACCAAACTCAATCCTGCTACAGCAGTAAATAAGTCTTTTTCGAATGCATTTTCAAATATAGATTCGTTTATAGCAGGGTTAGTATCTAGTTTACGAGATAAGTTAATGACACGTGCTAAGTTTTCAACTGACGTTTTAAATGTATCATCTGATACACGCGCATCTAATGCTTTTGCAGTTTCACTTAAATAAGCAACATCTAGTGAACCAGTTGCAAGTACTGCATCGATAATATCATATCTTGCACTACCTTCAAGCATTTTAGCGACACGACCATTAATAAACTGCATGACCTCTGCTTGATTTGTATACTTAAAGCCGTTTAAATCAAGCGTATAGAGTTCATCTACGATAGTCGTTAATGAGATATCCCATTTTTGACTTTCAATGATGCGTAAAATACCTGCTGTCGCACGACGTAAAGCATATGGATCGTTTGAGCCACTTGGGATTAACCCTACAGTAAAGAAAGACAGAAGCGTATCTAATTTATCAGCTATGGCAAGTACCGCCCCCAACTCAGTTTCAGGTAATACGCCATCTGCTGAAATCGGTAGGTAGTGTTCACGAATACTAGTTGCTACCTTAGCATCTTCACCAGCTAACAAGGCATATTTTTCACCCATCACACCTTGTAATTCATCAAATTCACCAACCATACCTGTCAGTAAATCAAACTTATAAATATCAGCTGCACGATCAAGTTTATCACGATCATCAGTTGATAAATCAATTGCCTTACCGATTGTTTCAGCAATGATTTTTACACGTTGCATATGCGCATAAACAGAACCAATTTTTTCATGGAAAGTCACTTTTTTCAACTTCTCAACCAAGTCACTAATGTTTAGTTTTTGGTCTTCTCTCCAGAAAAACTCAGCATCTTCAAGACGCGCAACGAGTACTTTTTGATTACCTTTAGCAACATTTTCTATATGCGTATCATTCCCGTTTCGAACTGAGATAAAATGTGGTTGTAAGGCAGAAGAGTCATCTCGAACTTCAAAATAACGCTGATGTTCGCGCATAGATGTCACCAATACTTCTTCAGGGACGTCTAAGTATTTTGCATCGAAATCGCCAACAAAGGCAGTTGGATATTCTACAAGATTTGTGACTTCTTCTAATAAACCTGGCTCTAGATAAATCTGCCAATTACGTGCAGTAGCAATTTTTTCTATCTGAGCTTCGATGGTCGCTTTTCGTGCAGCAGCATCAGCTACGACAAAAGCAGCTTTAAGACTATCTTCATAGGCTAACGCATTAGCGAGTACAATCTCACCCTCATGTAAAAATCTATGACCATAAGTCACATTACTCGCAGTAACATCTAGTAACTCAAATGGGATGACAACATCATCGAGTAAGCTTGCAATCCATTGGATAGGACGAACAAATAAGAAGCTATTATTAGCCCATTTCATATAAGTTGAGAATTGCATTTGACTAATTAGCTTATTGCCAACAGTCGTTAAAATGTCCGCTGTTGGAATACCAGCTACATGCTTATTGGCATAGTAATAGTCACCTTGTAAAACCAACTCATCTGGTGTGACACCTTGTCCACGAGAAAATCCTTGGATGGCTTTAGACCAATTGCCTTGATCATCTTTTGCAATTTTTGCAGAAGGACCTTTTACTGCTTCATCTATTGATTCTGACGTATCAGATAACCCACTAACTAAAACAGCTAGGCGACGTGGTGTAGAAAATTTAGCTATCGAGTCAAATGACACACGATTTTCTTTTAAAAATGCTGCCATACGTGTTTCCAGTTGTGTCGACGCTGCACTAACAAGATGTGCTGGCATCTCCTCTAATCCGATTTCTAATAGATAATTTGCCATTATTTGTCACCTCCAGCAACTTCAGTGTATTTGCCATTTTCACCCAGATACTTATCACGTAAGTCTGTATCTTTTAATAAAGGAAATCCTAGTTTAGCACGTTCATTAATAAATGTTCTTGCCACTTTTCTAGCCATCGTTCTAACGCGATGCAAATATCCTGCACGCTCTGTTACAGAAACTGCACCACTTGCATCTAATAAATTAAAGGTATGGCTTGATTTCAAGATAAAGTCATAAGCAGGATGGACTAAGCCAAGATCAAGTAGTTTGATAGCTTGTGCTTCATATGTATCAAATAAGTTAAGGAAAATATCAGTATCAATTTCCTCAAACGCAAACTTAGAATGCTCATACTCAGGCTCTGTAAAGATATCACCATAAAGCACGCCATTTCCCCACTCTAAATCATAAACAGACTCTACTTCTTGGATATAAGATGCAAGACGTTCAAGACCATAGGTAATCTCAGCTGTTACAGAATCTACTTCAATACCACCGACTTGTTGGAAATACGTGAACTGTGTCACTTCCATACCATCTAGCCAAACTTCCCAACCAATACCAGCAGCACCCATAGATGGATTTTCCCAGTTATCCTCTACAAAACGGATATCATGTTCCAATGCATTAATCCCTAAAGCTGCCAAACTATCTAGATAGAGTTGTTGAATATTTTTAGGACTTGGTTTCATGACCACTTGAAACTGATGATGTTGGAAAAGACGGTTTGGATTTTCACCATAACGACCATCTGCAGGTCGACGTGAAGGCTGTACATAAGCTGCATGCCATGGTTCTGGTCCATTGGCACGTAAAAATGTATACGGTGACATAGTCCCTGCACCCACCTCATTATCATAGGCTTGCATAAGGTTTGCACCTTGATTACTCCAAAAGTTTTGAAGTGTTAGAATAATTTCCTGAAATGATAGTTTTTTAGACATTTCTTCCTCCATAGTGTAGACAACAAGTAACGTGTTAAAACATCAAAACAAAAAAGGCGTCTCGATGTCTCAACACAAAGTGTGATAACATCAGGACGCCTTTTAGACGCGGTTCCACCTGAATTCTTGATGATTAAATCAAGCGCTCATATTAACTTTAAGCTCCACCACGCCACTGGTCTCGTTGCTTTTAAACTATAATACCAAAATATATGAATCTTGTCAAAAATCATAGCTTTGGTACCCAATATTACTGATAATCTCTCGCAATATCTGCTTTAAGTTTGCTAGTAGAGGTATGACCTCTTGGAAAATACATGACTTTAAGATTTGGAAAGGTGTCTTTTAAGTCATCAAATTTACCTCGCCAATCATCACCCATTGCAAATATATCAATATCAAACATATCTATATACAAAGCTTTATCATCCCATGACTGTTCAGGTACGACTAAGTCTACATAACGTACAGCTTCTAATACAAACTTTCTTGTTTCATAACTTTGATAAGCTTTCTTTTCTTTACTAAGATTGAATTCATCTGTTGAAAGCATGACAATTAACTTGCTACCAAGATTTCTCGCATTTTTCAACATATTAATATGGCTCTCATGTAAAATATCAAATGTTCCTGCAACTAACACTGTTTTTTCATGTGATGACATGGGACTCTCCTTTTACTATTTTACAAACTAAAACATGAACCAGCATGATGTCATTCATTTGGCAAAATCATAAGTATCATAATGATTTATTTATTAAATTCATTATCTACTGCTACTAAAGCAGCATGAAATACTTGATCCATATCATAATACTGATAATTAGCCAAACGGCCACCCATAATAATATTATCTAGATTTTTTGCTTCGACACGATATTGTTTAAATAGTGCAGAATTTTTTGTATCATTTACAGGGTAATATGCTTCTTTACTACGATCCCAATCTTGTGGATATTCTCTAGTTAAGATAGAGATATTTTCATCACCCTTTTGATCAAAGTGACGCCACTCCATCACACGTGTGAAAGGTGTTTCGGCATCTGTATAGTTAATGACTGCATTACCTTGTGCATTATCAGTCGAAAGCGTTTCACTCTCAAAACGCACACTACGATATTCCAACTCACCGTATTTGTAATCAAAGAATTGATCAATCATACCAGTATAGACAACACGTGGAAATTCTGCTAAATAAGTATCTTTATCATCAAAGAAATCTGTATCTACTTGTATATCAATCAAATCATTATCTAGCATCTTCTCAAATATTGCTGTATAGCCGTCCACTGGTACACCTTGGTAACGATGATTGAAATAATTATTATCAAACGTAAAACGTGTTGGTAAACGACGAATAATAAAACTTGGTAATTCAGTCGCTTTACGTCCCCATTGTTTTTCAGTATACCCTTTAATTAATTTTTCATAGATATCTGTACCTATCAGAGAAATTGCTTGCTCTTCTAAGTTTTTTGGACTACCTTTGATCCCTGCTGATTCACGTTGCTCTGCAATTTTAGCTTGAGCTTCTTCTGGCGTTTTAACACCCCACATTTGATAAAAAGTATTCATATTGAAAGGTAGATTGTATAAATCCCCCTTATAATTTGCGACTACTTGGTTAATATAGTTATTAAACTCTGTAAATTGATTAACATAATCCCAAACTTCTTTATTATCTGTATGGAAAATATGTGCACCATAGTCGTGTACATTAATGCCATTTTCTT
>JAKDQI010000097.1 GCA_030454995.1 Pseudolactococcus plantarum | reverse complement strand
AATGAATTTTATAATTTTAATCGTTCTATTTGGCGCTATGATGTGGTTTATGCAGCGTAACCAAAAGAAAGCGGCTAATAAACGTCAAGAACAATTGAATAGTATGCAACCAGGTTCTGAAATCGTAACGATTGGTGGCCTACATGGTATTTTATCAAGTATTGATACAGATAAAGGAACGATTGAATTAGATGCTGAAGGCGTTATTTTGACTTTTGATCGTTCGGCAGTCAAAACAGTTAAAGCAGCAGCAACCTCTGATGCTTTAGATGATGTTATTTCTGATGCAAAAGCTGTGACAACTCCTGAATCTACTGATGACTCAAAAACACCAGATTCACCATTTGAATAAATAGATAAGAAATAAGCTCCAGGGCTTATTTTTTAGTGTTATTTTTAAAAATATGATAAAATTAATAAAAGCTTTTGTTAATGATAAAGCATATGTTTAAACAGTTAGTAATTAGAGGTATAAATTAAGATGGTAACAACAGGAATTGAAGATAAAAAAGTTCCCGGGCATTTGGCGATTATCATGGATGGTAATGGTCGTTGGGCGCAAGCTCAAGGCAAACCACGTGTTTTTGGCCATAAGGCTGGTATGGATAACTTACAAAAAATTGCGATTCGTGCACAAAATTCAGGAGTTAAAGTATTAACAGTTTATGCTTTTTCAACAGAAAATTGGACACGACCAGCAGCAGAAGTCAAGTTTATTATGAGTTTACCTATTGATTTTTATGGTAAATTTGTGCCAACACTTCATCGAGAAAATATCCGTATTATGATGATTGGTACAAGAGAAGGTGTCCCAAAGTCAACATTAAAATCAATTGATCAAGCTGTTGCAGATACTGCAGCTAATACTGGGATGATTTTAACGATTGCTCTAAATTATGGTGGGCAAAATGAAATTTTAGATGCGGTTAAATCTTTAGCACAAGAGGTTAAATCTGGTTTACTCACAACTGATGACATCACACAGGAGGCGTTTGAGCATAGGCTAACAACAGCAATTTTGCCTCAAGTCTATAGAAATCCAGATTTAGTCATTCGTACCTCGGGTGAAAATAGATTAAGTAACTTTTTGATGTGGCAAACAGCCTATAGTGAATTATATTTTACAGATACGTTGTGGCCTGATTTTGATGAACATGCATTATCTTTAGCATTTGATGCATTTTCAAAAAGAGACCGCAGATATGGAGGAGTTAAAGCATGATGCAACGAATTATAACAGGTGTCGTAGCAGGAGCCGTATTCTTAGGATTGGCTATAGTGGGAGGGACACCTTTTCAAATTTTAGTTGGTTTACTGACGATTATTGCGATGAGTGAACTGTTTAAGATGCGAAAAATCGAAATCTTATCTTTTGAGGGAATTCTAGCTATCTTTGCGGCCCTTTCATTAGCAATGCCAACGACACAGTACTTTCCAAAATTAGGAATGGATAGTCACTTTACTTTATTTACCTTGTGTTTATTTATCATGATGGGTATTATGGTGTTTACAAAAGGAAAATATTCGTTTGAAGATTTAGGATTTCCTTTCTTATCAGCATTCTATGTTGGTATGGGGTTCCAAAATTTATTAGCAGCACAACAAAGTAGCTTATTTATCTTGTTTTTAGCCTTGTTTATTGTTTGGGCGACTGATTCGGGTGCTTATTTTATCGGTAAAAAAATTGGTAAAACAAAACTTATCCCAAGTGTTTCCCCTAATAAGACAGTAGAAGGCTCGCTTGGTGGTATTGTATCAGCAATCGTTGTGGCAGTATTAATGGTATTTTTATATCCTAATAAAGCACCAGATATCAATATTTTTAAACTCATTGTCTTAGTTGCCGTATTTTCTGTTGTTGGTCAACTAGGTGATCTTGTTGAGTCTAGTTTAAAACGACATTTTGGTGTTAAAGATTCAGGTAATATTCTCCCTGGACATGGTGGCATATTAGATCGGTTTGATAGTTTGATTTTTGTATTTCCGATTATGCATCTTTTAGGTTTATTTTAAAAAGTTACTCGGATTCATAACGGGTATCAAGAGGATTGAACGGAGACGTATAAGATAATGGCAAAGAAAAAAATTATTTTATTAGGTGCGACAGGTAGTGTTGGCGTTCAGGCATTAGATGTTATCGCCGCGCATCCCGATTTATTTGAGTTAGTTGGATTTTCATTTGGGAAAAATATAGAGAAAGCGCGTGATATTATTCAAACATTTTCTCCTAATCTAGTAGTCGCTGCACATGAGAATCTAAAAACGCAACTGTTAGATGAGTTTCCAAGTATTGCGTGTTACTCTGGCCAAACTGGCTTGACACAACTTGCACAAACTCAAGACTATGATGTTTTACTAAATGCCATCGTTGGTGCTATCGGTGTGTTACCGACACTTGAGGCTATAAAATTAGGGCGTGATATTGCCTTAGCCAATAAGGAGACACTGGTTGTTGCTGGCGACACGATTATGAGTGAAGCAGCTAGAACAGGTAGTAAAATTTTACCAGTTGATAGTGAGCATGCGGCTATATTTCAAGTGCTACAAGGTGTATTACCAAGTGATGTGCGCAGTTTAACGATTACAGCATCTGGTGGGTCATTTCGTGATAAAACAAGAGATGAGCTAGTGGATGTGACGTTGGCAGACGCACTAACGCATCCTAACTGGAGTATGGGTGCTAAAATTACCATAGATTCTGCTACCATGGTGAACAAAGGATTAGAGGTTATCGAGGCACATCACTTGTTTGGTATGTCTTATGAAGATATTCATGTTGTTTTGCATCGTGAATCTGTTGTTCATTCTATGATTACACTGAACGATGGTGCGGTTTTAGCACAGTTAGGGCCATCGGATATGCGTGAGCCAATTCAATATGCGCTATCATATCCAAAACATATCACCTTGCATCATGAAAAACCGTTTGATTTAACGCAAATTGGTTGTCTTCATTTTGAAAAAATGGATTTAGTGCGTTTTCCTATGTTAGATTTGGCTTACCGTGTCGGTAAGTTAGGTGGTGGGTATCCTGCTGTTTACAATGCAGCAAATGAAGTTGCTAATCTTGCTTTTCAAGAGGATAAAATAACTTTTTTACAGATTGAACAATTGGTGACACGTGCTGTATTTGAACATATAGAATTTGTTGGCCAAAGTCTCCAACAAATCTTAAAATCAGACGGTGTGACACGTGAAAAAGTTAATCAGTGGATAGTTGAGTTAGCTGAGGAAAAAGGAAGTTAATATGATTCAAAGTCTTATTACATTTATCATCATATTTGGTATTATTGTGTGTGTACATGAATATGGTCATCTATACTTTGCAAAAAAATCAGGTATCTTAGTCCGTGAATTTTCTATCGGTATGGGACCTAAAATCTATGCGCACCAAGCTAAGGATGGTACTGTATATACGATTCGTATTTTACCACTAGGCGGTTATGTTCGCATGGCTGGCTGGGGAGAAGATGAAACTGACATACAAACAGGAGCACCTGTAAGTTTAACGCTAGATCCTGAAAGTATGCGTGTGACTCGGATTAGTCTGAGTGAGAAAGTGCAGTTTGAACACGCGCTACCGATGTTAGTGACCAGTTATGACTTTGAACGTGAGTTGACCATTACAGGTGAGGTTAACGGTGAAAGTCAGACCTATCAGGTAGATCATGATGCGACAGTTGTCGAAAGTGATGGGACTGAACTGCGTATCGCACCACTAGATGTTCAGTATCAGAGTGCTAGTCTAGCTGGTCGTATGATGACAAATTTTGCTGGGCCGCTTAATAATTTTATATTAGGTATCGTAGCTTTTATCCTAGTCATGTTTATGCAAGGTGGGGTTCAAGATTTAAATAGTAATCAGATTACAGTCACAGATAAAAATTTACCAGCCTATCAAGCAGGTTTGCGGACAGGCGATACAGTGAGCTCGATTAACGGCAATAAAGTATCGGATTGGGATAGTTTAACCAAACAAATTATCAGCTCAAAAGGTCAGCAGATAAAGATTAAGACACTTAAACGCACTGTCGTAGTTACCCCTAAAAAACAAGATCAAGCATACATTATCGGTATCACACCTAATATGAAGACTGGATTTTTGGATAAAATTACAGGAGGGGTAGAAAAAGCAATAACATCAGCATTTACAATCGTCAATGCGTTGAAAAACTTACTTCTTCATCCAAGCCTTAATAAATTAGGTGGACCTGTCGCTATGTATCAGATGACTGGTCAAGCCGCGCGTGAAGGATTGACAACAGTTATCGCATTTATGGCGATGTTATCTATCAATCTAGGAATTTTCAATCTAATTCCAATCCCTGCACTTGATGGTGGTAAGATTTTGATGAATATCATCGAAGGTATCCGCCGTAAACCAATGAAACAAGAGTATGAAAATATCGTCACCCTTGTTGGTGTTGGGATTATGGTGTTGTTGATGATTGCTGTTACTTGGAATGATATCTTACGTTTATTTAGATAACTATCTCGTTACTTAATCTTGCGAATGCTTGATATAAAAGTATGTCAACTGAGGGATCTCATGAAAAGTGCTGATTTTATGCACTTTTTTTGATATAATGAAACCACTATATGAAAGGAAAGGATAATCTCCAAGCATAGGGCTTGATAGGGTTATCCAACTATCACTCAAATGAAACAATCAAAAATGCTTATTCCAACTTTACGCGAGATGCCTTCTGATGCACAAGTTATCAGTCATGCTCTCTTAGTGCGTGCTGGTTATGTACGCCAAGTATCATCTGGAATTTATGCTTATCTACCACTTGCAAATCGTGTGCTTGAAAAATTTAAATCAATGATGCGTGAAGAGTTTGAAAGTATTGGTGCTGTTGAATTATTAGCACCTGCACTTTTAACTGCTGATTTATGGAAAGAAAGTGGCCGTTATGATACCTACGGTGCTGATCTTTACAAACTAAAAAATCGAGATGCATCTGATTTCATCTTAGGGCCAACACATGAAGAGACGATGACGGCTTTGGTTAGGAATGAAATTACATCTTACAAGAAACTACCATTAAACATCTATCAAATCCAACCTAAGTATAGAGATGAAAAGCGTCCACGTTATGGCTTACTTCGTGGCCGAGAGTTTATCATGAAAGATGGCTATAGTTTCCACGCTAATTATGAGTCACTTGATGAAACCTATGAAGATTACAAAAAAGCTTATGAAAATATTTTTACACGCGCTGGACTTGACTTCAAAGGGATCATTGGTGATGGTGGCGCAATGGGTGGTAAGGATTCACAAGAATTCATGGCCATCACATCTGATCGGACTGATCTAGCAAAATGGTTGATTTTAGATAAATCAATTACTGATATTTCTGAGATTCCAGAACATGTGATTAAGGATATTAAAGCAGAGCTAGCAAAATGGTTAGTAGCTGGTGAGGATACGATTGCTTATTCTGATAGTTCTGACTATGCAGCTAATTTAGAAATGGCTGCAACAGCTTTCACTAAACCAACGTCTTATACAGAACAAGGTGAATTAGTTAAAGTCGCAACGCCTGATGCTAAAACGATTGATGAAGTGTCTGAATTGCTTTCTATCTCTACTGAACAGACTTTGAAGACACTTGTTTATAAAGCTGATGATGAGATTGTGGTTGTGTTGCTTAGAGGAGATGATGAGCTAAATGAAGTTAAATTAACTAATCATTTAGGTGCTGATTTCCTTGAACCTGCCTCAGAAGCAGATACGATTGAGATTTTTGGTGCAACATTTGGGTCATTAGGACCAGTTGGCCTGTCAAGCTCAGTAAAAATTATTGCAGATCGTGTTGTTGAAACAGTGGTCAACGCCACTGTAGGTGCTAATGAAGATGGCTACCACTATCAAAACGTTAATCTTGAACGAGATTTCACAGTCAGTGAATTTGTTGACCTTCGCACAGCAAAAGAGGGCGAACCTGCTCCTGATGGACAAGGTAAGTTAAAATTTGCGCGTGGTATTGAAATTGGACATATCTTTAAATTAGGGACACGTTACTCTGAAAGTATGGGTGCTAATGTTCTAGATGAAAATGGTAAGGCTAAACCAATTATCATGGGCTCTTATGGTATCGGTGTCAGCCGTATGTTATCTGCAATCTTGGAGCAATTTGCACGGATTAATGTTGAAAAAACATTTAAAGGTGATTATAAATTTGCTTGGTCTATGAATTTCCCTAAAGAACTGGCACCGTTTGACGTTCATGTCGTGCCCGTAAATGTTAAAGATGACACTACAGTCGCTTTATCTACAGAAATCGTAAACATGTTAACCAACAAAGGGATGCAAGTGCTAGAAGATGATCGTGCAGAACGAGTTGGTGTTAAATTTGCTGATAGTGATTTAATCGGTCTACCAGTACGTGTGACAGTTGGTAAAAAAGCTGCTGATCGAATCGTCGAAGTTAAAATTCGAGCAACAGGTGATATGTTAGAAGTTAATGTAGATGATTTAGCAGATACGTTAGCAATTTTGAACCAGTAAGTTACATTATCATATAAAAAAGAAATCTAATTGTTAGGTTTCTTTTTTATTTACTTTTCATCAAAAAGTAAACGTTTTCAAGTTTTTGGATTGCAAAAAATGTAGAAGCGTGATATGATATATCTATAGAGAAGCACTGGAATGTGCGAACTTACTCACATTTTTGACCGACTAAATCGTATTACCTAGGGAGTCTTTGAGACATCTTACCGTGTGCAAGCCATTTTTAGATGGAAGCCGCTTAGTAAGAGCGGGACACCCACCTGTTTAACAGTTACAGCGGGTTCAATACACGAGTAAGCAACGGCATTTAATCAGTGCTTTTTGTGTGCGTCAAATCCATTATGTTTGACACTTCATCTAAAATAGTAAGAGAGGAATAATTGTGAGTAAAGAAATACTACAGCATATGACTTTTCATCATATTGGAAAGCCAGTGCCACTTGATGTAATTAAAGATGATATATCCACAAGATATAGTCCTTTATTTGATATGTATACTTTAGATCGATTAAATGAGTTATCTTTACCTATACAGTTACATGCGTTTGGAGAGGCTTCAGAGTTACATGAGATAATCAAGCAGCAGTCCCATGTTGCCTTTAAAGTGTCGAATATTAGAGAGGCTTTAAAAGGTCAAGAAATTATCATGCCTTTATATGAACCTTTTTCTGGTTATCAATGTGCAATGATACTTGTCAATCGTCAACCAATAGAACTCATTGAAACAAGTCTGTCAGAACGTGAAATATGGGGAGATGGTCTCTTTAAAGATAGTAAGCTATATCCTTAATGATTAGTCATCTAGTTTACCGATACTTAGTTTATTCTTGCAATTTTAAGTCTATTTGATATAATAACTGGTGGGACTACGCTTTACGTTTAGAAGAAATGCCTTCTTAGCTCAGTTGGTAGAGCAGTGGACTCTTAATCCATGGGTCGCAGGT
>JAKDQI010000096.1 GCA_030454995.1 Pseudolactococcus plantarum | reverse complement strand
GCACGCCGATACAGGTTTATCTGGGTGGCTAACTTGGACTTGCAATTTGCCGTTAAAATTTGAGGAAAAGTGATGGAGCGAAAGATTTGAAATGGATTTGCACCATCTATTCGTGCTGCTTCTAACTGCTCCTCTGGTAAGTTGATGATGACAGCTGTCGTAATTAACATACTTGCAGGGATACCAATCCACATATTCACCACAATAACAGAAATCTTTGCCCATAAGCCATTTGTTAAAAAGGGTAAGGGCTCACTAATCAAATGCCAATTCATTAATATTGTGTTAATAGGACCTGATGTATGTAGCAAATTTTTCATGACTAATAAAGAAATAAAAGGAGGTACAGCCATTGTGATTACAAAGAGCATACGGTAAACCTTTTTACCTAACACGCCTTTGGCGTTTAGCATTAAGGCTAATATGACCCCAAAGAAGAAACAAGTAAAGGTAGCAAGTGTCGCCCATACCAACGTCCATCCTAATAATGGTAAAAAAGTACCACTCATTTTACCACTAAACATATTTGAGAAGGTTGATAAGCCAACCCAATCAAAGAGATTGCGAGGAGGAAGATGCTTATGATCGTAACTTGTAAAAGCAATAGAGATCATATAAACCAAAGGTAGGACTGTAAAGAGTATGATACTTGCTGTTGGAATAGTGAGTAATGTGAGATGAAAACGTCCATCCAAGAAATCATGTACTTCTTCTACAAAATTTGGAATATGTTTTTTTTCTGCTATTAACTTTTCAAGATGTTGTGCCGAGTTTAGATTTAAATACCAAATGATGAAAAAACCGATGATTAAAAATATCGTACATATTCCGTATATCAAGAGTAACATAGAGTTATCTCCTGATACACGGACTTTAAATCCTAGCGCTTGATCAAATTTAAAGGTCTGGGTTTGAGTCCCTAGTGTAATTAAATTTGCAAGTGAATTAAAGCCTGATGTTATCATAAAACTAATAAAAGCTATCTCAGTTAACAGAAATAACAGTCCTTTTACAAGTTGTTTAGCTGCAAAATGCTTAGCACCCATCACTATAAAAGAAAGTTTTGTCATCCCATCTCCATTTTGAAAAATAGATATGGTGTTAGTCACTTTGTTCATGTTTAGTCCTCTCTTTTACTCTACAGGTTGTGAAATCTCTTTAACCAATTTATCTAAAGTCGTTTGCATTTTATTCTCAGGTAATTTATTCATATAAGCATCAACAATGATAGCGTTCATATTGGGCCAAAAATTTTTCATTTCTGGAAGACTTGGCATTAGGACAGATTGCTGATCAACCATTTGACCAATCACTCTAGAAGCTTCATCTTTTTGAACTTCTTGAGAAGCAAAAGCAGCTTTATTTGATGGAACACCTCCAATAGCAGCATATTGTTTAAGTTGTGACGATTTATTCGTAATAAAATTTGCTAAATCCATAGCTTTTGAAGGATTTCTACTTGCTGAATTAACCACAAAAATTGGTGCTCCACTAAAAGCTTTTAACTTAACCTCACCACTGCCAAAATTAGCACTTGGGTATACGGCGCATCCCATATTATCGCCTAAAATTTGTTTAATATTCGCGATGTTCCAATTTCCAGAGAATAGTGCGTTAACTTTTCCTTCTTTAAGTGCTGATATTTCATCAGCATTTAAAGGGACTAGCTGTTTTTGTTTCTTTAAGTGACTGATATAAGTTAAAACTTCAAGACCTTGCTGATTATTTAGTGTCGAGTTGTTAACTTCATCACCATTTTTACCATAGAGATAAGCATGATTTGAAATAAACCAAGGCGTTAAGCGATAATCTGCTCCTGCTTCTGCGATGTTTATATCTACCTTTCCTTTGGCAAATAAACTATCTAGTGTTTTTAAATCACTTTCTTTAAATACACGTTTATCATAAAAAAGAAACATAGCACTTACACTAGAAGGATAACCGTAGAGTTTACCATCATAACTTGCTGCTTTGGTCGCTAGTGCAGAATTTTCTCTTTTAGTTATAGCTGCATATTTTTCGTTTTCATATATTGTACCTGCTTCTACTAGTTGCCCTAGTTGATCGCTTTGTACCCAAGATACATCAGCTGCCATTTCGGTATCTTTTAATAAGCCAACATTTGCATCTTCTTGTTCAATCACGTCAACTTTTACATGTGATGTCTTTTCAAACTCTTTAACTAATTCTCTATAAACTTTACCTTGATTAAGGCCTACCCATAGCTTTAATGGTCTGTTATTATCAAATTTAGGTAGTTTACCTTCACTTTTTCTACCGCAGGCTGTTAAGATTGAAATTATACCTACAGCGACAACAAGTAGTACGAGAATATTTTGTTTTTTCATCTGCTTCTCCTTTGCTTAAAATGGATCAGTTGTTTTATCGTATGCGATAAAATCTGAAATCATATTGGTCACTTGGCTAATTATAGTTGGCTAAAATGATACTTTGGTAAGGTTTCAGAGCTATTTTGTCTGCTTCAAGTTCACTTGGTGATAAGTTATCTAATACAGTATACTTAAATGTTGAGTCTAAATTAGTGATGAGTGGCTCATTTGAAAAATTAACTAAAATCAAAAGTTCTTTATCGTTAAGCACACGTTTATAGGCAATTAATTTTTCTTGTTTATACGCTACAGGTACAAACTGTCCAAAAATTGTTACATCAGAATATACATTGTCAGCTTTTCTCAACTCAATGAGCTGTTTATAAAAACCTAAAACTGAGTTTGGATTATCTTCTTGTGAGCTAACGTTGATTGCTTTATAATTAGGATTAGTTTTAAGCCAAGTCTGAGTTGCTGTTGAAAAGCCAGCATGTTTAGAGTCATTCCACTGCATTGGAGTGCGTGAATTGTCACGACTCCGTTTAAACATAGCATCAAAAGCCTCTGATTTTGATTGGCCTGCTAATAATGCGCGATTGTACATTTCGTATGTAGCAATATCATCATAGTCATTCATGTCATGCATACGGATGTTTTCCATACCAATTTCTTGCCCTTGATATATAAAAGGCGTGCCATGTAACATCATAAATAATGTAGCTAGCATTTTTTTGGTTGTATCATTGCGATCAGCTTCTGGAATGTATTTATTGATAGATCGTGGCTGATCATGATTTTCTAAATATTGCACACCCCACCCTATTTTTTGCGCCTTCAATTGGTGATGGTTGATATGTGCTTTTAATTCTGCAACGCTCCACTTATGTGATAAGTACCATTCGCCAGTAGCAGGTAAATCAATATCTGTATATGAAAAATCAAAAGTAGTCCTAAAAACACCATTAGGGCCGACATAATCAGTTAAAGCATCATCTGCAACATCTGCTTCTGAAACAGTAAAAGCATTATACTTTCTAAAACATCTATTATCTAACTCATGTAACCAGTCAAGAATACCAGGTTGGTTCAGAATTTGTTTGCCAATAAAAGCCAATCCGTCTTCACCATCAGATGGGTAAGATTTGTATAAATTCTTGGGCTTTTTAAGATTTAATATCGCGTCAATCCTAAAACCACCAAGACCTTTTTCAAGCCACCAATTGATCATATCAATAATGGCCTCACGCATCTCGGCATTTTCCCAATTCAGGTCAGGCTGCCGTCTTGAAAATGCATGAAGATAGTACATATTTGCTTCATTAGGGACTTTTTCCCATGCTGATCCCCCGAAATAACTACGCCAATTATTTGGCGCTTGACCATTTTTGCCTTCTCGAAAAATGTAATAGTCTCGATACTTGCTTTTGGGATCTGCTAAGGCCTCTTTGAACCAAGTATGTTCATCACTTGTATGGTTGATAACTAAATCCATTAATAGCTTGATGCCATGTTTTTTAGCAGTCGCAATTAATTCATCCATGTCAGCCATACTACCAAAAATCGGGTCAATCTCATAGTAATCAGAAATGTCATAGCCACCGTCATCCATTGGAGATTGATAACAAGGACTAAGCCATATCACTGTTACACCTAGTTTTTCTAAATAAGGTAAGCGTTCAATAATCCCCCTAAGATTACCTATACCATCGTTATTAGTATCTTGAAAACTTTTTGGGTAAATTTGGTATACAATCGATTTTTTCCACCACTGGTCTTGTTTCATTTTCTGTCCCCTTTTGTCCAACGTTGTCATTTAATCTAAAAATAAAAAACAATCATTAAGAAAGCGTTTACTTTACAAAGCTATTGTATCTTAAATGTCTAACGTTGTCAATGATAAACTGTAAACTTTAACTAATAGTCATTAAAGCATAATACGATATAAAAAAACAACTACTTCATTTAGCATGAAACGTTGTTTTTAATCTTGTGTTAACCTCTATGATTTACCAATTGTTTACGTATAATTGAGCAAATAAAACCTATAACAAAACCAATCAGTGCTGGTACGACCCACCCCATGCCAATGGTAAAGAAAGGAATATACGTTTTTGCAAAATTGATTAGCACTGTTATGAATTGTGGTGCATTACCTGAAAATAGAATGGCATTTAATCCATCAAATATAGCAGCAATCAAAGTAAAGATAGTTGTTACTTGGTAGACCACTTTATCATGTTTAAATAATGGACTTACAAGTGATAATAGTATTAACGTGATGGCTAATGGATAGATAAACATCAATACAGGTATAGATAAAGTAATGAGTTTAGTTAGCCCAATATTTGCAAACAAACAAGGTAAAATACTTACAGTTGTTGCAAAAAATAGGTAAGAACGACTAGGAAACAGACCAACAAATGTTTCTGAAAATGCTGTAATCAAGCCTACTGCTGTTTTTAAACATGCCACTACGATAATTAAAGCCAAAATAACCATGCCAAATGTACCCAAATAATAATGAGCAATTTGTGAGAGCGCAATACCACCGTTAGCACTCATTTTGAATTTAGCAACACTCATCGCACCAAGATACGAGAGACACGTATAGATAATACCCATGAGTAACACACTAATAACACCAGATTTGATTGTGTCAATTGCGATGATTTTTGGGTTTGTGACACCTCGTTGGCGAATCGTCGTTACGATAATAATGCCAAATGCTAATGCTGCTAACGCATCTAACGTATTATAGCCTTGTGTAAAGCCAACAAAATATGGTGATGTTTGAAATGCTTGACCTACGACTGCATCTGAACTGGCACCCATTGGTCTAATAAAAGCAATGATTAATAAAAAGCCAAGTAAAATCAGAAAGATTGGATTTAAAAATTTGCCAATATAGTCTAGTATTTTAGAAGGTTTACGGGCAAACCACCAAGCACTAAAGAAAAACAAAATACTAAATATTGCTAATGCAGGCTTTAGCGCACTGCTTGGTAATACTTCTGCAAATCCGATTTCAAATGACGTAGTTGCTAAACGTGGCAAGGCAAACAACGGTCCAATAACTAGATAAAGTAAAACTGTAAATATATAAGCATATTTTCGGTTAATCCTTGAAGCCATCTCAAACACTCCAGAGGTCTGAGATAACCCAACTGCAATGATCCCTAAGAAAGGAAGACCAATACCTGTTGTTAAAAATCCTAAATTCGCTTGGAAAATTGACGCACCTGCTTCTTGACCCATATGAAGCGGAAAAATCAAATTACCTGCACCAAAAAATAAGCCAAAAAGCATGGATGCTATAAGGATATAATCGCTAACTTTTAATTTCTTTTCCATTAATTCTCTCTTATTATGATTTGATAAAAAAAAGCAAAGCACGAAAGAAATTCGTATTTTGCTTTTAATCTATTTAAACAATCGATAGATTATTTAAGTTCAGCAGAACCACCAGCAGCTGCGATAGCTTCAACGATAGCTTCAGCTTCAGCTTTTGGAAGACCTTCTTTGATGACAACTGGAGCGCCGTCAACAAGATCTTTAGCTTCTTTAAGTCCAAGACCAGTAGCTTCACGAACAGCTTTGATAGTAGCAACTTTTTTGTCGCCTGCTGAAGTTAACTCAACGTCAAATTCAGATTTTTCTTCAGCTGCAGCAGCACCAGGACCTGCTACTGCTACAGGAGCAGCTGCAGATACGTCAAATTTTTCTTCAATTGCTTTTACAAGCTCAGAAAGTTCAAGAATAGTTGCTGTTTCAAGTTCAGCAACGATGTTTTCAATGTTCAATGCCATTGTTGGAATCTCCTTAGAATTTTTAATTTAATATGCAAGAATTATGAAGCGACTTGCTCGCTCGGGTAATAAATTAAGCGACTTATAATTAAGCTGCTTCTTCTGCTTTGTCTGCAACTGCTTTTACAGCGTATGCAACATTGCGAACTGGTGCTTGAAGTACTGAAAGGAGCATTGAAAGCAATCCTTCGCGGCTTGGTAGTGATGCGATTGCAGCAATTTCTTCTTTTGAAGAAACTTTGCCTTCGATTACACCGGCCTTAACTTCGAGTGCATCAGCTGTTTTAGCGAAATCTGATAAGATTTTTGCTGGAGCAATTGCATCTTCATTTGAAAAGGCGATTGCAGATGGTCCTACGAATTGGTCCGTAAGATCAGAGTAACCAGCTTTTTCAGCAGCACGACGCAAGATTGAGTTTTTGATGACTTTGAATTCAACACCAGCTTCACGTAATTGTTTACGTAATTCAGTATCTTGTCCAACTGTAAGACCACGAGAATCTGCAACGACGATACCAGAAGCATCTGCAAATTTTTGGGCAATAACGTCAACTAACTCAGCTTTTTTAGCGATTGTAGCTTCACTCATTGTTTATTTTTCCTCCTCTATTATTTGATGGCATAAAAAAACTCTACGCCAACCATAGACATAGAGAGTACAAAAATTCATTATTAGCTAATAAATAGTTGTCCTCGGTTGGATTTACGATTTTCATCACCAACTGTCTTCGGTCAAGTTGTTTTCACAACTATTTTATTATAGCAGAGTTTTTTTATATTGACAAGTACTTATTTTGTTTTATATGAATTAATTTGCGTTTTTTTAGACATATTTTCTAGCATTGATTTTAATGCGACGAAAATGATAGCAAAACTAATCGCAAATATCACGCCTTGTATCAGGTTAAATGGCACGACCATTGTAAGTATATACTTACTAGTACCAAATATTTTGCTGATATCAAAATGTGCAAATTTTGCATACAAAGGAATCGCATAAATGATATTTGTTACTGCCATCGCAACCGTCATCCCTATTGTTGCAAGCACACTACCTATAATATATGATTTAGTTGCCACTTCTTTCTTGAAGAATAGTGCAAAAATCACTAAAAATGCACCAACAGCAACAATATTTAGTGGTAAGCCAATCCATGTTGTGACACCTTCATTATTTAATAATAATTTTAGTATTGAACGTAAGATAAGAATTACAAAAGCTGTAGGTAAATCAAATAAATAGAGCCCAACTAGTATTGGGATAATTGAAAATTCCACTTTAAGAAAATCTGCAGTTGGGATTAACGGAAACTGCGGGAAAATCATTAAAATGAATGAGATAGCAGCAAGCATGGCAACAATGACCAGTTTGCGTGTGCGTGTAGAATTTGTCATTTGGGTACCTCCTAAATTTTATTTTAGAAGACTAAAAATACCATATGACTATGGCTGTTTTTGTCTCCTCTTTATCCTGACTTTAACAGTTGGTATCGGAATTTCACCGATTCGG
>JAKDQI010000095.1 GCA_030454995.1 Pseudolactococcus plantarum | reverse complement strand
GCACGCCGATACAGGTTTATCTGGGTGGCTAACTTGGACTTGCAATTTGCCATATCAAAAAAACTCTCATTTTGTGGGAGTTTTTTTCTGTCTAAAAAAATTTTGAGAAATGATGCATATATTTAGGGTATCATTCCTATTCTATTTATAAAATCCAAATCGTTTACAAGTGTAAACAAATCGTTTTACTTCTATTTTTTTAACTGCTATACTTACTTTAATAAACCAATAACCTGACATGATTATATAGACTGTTTAAGTATCGGAATATAGCATGTCGGCGTGTTAAGAATAAAGGAGTCGTCCATATGAGTGTACGTAATAACTTTGTAAAGCCAATAGATATGACAAATGGGATTGAATTTGGCATATACTCTTTAGGGGATTTGATGCGCAATCCACATAACGGACAGATGCTTTCTGAAAAAGAGCGGGTCAAGGAATTTATTGAAATTGCAAAAATGTCTGAGCAAGCTGGTATAGATGTCTTTGATTTAGGAGAAAGTCATCAAGATTATTTTGTCTCACAAGCACAAACGGTTATTTTATCAGCGATTGTGCAAGCGACTAGTAAAATCAAGATTGCTTCTGCCGCATCGTTGCTAAGTGTCCATGATCCTGTCAAAGTTTGGGAGGATTTTGCGACACTTGATTTGTTAAGTGATGGTCGTGTTGAGTTAATCGCAGGTCGTGCGTCAAGATTGGGTGCACTTGATTTGTTTGGCGTAGATTTTCAAGATTATGATGCAATTTTCGATGAAAAATTTGACTTGTTACAGCTGTTAAATCGACAAGAATATGTGACTTGGTCTGGCAAATTTAGACCACCTTTGACAAATGCACATATCCTACCACGTCCAGAATCTGGACATTTACAGTTATGGCGAGCAATTGGTGGTAGTGTCGCAAGTACAGTTGCAGCAGGTGCCTCAGGTACGCCGCTAGTTTTGGCACATTTGAGCGGACCAGTTTCTTATCATAAGAAAACACTAGATCTTTATCGGAAAACGGCACAGCAACACGGATATGATCCTAAAATGCTGCCCATCACCACTGCTGGGTTTTTCTATACTGCTAAAACGACAGAGCAAGCCTTACAAGAATACTACCCTCATGTCGCAGCGGCCTTTAAATTATCTAACGGTCAAGAATTTCCAAAAACATCTTTTGCACAAGCCACACATCCGCACAGCATAGTCAATGTTGGTGACCCTGAGTTTTTGATCGAGAAACTAGTTTATCAACATCAAGAATTTGGTATGCAACGGTACATGGCGCAGATAGACTTTGGTGGTGTCTCAATTGATCAACTCAAAAGAAATATTGACTTGATCGGGACTAAGATTTTACCTGAAGTGAAGAAAAGAACGCGAACAAGCTCATAATTTCTGATCATGACATCCTTGTTGCATTTGTAAACAGGATGTTTTTTGTTGTTATTTTATGCTAAAAAAGAAAGCTGTTATGCTTTCTTAGCGTGTGAATTTTTATGTGTGTTTATTTGGCATTATGGTTCACTTAGAATTTGCCTAATCGCTTCACGAGTATCTCCCTCATCATCCTGATTGATCATAAAGGTTAGATAGTCTCCTGCTAAAAGTTGCGTATTACCGTTTGGGACCATATCTTTACCTAAACGATGAATAGAAACTAATAAACAGTCTTCCGGTAGCGTAAGTTGGCTTAATGTCTTGAGGTTAGCTACAGAATCAAATTGGACGATTGTCTCAAATATCATGTTTTGGTAAGATTTTTCTTGATTAAGATCTTTTGTAGCTAGAAGATTAGCAAGTAAACTATCATAGATCGGTTCTGATTTTAATAAATCCGCTACAATATATGCGACAAGTGATACAAGTGCTAGAGGTAATAAGTGAGAAAATGAACCCGTCATTTCAACTAAGAGTAAGATGCCAGTCATCGGTGCCCGAACAATCGCAGTAAATGTTCCTGCCATGGATAAAATGATAAAATTAGCGAACAGCTCACTCGGTAAATGAAAAGTCAGAATCACAAAGGTGGCAAATATAGCCCCTAAACTTGCACCAAGTACTAATAAAGGAAAGAAAATACCGCCTGGCGCGCCTGAACTGTAGGAAATCGTTGAAATTAAAAATTTGGCAATAAATAGTAAACAAAGAAAGCTAAGTGATTGTCCAAAATTGAACTTCTCTATTAAGATATGTCCACTACCAATAGCTAGCGGAAAAACAAGTGCCATGATTCCTGTTGTAAAGCATGCGGTCAGTAGGCGAACATAGGGTAATCGAATCTTTTTGAACCAGTATTGACCTTTTAGTAAACTCCAATTATAAACAGCACCAAATCCACCTAAAATCACACCTAGAATTAATAAAATAGGATAATCCTTTAGTGGGATTGCACTGATGATATTAAACTGAAATACAGCGCCATCTCCAAATATCAGTCTTGCAACGGCATCTGCTACAATAGCGGATGTCATACATGTCAACAAAATCAAAGGAGAGAAATATTTAAAAACTTCTTCTATTACGAACATCACACCGGATAATGGCGCATTGAAGGCAGCTGATAATCCAGCAGATGCACCAGATGCGATTAAGATTCTTCTGTGACGCTCGGTCTGAGCAAATTTCTGGGCAACAGCTTGTCCCATACTACTACCTAGTTGGATCGATGGGCCTTCACGGCCTAAGGATAGACCTGCTAGCATTGTTAAAGTACCACCTGCGAATTTTGCAAAGGCTGTTGTGAACCAATTTGGTTTTAAATAGCCTTGTAACTGACCCTTTACCTGGGGAATACCTGAGCCTGAAATCATCGGATATCGCTTCATTAGCCAAGTCACAAGATAAGCAATGATGGCGAGGATAGGGAACATGATGACGAGTAGGGTAAGGTGTCGTGCGACATGATGATAGAAATAGATGCTAATTACCTCAGCATATTTCAAAGCTAATCTATAAAGACTGGCTAGTAGTCCTGCGGCAATGCCCACTAGCGCACTCAAGGCAAGTAGGTATAAATTTTTATTTGATGAGCGTTCTAAATCCTTTAATTTCATCTTTATCATTTCTAATTTAATCAATTTAAAAACTACATTATACTGAGATGTAGTTTTTAAGGTGTACCAATAGTTAATCTTTACTTTGGGTATGTCTATGAATCGTTAGCTTAATTGTAACACTTTAGTAGCCTATTTTAAATAAATGCTAATTAGGTGTTGAAAAAATGATGAGCAGTTATTCAATTCGAAATGTTAGTAATCTGTATCATTGGATTAGTCTGAGCAAGTGACACATTAGATCTTTCAAGTAAAACGGTTATAAATTAGTTATGTTAAGTGAGAGTTTTAGTCTCAGTTATCTGTTATTTATCTTCAAAATAAAATAGTTCTTCAAATGTTGTCTCTAATGCAATGCAGAGTAGCAATGCTAATTTTGCAGAAGGAATATATTCATAAGTTTCAATATTGCTGATTGTCTGTCTTGAGACACCAACAAGTTTGGCTAAATTACTTTGATTGAGGCGTTTCTCAGCACGTGCAACCTTAAGTCTATTTTTTAATATGAGTTTATTTTTTTCCATCATTTAAAGAAGACTCTCACAAGTGTCCAACCCATTGATAAAACAGCAATAAATAAAATGATTAACACAATTAAGTTAAGGATTGATTTATTTTTTTTCAAGCTATAAATACTTTGCCCTAGCATCGAAAAAATAAGCATGAAAGTCAAATCTATTGTTGGTTCTTTTTTAAACGCCCTAATGACAAAAACAATTATCCCACCCAACAAGAGCATATTGTAATTGATGATATTGATTTTTTTTAATTCTGAGATTTGACCCTCATCTTTATCTTCCTGCTGTGCTAATGCCAAAAATCTTTTATTGTTCATTTTTAATTCCTCCATCTGACATCATTTTATCATTGTCAAGTAAACTTGTCAACATTATAAGTAAACTAGTCATATTTATGAGTTAGATTTTTAGTTTAGTGATGATTTGTATTTTGATGTGATAAAAAACTCGAATACTATGACTCGAGTTTTGATTACGGATTATGGATGGCTTATATGAAAAGTTCATATTATTGGGCGACATCAAAAGTAATGATAAGAAGCCGTTTAAGGTCATTTTTAAGTTTTAAGCAAGTCAATTTCACTCATCCTCAACATGCGTTTCAGAAGCGACGAGATAAACCCCGAGAATCATCAATATAATGGCAGCCCCAAAACCCATCGTTAGTAGTTGTCCAAACATCACCCAACTTAAAATAAGCCCGATAAATGGCGCTGTCGCAAAGTAGGCTCCTGTGCGAATCGCACCAATGTAGCGCTGTGCGGTGACATAAAAATATAAACTCAAGCCATAAGAAACAAACCCTAAGCATAAACCGTAAACGATAATGGGCCATTGGTAGACTAAGTTTTCTGTGAAAAATGCAATGATGATGGCAAAAAAAGCAGTTGCAAGTGATTTAACGATAACTATTTGCAGTGGATCTTTTGAAGATAAGATTGCGGTAGTGTTGTTTTCTGCTCCCCAACAAATACAAGCTAATAGTGCAAATAATGCACCAATAGATAGTTGGAAATGACTAAAATCAGCAACAGATAACAAGAGACTTGAGAAAAGAATGAGTACAATTGCAACAAATACTCGCTTACCAAGTCTCTCTTTGAAGAGTAATCTAGCGATTACAGTCGTCGCAACTATTTCAAAGTTGGACAGTAAAGAGATAGTGCCAGCAGAAGCAAGACGAATCCCTATCAGTAAAAGTGAGGAAGCAGCAAGATTGAGTGTAATCATCCAAATAATAGTAGGCAAATCTTCTCGACCTAATTTGTCCTCTTTTTTCTGAGTATCTTGTCCCATAAAAAGCGAGATAATGATCATACCTAGACCTGAACCAGCATAAAGTAAGCTTGTCATTTCAAAAGTTGGTACATGTAAGAGTAATAGCTTGGATAATGGGAAGCTAATACCATAAGTTAAGGCAGATAAAATTGCCAAAAGTAGAGGCGTGTGTCGTTTATTTTTCATATGATGTGTATCTATTGTTATATCTCCAGTTTTTTAGTTGAATGACTATAACCTCGACTATTTTTTTCACAACAACTAAAGAGGTAGTGTATTTATTATACTAGAATCAATTGACGGTGGCTTATTAAAAGCGCCATCTAAACTTTGAAATTGATTATCTAGTGCTAAAATCGATAGACTTCAGGCAGGATAAATTGCCCATGATTTTCAAACTGTAAAGCTAAGCGAAGCATGAGAATCTCTGAGTGTTTAGGTCCCCATAATTGAACGCCTTGGGGCAAATTCGTATGATTATCGAGATATACTGGTAGTGAAAGCGCTGGCTGTCCTGTTAAATTACTGATAAAGCTATAAGGAGTGTAAGCCAAGGATGATTCAAATGTTGTTTCAATCAGATCTAGTTGTTGTTTTGGGTCATATTGCTCACAAGTTTTAAGTTGTGAGATGATGTCATCATCAATCAGTTTTTCTCCTATTTTTGGAGCTGTTTTTGCTGTAGTCGGAGTCAAAAATAAATCAAAATCCTTAAAAAGTTTATCATTAAAGGTCTCACAAGCGTTGTCCCATAAATTTAAGCCTTGGATATAGCTAGCCGCATCCACTTGTCGACCAGTTTCTAAAAGTGCATAGGTTAACGGCTCAACATCCTCGTTGGTTATTTTTTTGCCTTGTTGTATTTCCCAAGGTGTTAGCATAGCAAAAGTTTCGGCCGCATTCATCTGATAATAACTTTGGATTAAAGCACGAGCATCCAATGGAAAGTCAACTTCTGTTAGTTGATGACCCTGTGTTTTCAAAAAGTCAATGGTCTTATGAAGTGCCGCTTTTGCTGTATTAGAAATCGGAATACCTGAAATAGGTGACTCATAAGAGAATGCAATTGTTAAAGGTCTATCAATCTCTGTTAAATGATGTAGAATTTCTTTGTCTAGTAATTGAGATTGGTAAGGATCTGCCTCCTGCATCACTTGCATTTCTGCAAGAAAATGAGCAGTATCACGGACAGAAACAGTCAAAGCACCACTTGTTGAAGCACCTTGCCAACCACGATAATTATCTGGCCCTTGAGGCATGAGTCCTCGAGTTGCTTTTAGTCCGAGGAGACCAGAGAAAGAAGCTGGGATTCGGATAGACCCTCCACCATCGGAAGCACCTGCTATTGGAAAAATACCAGCAGCCACGGCAGAGGCAGCACCGCCAGATGACCCACCAGAATAATAAGCAGGGTTCCATACATTACGTGTATCACCATATAGTGCTGAGTCTGTAACGTTTTTAAACCCAAATTCAGGAGAATTCGTCTGGCCAAATGGTGTTAATCCAGCTGTTAGCAAAGTGGTGACATAGTTATCATCAGTATCAGCTAAAATATCTTTAAAAAGTCTAGAACATGCCGTTGCACCTAATCCAGCATGTACTTGTCCTAACATTTTTAGTGGAAATGGTAGTCCAGCAAAATAACCCTGCTTGGTTTTATTAATATCCTTTTTGGCTAGAGCTATATCATGCGCGATTATAGCATTATAATTAGGGTTGAGTTCGTCTATCTTTTTTTTAGCAGCTAGAAGTAGTTGTTCAGGTGTGGTTTTGTTTGTATGAAGTTGTGCTACAAAGTAGGTGGCGTCTTTAATCATTTGTCGCACTCATATCTGCTGTTTTAGGTATAAAGTCTCCACCAAAGTATTTTTGGGACAGTTGTTTCATAGTGCCGTCTTTTTGCAAATCAATCAAGATACGGTCCACTTTTTTTTGTAAAGTCATACTTTTTTTATCTTTTCCAAAGATAAAGTAGGCAAAACCGGTATGTTTATCTGTTTGACCTAATTGAATCGGCTCAACTTTAAGTTTATAGTCTTGTTGTTGAATGATTTGACTAAGTGAGATCTGATCATAAATCACAAAATCACTTTTACCTGATGCTACATCAGCAACATACGAGGTTAATGGATAAGTTGCATCCATATAGTTTAGTTTAAAAGCCTTATCAGGATTTTCTTTATTCCAAGTCTCCAGCATAGTGGCTACTTGAACACCAGCAAGTACCTCAGTTGATTTTCCAGCCAAGTCAGATAAAGTCTTAACTTGCATATCTGGTTTGACAGCTACAGCAGTCGCTGACTTAGCTATAGGTAGAGAGTAGGTATATTTGTTTGCCCGTTCACTCGACCAAGATAGTGCGTTAGCCGCCATTTGAAAACGCCCGGTATCTACACCTGATAGTACAGAGTCAAAGTCAATGACTTGGAATTTTACTTTATATTCAGGTAACTGTTTAAATACAGCACGTGCCAGTTCTATATCGTAGCCTGTCAATTTCTTATCTTGCATATAAGTATTAGGTTTAGAATTAGCATTAGTGGCAATAGTAATCTGTTCTGGTGCAACTTTAACCGCTTCTTTTTTTGCACAGCCGCTGAGTACCGTAACTGTGATGAGAGATAGTGCTGTTAGTCCTAAAAGTAATTTTTTATTCATTTTTTATGTGCTTTTTTCAAGCCCTTTCTTTTGTATAATTTATTTTAGCAAAATCACAGAAATAAGAAAGAGACGACGTTCATAAGTTTTGATCAGATTTTAAATAGTAGTGTATAAGCCTGTCTTATAGATGTATGTAAGGTTCTATATTATCCTGTAACTGTTGGCTTACTGAACAACTACACCCTACCATGATCGGTAAGGAATATACCAAATATGGTAATAAAAATGTATGA
>JAKDQI010000094.1 GCA_030454995.1 Pseudolactococcus plantarum | reverse complement strand
ATCAAATTTACCTCTGATAAAAAAGATTTAGATATTTTTTTGGTAAATTGTCTTAGCAAACTGTAACGTGATCAAATAGCCAATCACGATAAGCGGAAAAATTAACCAGTAATGAATCGGTAGCAATTCCAACTTGAAGTATTGTCCTACTTGACTTAAACTCAAAATACCACCTACAATAAACACCCCAATGGTTGTCATACATACTGGTAAACTAGCAAAACTTTTGACAAATGGTAGCTTTTTCGTACGTAATACATGAAATGCGAGGGTTTGTGTGATTAACCCAACTGCGAACCAACCACTTTGGAAAGCTCCTTGACTAGCAATTGTATTATAGTGGAAACCAAAATAAAGAATGATAAACGTCAACACATCAAAGATAGAGCTGACAGGACCAATCAACACTGTAAATCGGAACATATTATTCATGTTCCAAGTAACTGGTTTTTCAATTTCTTCTTTATCTACATGATCCCATGGGATAGCTAGTTGTGCAACATCGTAGACCAGATTTTGGACTAATAATTGCATAGACAACATTGGTAGAAACGGTAGAAATACACTAGCAATCAAAATAGAGAAAACATTCCCAAAATTGGAACTCAAGGTGATTTTAATATACTTCATCATATTAACAAAGACACTTCGACCTTCTTGAACACCAATTTCTAATACTTGCAAGCTTTTTTCTAGTAAGATAATTGTACTGGCATCTTTTGTGATATCAGCTGCTGTATCAACTGAAATCCCCACATCTGCTGATCTTAAAGATGGTGCATCATTAATACCGTCACCCATAAAGCCGACAGTGTGACCGTTTTTCTTGAGCAGGCTAATCACACGCTCTTTTTGCATCGGATTCAATTTAGCAAATAGATGAATTTGTTCTGATTTAACTGTTAACTCATCATCCGACATATCTTCAATGTCAGTTCCTAATAGATAAGTGCTTGCATCAATACCAACATCTGCACATACTTTTTGTGCAACAATTGCGTTATCTCCTGTTAAGACCTTAACAGTTACGCCATGTTGTTGCAGTGAAGAAATCGCAGTTATAGCAGATTTTTTTGCTGGATCTAAAAATCCTATGAATCCTAAAATCGTTAAGTTTTTTTCATCGGATTTCTCTATCGTATCCTTATCAATCGTTTTTTTAGCTACCGTGATCACGCGCATACCATCTTGATTCATGCGTTTATTAACAGCTTTCATTTGCTCAACTAACTCATCAGTTAAAGCTAATTTTTCACCGTTGACAAGAACAGAGTCACATACTTCTGCCATTTCTTCAACCGCACCTTTGGTAATCATTACACGTTCGCCACCTAATGATAAGGCAACTGACAAACGACGTCTAGAGAAATCAAATGGAATCTCATCTATTTTACTCACATCACCAAAGGGGAGTACTTTTTTATTTTTAGCAAAGTAATCAAGTACTGCGACGTCCATTAAATTACGCCATCCTGTTTGATATTTAGAATTGAGATAAGCATAATTCAGCACATTCTCACTCTCATCACCAAAAGGTCCGACATAATGCATCAAAACAACACGATCTTCAGTAATTGTACCTGTTTTATCTGTACATAAAATATCCATTGCACCTAAGTTTTGGATAGCTGATAATTTTTTAACAATCACTTTTTCTTTAGCAAGTTTTTGAGCACCTTTAGCCAAATTAGAGTTCACGATCATTGGTAGCATTTCAGGTGTCAAACCAACTGCAACCGCAATAGCAAAGAAAAAGGCATTACTAATATCATGTTTTGTGATGACATTCAAAACAAAAACGACTGGAAATAGCACGGCTATCATTTTTAATAATAGGCCACTAACTTTTTTTAACCCCACTTCAAAAGCTGTATCACCCTTGCTACCTGTTGCACTTTGAGCAATATCACCAAAGAATGTTGCCTGACCAGTTTTCAAAATTAGAATATCACCTTGTCCACTCAAGACATCTGTACCCATGAACAAAAGATTTGGCAAATCAACAGCAGCTTTATCTGAATAATCTGCTCTTGTTTCTGCGACTATTGGGAACTTTTCGACAGGTAGAGATTCTCCTGTTAGTGAACTTTGATTGATAAACAAGTCATTAGAAGCAAGTAAAATCCCATCTGCTGGAATCATATCTCCTGTGTGTAACTTAACGATATCACCAGGTACAACCTCATCCATCGGAATTTTTTGACGCTCACCATCCCGAATGACTGCTGCAGTATTTTCAATCATTTCTCTTAAATTAATACTGGTTTTTTGGCTTGCATACTCTTGGTAAAAGCTAATCGAAACTGAACAAATGACCATCAAACCCATAACAATCGCTGCTTCATAGTCGTTTGTCAAAATAGATACTAATGCTAAAAACATCAACACGATTACAAAAGGATCTTTGAGTGCATTGACCCAAATTTTCCATGCTGGTATTGGTTTTTGTGATGCAACAATATTCATCCCTACAGTTTCTAGGCGTCGCTTGGATTCAGCATTTGTCAAGCCATCTCGAGAACTGGCTAGCTTATCGAATAATTGCTCTGACGGAGTAAGCGCAAGTTCTTGTAGTTCAAATGCTTTTGTCTTTTTTTCCATTTTAGACCTCTTTACGTTTCATGACACACATATAAACCTGCACTCTACAGTTACAACTGGTAAAGTGATGATCATGCAAGTCGTCAACGTATTTTCTTTCCTTGCATCATTGTCTTAAAGGTTATGAAATTAGCTGGGTGAGCTGATCACTATATTTTGCATGAAAAGATACTAAGCAAATACTGCTTATTTTACAAGCTTTTCATGCAAAATAAAAGGAATCCAGCACACCAACAATAAGTTGATGCACTAGATTCCCGTATCAGTTATCAGCGCACATTAGCCTATCGTTGAACTTTAGCACTATACGGCGTAAGAAAATTTTCTAGCTACATTGAAATAAACCTTCACGATTTATTTTGTTTGACCAGCTTGGCGTCTCTCGACATTTCGCGGCAGTAGCATATTTCCAGTATAGGAGCCTCATCTAACAATGATTATTTTATTTTTTTTACAAACTTATTGTAACGCAAAGAAGCCAACTTGTAAAGGGGCTATTATATTTTTTTTAATAAATAGTTCACTCAAAAAGAATGCTTACTATCAGTTAAATATTTAGCTATTCGTTTTTCACCGGTTCTGGATACTGATAACTCTGTGCCATCAATTAAGATAATTTTAGCTTCCTCTTTGAGATAACACTTAATTTTATCTATGTTAACAAGCGTATCTCTGTGGATACGTAAGAGACATGCCGACAGCTTCTCTATCTCAGTTAAACTACCATAAAAACTAATCATATCTGACTGTTTTTGTAACAAAATCTGATGGGAGTAATGACCCGCTTCTATATAATAAATATCAGAATAGGCAATATCAATCATCTTATTTGTTCTTGTTCGATAATGTAATCTGATTTCTTCCATATCCTACCATTTCATACAACTAATATTATCGGTTCGTCCACATATAAATTTGTTGGGCATCTGAATCATCAATTGATAATTTTGAAACTAGTGCTTGAGTAGAAAAGTCATAAACAAATATACCGCCATGAATCAAAATAAATAATTGACGCCCATCTTTAGACGTACTGACAGACACAACATCCGATGTATACTTGTCGGTTTTGTCAGTTATACCCATCTGCTCACTGAGATCAATCTGAAACTGATTACCAGTTGGTATATGATAAACACTCAAAACAGACCTCCCTATCATGACAGAAGGATGCGTAACGAAAAGATAGGTATCATCTCTACTCCTGAAAATTTCACTGGGATAATCTTCAGCCAAGGTAATAAACCTTTTTTGATAGTCCGCTTTGTTGATAACCATCAGGCGATTATCCGGTAACCTCTCCTTACTTACACGGTCTCTTCTACCAGTGATCACCAAATAAATAGAATCGCCAGCCTGTTCTATCGCATTTGGCATATATGTATACGACGGATTATCTTCTAAAAACAACTCTTTGACTAACTTGAGTTTTGGTTTTTCATCAAAAACAAGTAACGTATTTTCATGATTATCCATATCCTTACCACTTTTAGGATCACGTGCGACTGAAAGATAAAGTTTACCTGAATTCCCAACAAATTTTGAATTGCCTAATGACATAAAATCAAAGGTATAACTATCGACTTGTTTGCCAAATTTATCAAATTTATAGATGCCACTATCTTCTGTCGTCGCTTGATGGGTATAATAATATTTTTCCGAATAACCACTACCACTATAAGGATCATAGGGTGTCGGTGTTTTGATAATCTTACCTTTTTCAAAATCTATGGAGATGGTTGGCCGATTAATCCCACGCCAAGGTGAACCGTCTTGGTCAGAAAAAACAAGATACCTGTTGTCGATTTCAGCCTTTCCAATAGTCGGACTTGGGTTATTTGCCAGGTCAAGTTTGTTATAGTTCAGCTGCTTTATCTTGCTACCTTTAATCTCAAATGCCCTAAGTCCATCAGTGCTGACTGTATAAAAATCAGCAGCTTTAGTTGATTTAAAAGTCTCTTGTACTGTGATCGTACTCTGAATTTTTCGCTGAATAAAAGGAGCCACCACCAAACTAACTAAAATGACTAAACCAATCCCTAAAACCGATCTTTTTTTCATCTCTATTTACCTATTGCGATAAATAATCGCTGTTTCTTTGTTATTAACTAATTCACCAGGATGGATAGCCCATGCAGACCCGATATTGTTGTCCGTCTTATCTAGATCCACACCTGCTGTATAGTAGTAGGCTGCCCAAACTAATTGGGAACAATAAAATGACTTTGTTTGTTTCATATTCCAAAAATTAGTATTATAAGGTTTTCCTTTCTGATTGCCAGCCCACCAACCAGCATTCCAGTCTTGTTGTACCGAAGTACGTTTGACCCCAAGCTGCCAGACAGTCTTTTTATTTTTAACCCACATTCCCTGAGTAAGCTTAACTCTTTTTCCTACGCCTGGTGCTTCTGCAACCGAATAAAATTGTTGTGGGGCTACTATAGCTGCATGCCAAGAGTTCACAAAAGAAGCACCCACGCCATCATCCGTCACACAGATTACACCATCACGCCATGACCACTGTCCTACTTGAGCTCGTGAGCGATTTTTAGTATCTCTCTCAATTGGTGCACTCTCCCCATATGCTTTGTACTGTCTTTCCTTTTCAGCCATTTCGTTAATAATCTGCTGTTGCTGCTGCGTGTAGCTGATTGATTTATTTCGAGCGGATGCATCAGCACCACCAGCAAACAGCATACCTATCATTGCAATCATACACCCAAATTTTACTTTTTTTATCACATGCCTCTTTTCTGTTTAAACCTAAACTTTCATCAATATAGATAAACAAAAATAATTACTTTTATTTATCTGATAATATTATAATAAAACTATAGCATAATTTTAGATAAAAAATACTAGATACCCTGAATGACAACTATTGATAAAAAAAACTAGATTAGATAAGTCCCTAACCCAGTGTTTTCAATACTTTAAACAATTGTTTCAAATTGTGAGTGATATAAATCAGCATAGAAACCATGTTTAGCCATCAATGTATCATGATCACCACTTTCGATAATATCGCCACCTTTCATCACTAAAATCAGATCAGCATTCTTAATCGTCGATAGTCTGTGGGCAATGACAAAACTTGTTTTACCTACCATCAATTTGTCCATAGCTTTTTGAATCAACGTTTCTGTACGTGTATCAACCGATGATGTTGCCTCATCTAAAATTAGCATTGGTGCTTTTTTAATAGGGCACGTGCTATAGTTAAAAGTTGATGCTCGCCAACTGATAGTTCATCCGCATCTCTAATCATCGTATCATACCCTTCAGGTAAGATACGTATATAATGGTCAATCCCAACAGCCTTAGCAGCAGCGACCACTTGATCTTTCGTAGTATCATGTTGATTGTAAATCAAATTTTCTTTTACTGTACCTTCAAATAACCATGTATCTTGTAGTACCATGGCAAATTGTTGTCTGACACTGGCACGTCTTAACTGTTTGATTGATATATTATCGATGAGAATATCTCCTGATAACGTTTCATAAAAACGCATCAATAAGTTAACGATGGTTGATTTACCTGCTCCAGTTGGCCCACAATCGCAATTTTTTGACCTGGTCCAGCTTTTGCAGAAAAATCCTTAATAGTCACTTGATCATCACTATAACCAAATCGAACATGGTGAAATGTAACCGCACCTCTGGCATGATTCAGTAATCTATGCTCATCCACTGCAGTTGAAAGCTCTGCTTCTGCTAAAAAAGCAACTATCCGCTCCGATGCTGCTCCTGCTGACTGAAGAGACGTTACGGCTTGAGCAATTTGTGTCAACGGTTGCGTAAATAAACGGACATAAATCATAAATGCAACAATCACACCAAATTTAATTTCTCCATGTAGTGCTAAAATTGCCCCCACCAAAGAAACTGCTGCATAGCCAAAATTACCGATAAAGTTGCATCAAAGGGGTGATGAATCCTAATAAAAACCGAGAGCGTCATATAGCTGCATATAGCCGCTCATTGAGCGTATCGAATTCAGCTAACTTCTCTTGAGAAGCATTAGATATCTTGATCATATTATGTCCTGTGTAAACTTCTTCTACGAATCCATTTACTTGTCCGAGTACATTTTGTTGCTCACTAAAAAATTTTTGTGATCTTTTAATGATTAGCATCATCAACCAAAATCCTACAGAAGTTGTGAGAATCGCTGTAAAACTCATTAATATATTCGTTTTTAACATCATGATGATAGAGCCAACAAATAATGTCACAGCTGAAACCAAACTACCAACTGACTGATTGAGGCCTTGACTAACAGCATCGACATCATTTGTAACATGAGAAAGTGTGTCTCCATAAGGATGATTATCAAAGTAAGCAAATGGTAATAGATTGATTATAGTCGCTATATCTTGTCGCAATTTTTTTGCTGCATGCTGTGTAACAGTCACCATGATGACACTTTGAGCATAGGTTAAAACAGCTGATGCAGAAGTAGCACATCAGCAACACAAAACCCATCAACTTTATTTTTTGTAGGTCAATATCACCATGTCCTGGCATGCCTTTAGATATAAAACTTGCGTGGATACCTGTCATAATTTGATTGGTCATGTCAGACAAACTATTCGGCCCTATAATAATTAGATAAGCGGCCTACACAAGCCGCAAATGCTGCCACAACGATTGGCCCATACCAAGGGGTTACATACATAGCTAGCTCAGTCAAAGCTTTTTAGTATTTTGAGGTTTCTCACCACCGCAAGCTAGACCTCGTCCACTTCTTAGCCCCATCGGTCTTCTAGGCATACTTTTTGATGAACTCATGTTCCTAGTCCCTCCTTAGTTAGTTGTGAATAGGCAATCTCTTGATAAACAGTATTAGTAGGTAGCAGTTCCTCATGGGTACCTCGACCCACTATCCGGCCCTGATCTAAGACAATAATTTGATCCGCATCGATAATCGTTCCAATAATTTTAAATCAAAATAGACTTGAAACAATATAAAAATCACACTGATAATGATATACCCGCCTTCTCTATATGAGAGGCGTTTTAATAATTTAATCATACTACACTCCTAAACGCCCAACTTGAGGCAGTATGGTTAACCGAAACAACTTTCTTATCATTTATATTGACCCCACTTCATATGCAGTATTTTTATAGATCACCAATCATCTCAACATACCATATT
>JAKDQI010000093.1 GCA_030454995.1 Pseudolactococcus plantarum | reverse complement strand
TAACATCTAAAACCATTATCAATACTTGTTTATTCATAGAAAATCGTAAGCAGAAAATTTGATTTTTTAAGTAATTTTGGTATAATTTCTTTAATATAAAATTAAAAATTGGAGATTATAATGCCTTTAGCTAAAATCGTATATGCTAGTATGACAGGAAATACCGAAGAAATTGCTGATGTCGTAGCAGAAAAACTAGAATCACTTGGTCTTGATGTTGATTTAGATGAGTGTACTGCTGTTGATGCTTCAGATTTCCAAGAAGCTGATATCGTTATTGTCGCATCATATACTTATGGAGATGGTGAATTACCTGATGAAATCGTTGATTTTTATGACGATTTACAAGATTTAGACCTAACAGGTAAAGTCTTTGGTGTTATCGGATCAGGAGATACATTTTACGATGAATTCTGTAAATCTGTAGATGACTTTGAAGTTGCTTTCACTAAAACATCTGCAACAAAAGGTGCTGATAGCGTAAAAGTTGACTTAGCTGCAGAAGAAGAAGATATTGCAAAACTAGAAGCTTTTGCTGAAACACTAGCTGCTAAAGTAAATTAATCAATACGAAAAAATCATGATGATATCATGATTTTTTTGTTTAAACTAGCTAGCTAATACAAACAAAAAAAGCCCTAAGGCTTTTTTATTTTGGTTAATTAAAAGTTTGGATCAACTTTGATACCAGGACCGAAAGTTGTTGTTAATGTCAAGCTTTCGATATAAGTTCCTTTTGCAGTAGCTGGTTTAGCAGCAGCGATAACTGCGTTGATTGCTTTAAAGTTTTCAACTAATTTATCAGCTTCAAATGATACTTTACCAATCGCAACGTGAACGATACCAGCTTTTTCAGCACGGTAAGTTACTTTACCAGCTTTAACTTCTTCAACTGCTTTAGTAACGTCCATTGTTACAGTACCAGTTTTAGGGTTAGGCATGAGGTTACGTGGTCCAAGCACGCGACCAAGACGACCAACAACAGCCATCATGTCAGGTGTTGCTACGACAACGTCGAAGTCAAACCAACCACCGTTGATTTTTTCAACGTATTCCATTTCGCCAACATAGTCAGCGCCAGCAGCTTTAGCTTCTTCAGCTTTTTCACCTTTAGCGAAAACCAGGACTTTAGCTGTTTTACCAGTACCGTTTGGCAATACCATAGCGCCACGGATTTGTTGGTCAGCTTTTTTAACGTCGATGTTCAAGTTGTAAGCAACTTCAACAGTCGCATCAAATTTAGCGAAGTTTGTTTCTTGTGCCAATGCAACAGCTTCTTCAACTGTGTATACTTTAGTTGCTTCTACTTTTTCCAAAGCAGCACGCAATTGTTTGCTTTTTTTAGCCATTATATATTTCTCCTTGTGGTTTAGCGGTTGCAAGCAACCTTCCACCGCTTCATCTTAGTCGATCGGTGGTTTTACATCATTCAGACCTCAGTCTGAAAGCAGCATTCTGATCCTCTCCATCCCTTGAAATAACTCGAAGTCATTTCTGAAGTTAAGACAGAAAAATCGAAAATTAACCTTCGACAGTGAAGCCCATTGAACGTGCTGTTCCTTCGATCATGCGCATAGCAGATTCGACAGATGAAGCGTTAAGGTCTTCCATTTTTGTTTCAGCGATTTGTTGAACTTGTGCTTTAGTAACAGTTGCCACTTTAACAGTGTTTGGTGTACCAGAACCTTTTTCAACACCTGCTGCTTTTTTAAGCAAAACAGCTGCTGGTGGTGTTTTAGTAACGAAAGTAAATGATTTATCTTCGTATACTGAGATCACAACTGGAATGATCATGCCAGCTTGGTCAGCTGTACGAGCATTAAATTCTTTTGTGAAGCCCATGATATTGATACCAGCTTGACCAAGTGCTGGTCCTACTGGTGGAGCTGGTGTTGCTTTTCCGGCTGGAATTTGCAATTTGACAATGTTTTGTACTTCTTTAGCCACGATAATTTCCTCCTATTAATGATTTCTTACGAAATCTCTTCTCGTGATGTGGTTTAATGGGTCAATGCCCTCCCACGCAATATGCCTTTATTTCAAGCATACCGTATTATTATACTGCTATTCATGAGGTTTGTCAATACCTTTTCTAAGCACTTTACTTATCAACCTCTTCATAAGCTTATGGCTATCAAAAAAGATATGATACAAAACATACGCTTTACTGTCGTAAGATTAAACAGGTTGTTTATTTTGTTTTACTACATAACGTCAATTTTAAAAATTGACAAGTCAAGTCATTTTGGTTATGTAAAAAAGCCTTATCGGCTTTTGAATATTTAGTATATCGTAACTATTTGCCTTCAGTTTGCTAAATATTGCTCCCAGATTTCATCAAAAAGGGATAAATTAAAAGCAAAGTTGGCATGTGTTTCTAAATAACTTGAAATCTCATCAAAATCTGATGACTGTTTTGGAAAAGTTGAATCCTCATAAACTAAATTTGCTAACTTTGTGATGTCATCTACTTCTTTATAAGCACGATACTTCATCAAAAAGGTATAAAAACTCATGCATCACCCCATTGTTTTTTTAGGAAATCGTGGCGAGTCTTGGCACTTGAGGCATACCTAGCAGGATTTTTCTTATAAAATCCTTGATGATAGTCTTCTGCTGGCCAAAATTTTTGACTAGGCTCTATTGTCACGACGATATCTTTATCAAACAAAGCTGAGGCTTGCAATTTAGCTTTACTAGCTATCGCAATTTCCTGTTGTGCCAAATTATCAAAGTAGATAACCGGACGATAGTTATCACTACGGTCTTTAAATTGACCAAATGCATCTGTCGGATCTGTCAGTGTCCAATATAGCTCAACTAAGTCACCATAATCCACTATGTCATTATCAAAAATAATCTCTACTGCTTCAGTATGGCCCGTTTGATGTGATAAAACCTCTTCATAAGTAGGATTTTCAGTTGTACCACCCGTATAACCACTAGTCACACTCAAAATACCCGGCTTCTCTTCAAAGGGTTGCACCATGCACCAAAAACAACCACCTGCAAAAATCGCTCTTTCTTGACTCATAATAATGTCGTCCCCGTTTCATCTTGTTTTATTTTCTTTTGTTTCATCAATCCACCAAGTGCTTTTTTAAATTGACCTTTAGAGATAGCAAAGGTTGTCATAATATCAGCAGGTGATGATTTGTCATAAAGCGGCATATGACCACCTTGTTGTTCAAGATAAGTCAAAATTAGCTGAGCATCTGCATCTAACATCTCATAGGCACGTGGTTTAACACTTAGATTGAGTGTTCTATCGATTTCTCTATACCCAATAACACGCGCTTCTAGTACTTGACCTAGTCTTGGCTCAGAAAATCGTTCATTTGGATGTATAAAGCCAAGCATATTATGATCTGGTAGGTAAACAAAGCTACCAGATAATTTATTTCGATAAACAATCGCTTTGACATTTTGGTTTTGCATATTATCATACGCTTTACCAGACATCTCAACAAAGGTTTCAGGATAAGCAATCTCACCCCAGATTCTATCTTTGTTATCCACCACTAACTTGACGTATAGTTGATCACCTTTTTTAGGCCATAGTTCTTTCATCTCTGGTAGGATATCAAGCGATACAACCACATCTTTATCAGGTATATTCACATCAACAAAGACACCTAGATCTTTTCTGACATCAGTGACCGTTCCCCAGCCATACTGATCTCTTGTAGCTGCAGGTGTTAATAGCGTTAGACATTGTTTACCTGCTTTATCTGTATAGGCAAACCCTGTCACTTCATCCCCGATTTGGTACGTTAATTCATCCTTTGGTAATCGAAAAATAAGACCTTGCGTTTGAATATAATAATTATCTTCGTTTGCATCTGTAATTTTTCCAGTTACCATCGTTGCGATTAGCTGATTTAATTCTGACATAGTTTCCTCTTTATATCTGCTCTATAGTTGTAATCAATATTTTCCTTATTATACCATAAATAGATATTAGGTTGATGAGATTTATTTATAGGACGTCTTCTCCAAAATATACAAGACTACTCATGCTATCTATTATAAAAAAAGCACACCTAACTTATGATGTTAGGGCACTTTTTATCTCTTTATACTGTTAGTAATTCTTCTTCTTTGTTTGCTGTATGTTGGTCAATTTCTTTAACAGCATCATCTGTTACTTTTTGGATCTCTTTTTCAAGACCTTTAAGTTCATCTTCAGTAATTTCTTTTGCTTTTTCAGACTTCTTCGCATCATTCATGGCATCTTTTCGGATGTTACGAACGGCTACTTTACCACCTTCAGCTGTCTTTTTAACTTCTTTAGCCAATTCTTTACGGCGTTCTTCTGTCAAGGCTGGAATAACCAAACGGATCACATTACCATCTGATTGAGGATTGATCCCTAAATCACTTGCATTTAAAGCTGCTTCGATATCTTTAATCACCGTCTTATCAAACGGTGTAATTAAAAGCACACGCGCTTCTGGTACAGAAATACCTGCTAATTGGTTTAAAGGTGTCGGTGCCCCATAATAATCAACAGTAATTCTGTCTAATAGACTCGCATTCGCACGACCTGCTCTAATACTACCAAATTCACGTTGTAAACTTTCAATAGATTGTCTCATGCGTGTACTTGCATGTGTTACGATTTCATTTGCCATTATATCATTCCTTTTTACTTTTTTGTTAATTAGCTTAATTAGAGACTGTTGTCCCAATGTTTTCACCAAGTACAACACGCTTGATATTACCAGTCTCATTTAAATTAAAGACGACAAGATCAATATTGTTATCCATAGATAGACTTGATGCTGTTGAGTCCATAATCTTCAAGCCTTGTTTTAATACGTCAAGATGTGTTAATTCTTCAAATTTAATCGCTGCGGTATTGGTTCTAGGATCATCGTTATAGACGCCATCAACACCATTTTTTGCCATCAAGATTGCATCTGCACCGATTTCTGCTGCTCTAAGTGCTGCAGTTGTATCTGTTGAAAAGTAAGGTGATCCAGTTCCTGCTGCAAATATGACAATACGATCTTTCTCAAGATGACGCAAAGCACGCCCACGTACATATGGCTCAGCTAACTGTTGCATATTAATGGCGGTTTGTACACGTGTGATGACACCCTCACGTTCAAGCGCATCTGCCATAACAAGTGCATTCATGACAGTTCCTAACATCCCTGTATAGTCAGCTGGTACACGTTCCATACCGGCTGCTGCTGCTGCTTCACCTCTCCAAAGATTTCCACCACCAATAACTAAGGCAATCTCTATGCCTAGATCATGAACTTCTTTTAACTCCTTGGCGATTTCTTGAACCGTGGCAATATCGATACCAACGCCTCGTTCTCCAGCAAGCGCTTCGCCGGAAAGTTTAATAAGTACTCGTTTATATTTTACTTGAGACATAATTCACCTTTCATTCATTACTACTGCATTTAAACATTATCTTACCTATTTTACCATAATTTCTTATATTTTTTAAATGGTCCTGCTGCTTTTCTTTATTTATTTGACATATTTTTTGTAGGTAGATAGGCTACTTAGCAACTCTGATCGCCCCTAGCCATAAAAAAACTATCTAGAAAACAGCAACTAGATAGTCTCAATGGTACAGTCATTATTTAAATTTATCTACATCACGTGCAATGACTAACTCCTCATCCGTTGGGATAACAAGCACTTTCACTTTGGCATTTGGTGTAGAAATAACACCATCAGCGCCTACAACGTTCTTACTTTCGTCGATATCTAATCCAAACCATGATAAACCAGATACGATAGCATCTCGAACCTCTGCTGAATTTTCACCAATACCTGCCGTAAAAATAAGCGCATCTGCTCCATTTAAGACAGCTAGATACTGACCAATATATTTTTGGATACGGTTAACGAACATATCAAAAGCAAGCGTAGCTTTAGCATCACCTGTTTCACGGCCTTTGATGATATCACGCATATCAGATGAAATCTCTGAAATACCAGCTAATCCTGATTTTTTATTAAAGATATCAATCACTTCAGCTACATCCGAAATACCTGTTTTAGCCATAATATGAGGAATAACAGACGCATCTAACTCACCAGTACGTGTCCCCATCATGACACCTGCAAGCGGTGTAAAGCCCATAGAGGTATCAACTGATTTACCACCATCAACAGCAGTTAAGCTAACCCCGTTACCGATATGAGCAGTAATTAGTTTCAGAGATTCAGGGGTTTGACCAAGATATTCGGCTGCTTTTTGTGCGACGTACATATGACTTGTACCATGTGCCCCATATTTCCGAACAGCATATTTTTCATAATAATCGTTTGGTACTGGATAACGAAACGCAACAGGTGGCATCGTTGTATGAAAAGCAGTATCAAATACAGCAACGTGTGTCGCATTTGGTAAGAGCGCACGAAACGCATGAATACCTGCGACATTTGCAGGATTATGTAGCGGTGCAAGATCACTCAATTCTTCTACTTGCTTAGCAATTTCATCAGTAATTAAAACAGAAGATTTGAAAAGTTCTCCACCAGCAACGACACGATGACCTGTCCCAGATATTTCTGAAAAATGTTCTATAATTTTCAAAGATTTCAAATCATTCATCAAAATAGAAACAGCTTCTGTATGGTTATGAATATCTTTTACAACAACGTGCTTATCACCTTCAAAACTGACGGTAGATACAGAATCCGCAAGGCCGATACGCTCGATCAGCCCTTTGGCAATCACTACCTCTTCAGGCATTTCATATAATTGCCATTTTAAACTTGAGCTACCAGCATTTATCGCGATTGTTTTTGACATGTTTCTTTCTCCTGACTTACTCTTACTCATTTACAGTAACATTTTTTGAAAACGTTTTCTAGTAAATTATACCATATTTAATCTAAATTGTTCCATAAAAGCTTTCACAACTAACGGATCTGTTAGACTGACTAGAGGAAAGACGAATGGTGCTTTCCCCTGTGCACATTTTTGTAAAATAAAAATTGCTTTTTGATTGTTAGCTGTAAAAATATCCTCAGGCAAGGTAATCACAGCAGCTACACGAGCATAATCTTTTAACCAACTTTTTAATAAATCAGATTGATCACTAGATAATAAATTACTTGGTGCAATAAAGATCGCATAAGCATCTGATTTTAGATATTTAACACCTTGTGCCATCAACAAATGATGTGCATAAGTATGCTCAACCTGACTAGCAAGTACTGAACGTCTGGCAACGGCATCATCGGGATAATACCCTATTGGTAAATCTGATACTAATAAATCCACTGGGTCGATAACTTGTGGCCTAACGGCATCTATCTGTAGAAATTTTGCATTCGTTTGCATGACATCTGCAATACTTGCTGCTAGATCAATCATTAAATCATCAACTTCAAAACCAGTATAGACTATCGTTTTGTCCTGAATACCTGTTAGGATTGTCTCAGCCAAATTACCAGTACCAGACCCAAGCTCTAAGATAGAAAGTGCAGGAGCCGTATATAGCGTTTCAATCATAAAATTAACGATATAACCAATCGCATCTGGTGTTAATTGGTGGTTTACTTGGAGATGCATCTCTTTTGCACCCTTAATTAGTGCAAACTGGTAAACTTTTTGCCATTCTTGTTTCGTCAGATGCAAGTCACGTAGTGCCTCTTGATCAAGCGCCAAATCAGGAACGGCATTGCTGCCTGTATAACTCGCATTTTGTTCAATTAGGGCCTCATAAAAATGTGTCGCCAAATGGCTTTCTAATGCATGTACATGGCTTAGCACAATACCAAAAGCTTTTTCAATTTTTTCCATATTCATACTAATATTATATCATACTATTTTTTGACTTATCTTCCGTTTGAATGT
>JAKDQI010000092.1 GCA_030454995.1 Pseudolactococcus plantarum | reverse complement strand
CTTTTCTCTTAAAATTTTTAAAAAAAGATATTGTCAAAAATAAAAAGCCAGATATTTTTGTACAGGTTCTTGTTTTATTTGACTATATCAAATTAGTTGATGAAGATAATTATCAACTAATGCTTGACATAAATGAAGAGCAGTTACCACAAGTTACCTTTGCAGATGCTGGATCTTTCATAGGAGCACAATTAAGACAAACACAAAAAATAGACAATTTTATGTCACTTTGATGTCGTAATTCTTGTAAAAAAGATCAAATTTAGATAGAATAGATTGGTAAGTTTTGTTTGTGTCATGAGTTGTCAGTGGTAAACTAGCCATCGCAACAGTACATGAACTCATAAACGAGGTTATCTTAGCCGATTTAGCTCAGTTGGTAGAGCAGCTCACTCGTAACGAGCAGGTCGCAGGTTCGATCCCTACAATCGGCAGTAACAGTCAAAGTTATAGCGCTTTGACTGTCAGTGTTAAAAAGTTGCCGGAATAGCTCAGTCGGTAGAGCAGCACCATGGTAAGGTGAAGGTCGTCAGTTCGATTCTGATTTCTGGCATTCTTGGCTTTTTAGCCTGTTTTTTTATAACATAATAGCTTATTTATGCTCGAAATTGGTCGAGCGTCTCTACTTGACACCGTAATGTCAAACAATAAGCAAAGAGTTAGTCTCTTTGCGTTTTGGCGTGAAGTTTTTTTTATTTCTAGAAAGTTGGATATGGAATCTTTAATCGCAAGAATTAAGCAAGATGGTACAGTTTTAGGGGAAGATATTCTAAAAGTGGATAGCTTTTTGACACATCAAGTTGATCCAAAACTGATGCGTGAAATTGGTCGAGTCTTTGCTGAGAAATTTAAAACTGTTGGACTTACAAAAATAGTGACGATAGAAGCTAGTGGTAATATACCTGCTGCTTATGTTGCTGAGGAGTTGGGTATTCCAATGATTTTTGCTAAAAAAGCAAAAAATGTCACGATGACTGATGATTTGCTGACAGCAGATGTTTATTCATTTACGAAAAAGGTAACCTCAACGATTCAAATTTCTCAAAAATTTTTATCAGAAAATGATAAAGTGCTAGTCATCGATGATTTTTTGGCGAATGGTCAAGCAGCACTAGGGGTGATTAGTATTTTAAATACAGCCGGTTGTGAGGTTGCAGGTGTTGGGATTGTGATTGAAAAATCATTTCAAACAGGGCGTGCACTGGTTGAGGAGGCAGGTGTACCTGTCTATAGTTTAGCAAGGGTTGCAGGATTTGATCAAGGTCAAGTCATATTTGGAGAGGCAGATTTATAATGAACAATCAACATCAAGAAATGACACACGGCAAGTCTGCTGTTTTAGGACTTCAACATCTTCTAGCCATGTATTCGGGCTCTATCTTAGTACCAATCATGATAGCTGGTGCACTGGGCTACTCTGCTAAAGAACTCACTTATCTGATTTCAACGGATATTTTTATGTGTGGTGTGGCGACATTCTTACAACTACAGGTGAATAAATATTTTGGTATTGGTCTACCAGTAGTTTTAGGCGTTGCCTTCCAATGTGTGGCACCACTTTCTATTATCGGCGCTAAATTAGGGTCGGGTGCTGTCTTTGGGTCGATTATCGTATCAGGTATTATTGTTATCCTTATTTCAGGTATATTTTCCAAAATTCGAAAATTCTTTCCACCACTCGTAACCGGAAGTGTGATTACAACTATTGGTCTAACTTTAGTGCCAGTAGCTGTTGGCAATATGGGCAATAACGTTGCAAAACCACAACTATCAAGTGTATTGCTGGCCTTGATTACGGTTTTGATTATCTTAATCATCCATGCGCTAACAAAAGGCTTTATACGCTCAATAGCGATTTTGATAGGTCTTATCATTGGTACGGTAATTGCTGGGTTTATGGGAATTGTTGATTTATCACCGATTGCGCAAGCACCAATTGTACATATTCCAACGCCATTTTTCTTTGGTAAACCAATATTTGATTTTTCATCAATTTTGATGATGACGATTATTTCATTAGTTTCTATGGTTGAATCTACAGGTGTTTACTTAGCTCTTTCAGATATTACTGGTGAAGAAATTAGTGAAACACGCTTAAGAAATGGGTATCGTGCAGAAGGATTTGCCGTGGCACTAGGCGGTCTCTTTAATACCTTCCCATATACAGGGTTTTCACAAAATGTAGGTTTAGTCCAATTATCAGGTATCAAAACACGTCGTCCAATTTTCTATACTGCAGGTTTTCTAGTATTGATAGGGTTGCTCCCCAAAATTGGTGCGTGTGCCCAAATTATCCCGAGCCCAGTATTGGGTGGTGCTATGCTTGTCATGTTTGGTATGGTGACGATTCAAGGGATTCGCATGCTGAGTCGTGTTAACTTTGAAAATGAACACAATCTATTGATTGCAGGATTGTCCATTGCAACAGGTGTTGGATTTAATAACACGACGCTGTTCCAAGGTCTACCAAGTACATTATCTATGTTTTTAAACAATGGGATTGTCATGGCAACATTAGTCGCAATTATTTTAAACATGATTTTTAATCATAAAGATATCAATAAGTAAGCTAGTGTTAAAAGACTGTAGACATTGAAATAAAGTAAAAAAGCTATTGCTAACGCCATAGTTTTTTTTGCTGACTAAATCGCTCGCGATTGGTTGGAGGTCAATTAGTGACCTGTTTTTGAGTGTTACCTGATACTGGTATGTCTTGAGTAATCTTTAATCTGGTGTATATTATAAGGAAATGATTAGAAAAACACTTGCATTTGTGTTAAACTAAAACTAATCATAAAGTTTTAAAAACGTGAGAATTTGACTAAGCTTAGGTTATCAACTACCGCGAATTAAGTGATGTGGGATGATAAAGGAGAGGGATGATGGCTGAAACAATGTTATATATTAGTTTCTTAATGTATGGGTCAATTTTGGCAACGATGTTTGTCCTCATTTACTATATTCCTAAAATTTATAAGGTTCTGAGTGAGCTCAAACAGCAGCTTGACGACCGCGAACAAAAATAGGTAACTCCGGGTAGATAAAAAGACGACTTAAGCCATATAATCGGATATGCGTCGTCTTTTTACTTGGGTTTATATTAATGGAATTGGATACCACCATCAACGATGATGGTTTGGCCAGTGATATAATTTGAGTCAGGTCCTGCAAGGAATGCCACAACATTAGCGACATCTTCTGGTTCAGATAAACGTTTCATAGCAATATCTTTGGCAAAAGTATTAAGCCCCCACGCGTCATCTTTACCAGCATTTTTACCAACTTGATGCGCGATATCCATCATCATTGGTGTCTTGACAATCCCTGGTGCAAAAGCATTCACTGTAATATCCTCTTCTGCTAGATCTCGAGCTGCGATTTGAGTCATACCACGTACTGCAAATTTGGAAGAGCTATATAACATGAGATTTGGATTACCGACAATACCCGCTTGTGATGTTGCATTAATAATTTTACCACCGTGTCCTAGTTTACGGAAAATTGCTGTGGCTGCTTGTGTGCCCCAAAGCACACCACCAACATTAATATCATAAACTTTGTGAAACAGTTCAGGTGTGATAGTTTCAATCGGCGTAGTCGGTGCAATACCTGCGTTGTTCACAACAACATCTAAGTCACCAAATTGGTCAACTACAGCGTCAAAGGCTGTGATGATTTGTTCACGATTTGACACATCAGCTGTAATCGCAAAAGCATCTTCACCTAGTTCAGTTGCAGCCTTTTGTGCAACAGCTTCATTGTAATCTAAAACAGCTACTTTAAAGCCATCAGCATAAAGTCGCTTTGCGATAGCAAGACCAATTCCTTGTGCGGCTCCTGTAACAATTACTACTTTTGACATAATTTCTTCCTTTCACTTTTGGCTCAGGTTTATCATACGAACCTTGTTTTTTAATCAATATTTAATTACAAATTTATTATACGCTTATATTTTTGTAATACAACTTTAATTTAGCCGGATTCAGTTGCTGCGGCATGATGGCTATGTTAATTGAAATAGCCAGCTGTTACTGTTCAAAAGTGTTATATAACGATTAAAGATCACTCGTTGTAAGGGGTTTCATCCTGTTTTATATTTAGGTAAGTAACAGATACGAAGTATTGTATAAGAGCAGACTATGGGATGCTATAAAATAAACAATAATTAATACGATAAAAGGAGCAATTATAATGACAGACGTAATCTGGTTTCGTCATGATTTAAGATTAGAAGATCAAACGGCGCTGTATCATGCCATGAAAACCTCTAAAAATTTGATTTTACTATTTCATGTTAATCCAACGCAATTTATTGATCATAGTTTTAATCATCAGGCCTTTTTTCAGGCAGTACAATTTTTCCAAACCCAAGTGAATGAGCAGATGCATCTTCAGATTCTCTATGGCGATATCCGCGCGTGTTTTACGAGATTAAAAGCAGCAGTTCCATCATGGGCGCATATCTACTATAACGCAGATGAGTCTGGGTTTGGCTTACAAAGAGATCAAGATATAGCAGATTTTTTTGTAAAAAATGACATCAAAGTTCATGCTTATCAGGACCATTACATGCATCATGCAGACTTAATCAAAACTCAAAGTGGTCAGCCTTATAAAGTGTTTACACCCTACTATAATCGGTGGAAAGAGATGATTAAACCAACACCGCTTCAGGTATCACTGGTCCCATCTATCGTCGTCAAAGATGAGCTATTTCCAAAAGATGAAGCGGAATTTGCAAACTTATGTGCTAGTTTACCCCAAAAACCATTTTATGAACTAGGGTCAAAAGCAGCAAAAAGACGATTTAAGGCTTTCACCAGTAATCACTTGGCTGATTATGAAACCAATCGAGATTTTCCAGCAGTTAGCGGGACAAGTCTATTATCACCGTATCTTAGAACAGGTGAACTCTCGATTCGGACGGTCTGGTCAATGATAGCGTTAGCAGAAAATAGTATCGGTAAACAAACATTTCAAAAAGAGTTGTGCTGGCGTGATTTTTACAATCTGATTTATAAAGAAAATCCCAATCAAAAAACTGAATCTATCAAAAAAGAGTTTCAACACATCAACTGGAACAAATCAGAAACAGACTTTCAAAAATGGTGCCAAGGACAAACCGGATACCCAATCATAGATGCTGCTATGGCACAACTAAATGAAACAGGTTGGATGCATAATCGACTGAGAATGATCGTGGCGTCATTTTTGATTAAAGATCTTTTGATTGACTGGCGCAAAGGAGAAAAATATTTTCAACAACAGCTCATCGATTATTCACCTGCAAGTAATATCGGGGGATGGCAGTGGGCAGCAAGTACAGGTACAGATGCAGTCCCTTACTTTAGAATTTTTAACCCTGTGACTCAGTCTGAAAAATTTGATGCCTCTGGAGACTTTATCAGAACCTACCTACCAACATTGAAAGAGGTACCAGATGAATTAATTCATCAGCCATGGAAAATGACGGAGCTAGACGAGAGCCTATACGGTGTTGTGTTAGGTAAAGATTATCCACATCCTATAGTTGTACATAAGACAGCTAGACTAAAAACCTTAGCTGCTTACGAAGATAGTAAGGCTTATGCTGGGGATATGAATGAATTAAAACACTAAATACAAGAAACATGAGTTGAAAAATCATGTTTCTTTTTTATAAACGAATACTATTGACGATCTCTTTCTTAAAAACTTATTATTTAGTTAACTGGTTGACTATAATGAAAAAATGGTATATACTTAACTGGTTAACTAAATAATTGTTGAAAAAAGGAGAATACTTTGGCAAAGAAATCAAAAATTGCAAAATTTGAAAAACAAAAAAAACTTGTGGAAAAATATGCTGATCTCAGACGGGAGTTAAAAGCAGCAGGTGATTATGAAGCACTTAGAAAAATACCCAGAGATGCTAATCCAAACAGAATGCGATTGAGAGATAATATAGACGGTAGACCACGAGCGTATATGCGAAAATTTGGCATGTCTAGAATTAATTTTAGAAAACTAGCTCATGAAGGTAAAATACCTGGTGTCAAAAAGGCAAGTTGGTGAAATTTAGGACCTAGTGAGGTCTAGTAAGGAACATTATGGAAAGAAATGATTTATCTAGTGCTTATCGACGTTTAAAAAGTCCGAATATAAAAACACGTAAACGTGCATTAAAAATTATACAAGCAGCAAAACGTAATCAGTAATCATCTGAGAAACTAACAGTGTGAAAAGGGTTAGTTTTTTTAAAATAGTCAACTGGAAACGACCATCTTAAACTGGACATATCGCCAGTTATCGGTTTACTTTTTTTAATGATAGTGTTTTAATAATATGCAGGAATAAAAATAGTTGGGGTTGAAAAATTATGAATCAGTTAGAAAAAGAAATTGTCATTGATCTATATAATCAGTTAGCAAAACGTGATACAAAATCGAGTGAGCTGTTAGATATTCTTGACGTATTATTAAAAGTTAATCAAAAACTTGATACAGAAAAACATCCTGAGAGATTGATCAATAGATTAATTCAATATATTCGGATTACAGCTTCTACAGGAAAAATTAGCTTTTCTTCTGAAGAAGAAAAACTGACGATTCGGTTGAGTGTGATCGGTCAAAAAGCAGGCCTAAACGGCTCGTATATGGCTGACTTTTCTGATAAATCCCAATTCTACAAATTTGGAGAACAAGTGCCAACTCATAATAGGTAGAGCAAGTAAAATCAGTTATTTCAAAAAATGAAATCAAAAAAAACGCCGTTGAGCGTTTTTTTAATACAAATAAATTTTATTACTTAAGTTATACTGTGACTTTATGATGGTCAAAGTTTTAAAGTTTTGAATACGCGTCTTCTCTCTAAAGCGGTAAATATGATCATAATGATAATGATTTGAATAGGAATTAGGGCGATATTTCTAAATAATCTGTTCCAAAAAATGGCTTGGAAATTAGTGTTGAATAAAATAGACATCAACCATGAATTAAGTAATAAACTGATCGGTATCATAATGATTAACTGAGCTAAAATGACAGAGAAAACATTTACTTTTTTACGATAGAGGAATACGCCATTAATGAATCCTCCCAAGAAAGCAGCAATTAGAAAAGCGATTTGGAATGATCCTGAGCCAAACACAGTAAAACAAAGCATATTTGATATCATTTCAAGGACTCCGCCCCAAATAGGCCCATAAATATAACCCATTAAAGCCATTGAAATAAATCCAAATGTAACTGGGGCGAACGCGGGACCAATTGAAATTTTATAAAAAATGACATCCATAGCAAGCAGTAAAGCGGAAACCGAAATAAGCTTTGCATCTAACTTTGGAACTTGAAAAATGTTTTTAGATATAATGTGGTTCATGTTTGATTACCTTTTCTTTTTTATACAATCATTAACAGTTAAGTGGACATAAAAAAACGATGCTTAAATACAACATATGTTATCGTGTACAGCATAGTTTCTAAGTTATTAAAATATAGTTCATCATGATTCTCCTATTGTTTTTTTACAGCCGAATTAGGATCAAACGCTGTTTGCTTTTAATTATAACACTTTGATTTCTAATACCTAGTATAGGTAATGTATACTGGTTTTTTTTTGCTAAAAAAAGATTAACTTAAAACTACGAGAGTTTGTCACTATCCTTACCTAATATATGCTGAAAAGAAGTTTACAAATACTTTATATACTTTTTTTAGTGTATAAAGTACCATTTTATAATCAGATAGAGTTATATACTTATTATGACTAACCTTTATTTCTTATATCACGTATTTTACACCTAATCAATTTGGAAAACTAACTGACTATGACGTTAAGTCAAGTTTTTAGAGTAACAAACGTAGAATTTTAATCTATTT
>JAKDQI010000091.1 GCA_030454995.1 Pseudolactococcus plantarum | reverse complement strand
AAGTTCGGATATTAGTATGTAAGTCAAGAGTTTCTAGTATCATGAGTTAGAAAGTAGGAACAAACGTTGGCGTTTTGTTGGCATTTTTTAAAATATACGCAAAAAAAACCGTGTCTATTGAGACAACGGTTTTTTGCTTTAGTTGATATTGTTTAACGGATCTCCCATGAGTTTTTCATTGAGGATACGTGCCATAACATAGATAACTAGGATTGAGATAAAAGATCCCATTGTCACATCGCTGAGGAAGTGAGCACCTAGTCGAAGACGAGATAGAGCTACTAAGCAACCAAATACAACCGCAAATATAAAAGTATTACGACGTTTTTGACCTAGTTTGGGTGAGACAAATAAAGGTAAAAGAAGTGCAATCCATGCTTCTTGTGAATGACCTGATGGGAAAGATTTATGTCCATTTTGACCATTAACGTGTAACCAAGAAGTGAAGTTTGACCAATCACTCTTCATTTCGTATGGACGAAAGCGTCCCCAGAAATCCTTCATTGTGTTGACGATAGTATCTGCTGCTAATACAGTAAGAGCAGCTGCTAATGCAACATAAGTTAAGCGTTGCATTTCTGCTTCATCTTTTGTAGCAAGCCATTTGTAGCATAAAGCTAATCCGGCGATGACTAAGATAATTGTTATGATGACTAATGTTGGCATATACCAAGTAGGTAGTGCAGCATGTTTACCATTATCATTATTAGCGGCACCAATAGGTGCTTTGTTTTTAATATTATTTAGTGAAGAGATTGTATAAATAAGCGCAATTTTAACAGTTTGCCAAGTTTCATATATTGCAACAACTAGTGTTAAAAACATGACTGCAAATTTACCGATAGCATCCACGTTTGATTGTTGGATACGATAAAAGAAAACTTGTGTTGACATGAAGATGATAATCGCTGGAAAAACTAAGCTATAATTTTGAAATAGTGTTCCAAAATAAGAGTTTTGATCCATAATTGTTTGTGAGATAGGTTTATCAAATAATGCACCTATGATAAGTAACAGGATAACAATGCCTAAAACGATATGCTCAATCTTAAAACGAGCTTGTGATTTAGCTTGTGGTTGTGTGAGTGCCATTTGGCAATCTCCTTTTTATAAGTTTAATAGTGTATTGTATATTGTATGAGTGGCCATCTCACTTAATAGTCTAACACGATTCATTGATCATAAATGTAAGTTTTCTGTAAAATTTCTGTAAAAAGGGATTGTTATAATTTGATTGGTTATGATAAAGGGCTGCTTAATCAGGAAATCACAAGTAAAGCGAGTAATCTCTTCTTTTTTTTGATAAAATATAAAATATGAAAAGGAATCAGGTAGACAAATGAAGTTAACAATACATGAAATTGCTAAAGTTGTGCAAGCAAAAAACGATGTCACTATTTATCCAAATCAAGCTTTAGCTAATATCGAGTTTGATAGCCGTTTGATTAAATCAGGCGATATTTTTTTGCCACTTAAAGGTGCACGTGATGGTCATGAATTTATTGACGTAGCCTTTGATAATGGTGCTGTGATCACATTTTCTGAAAAAAATAGTTTACATCCCCACATTTTAGTTGATAATACTGAATTAGCATTTCAAGCATTAGCGAGTTACTATCTACAAAAGACAGGTGTTGATGTTATTGCGATCACTGGTAGTAATGGAAAGACTACTACTAAAGATATGATGGCACAAATTCTTGCAACCACTTATAAAACATATAAAACGCAAGGAAACTATAATAATGAGATTGGTTTACCTTATACTGTACTCCATATGCCAGATGACACCGAAAAACTGGTTCTAGAAATGGGACAAGATCATATGGGGGATATTCATCTTTTGTCTACTCTTGCAAAACCAAAACTTGCGGTCATTACCTTGATAGGTGAAAGTCATTTAGAATTTTTTGGTACAAGAGAAAAAATTGCTGAAGGCAAAATGCAGATTATAGACGGACTAGTTCCTGGTGGAGAGTTAATCGCGCCAGCAGATAAAATCATTGACGCTTATTTACCAGCAGACCAAAAAAATACACGGTTTGGTGCAGGTTCAGATATTCATATCATTGAGCTTTGTGAGTATCGAGATAAATTAACTTTTAGGGTGAATTTTTTAGATGAGTCATTAACGATTCCCATTCCCGGGAAATTTAATGCAACTAACGCGATGGTTGCAGCTTATGTTGGTAAGCTTGAAAAAGTAACCCCATCTAATATCAAGTTTGCCTTAAAAAACCTAGTCCTGACTAAGAATCGTGTTGAATGGTTAAAAGCCTCAAATGGTGCTGATGTTTTATCAGATGTGTACAATGCCAATCCGACTGCGATGCGTTTGATTTTAGAAACATTTCAAACAATTGATGCCCCTCTTGGAGGGAAAAAAATTGCAGTATTAGCGGATATGAAAGAGTTAGGAGAACAATCTGCTCTGCTCCATCGTGATATGATTACAGCACTTGACCCTACAAAACTGGACTTAGTCTATTTATATGGTGAGGAGATGCTTGCATTAGCAGCGCTTGCTAAAGCTAAGTTTCCATCAGGTGCCGTAAAGTATTTTAGAAAAGATGCGCAAGCAGATGAATTTTCTGACCTTCAAGAAGCGTTATCAAAGGACTTGTTGCCAAATGATCAGCTGTTACTAAAAGGTAGTAATTCAATGCATCTCTCAGATATTGTTAAAGCGCTATAAGTAAACGTAAACAGATAACCACTTGAAAATTAGTTGATGGACTATCTTCAGTAGGTGCTGTAGAAAAGTTTTGATGTTTAAAATTAGAAATAAAAAAGCATAGCACTTAAATGTGCTATGCTTTTTTTAGGTGTTTTTAATGTTATTATCTTAAATTAATACCAACCGTGTGACAAATGGAACTGCCAAGCAGCTTCCCATGAACCGTAGCGTTCTGCAACATATTTATCTGCAACACGTTCTTGATTTGCTGGTGAAAAATCACCGCCAAGATAAGAAGATGTCAACTGGTAGCGACCATAATATTGGCCGTTTTGAGCAGTATAAGACCCGCCTGATTCAGTCATAGCGACAGCTTCTTTAGCTGAATTTGCGGTAAATCCATTACCAGTAGAGATTGTAGCTGAACTTGATTGTGTGCTTGCAGCAGGAGCAGCAGGAGCAACTTGTGTTGGTTGAGCAGCAGGTGTTGGTGTATTTGAAGCTTGAGCAGTATTGCTAGCTTTTGCGTCTGTATCGATAGTCAAAGTTTGACCAACATAGATCAAGCCGATATTACCAATGTTGTTTGCTTGCGCAATACTTTGGATATGTGTTTGATCATTATAAAATTTATTTGAGATCTGAGATAATGTATCCCCTGATTGGACAGTGTATTTGACTTGGTCAGCACTTGCTGTTGTTGCTGTAGCAAAAAGCCCAGCACCCAGGAGTGAAGTAGCTAAGATAGCTACAGATTTTTTAGAGAGTTTCGCAGTCAAGTTAGACTGCTTAAGATTAAATGTTTTCATGAACACTATTCTATCAGAGATTTATCAGTGGAATATGAAAATAACATGAAACTTTTATGACAAAACATTACAGATTATTACAAACACACATATATAAGTATGATATAATATAATTTATTGAGTAAAATATGTTGCTATCGTTGCGCTTTGCGCACCACAGTAGTCGCATTTTAAAAGGAAGATACATGACATTAGAAACAGAAATTAAGCGTAGACGTACTTTTGCCATCATCAGTCACCCGGATGCTGGTAAGACGACAATAACTGAACAATTACTTTATTTTGGTGGAGAAATCCGAGAAGCAGGAACTGTAAAAGGTAAAAAAACAGGACATTTTGCCAAATCTGACTGGATGGACATCGAAAAACAACGTGGAATTTCTGTGACGTCTTCTGTTATGCAATTTGATTATGCAGGCAAACGGGTTAATATCTTAGATACCCCAGGACATGAGGATTTCTCTGAGGATACTTATCGTACATTGATGGCCGTAGATGCTGCAGTTATGGTAATCGATAGTGCTAAAGGGATTGAAGCTCAAACGAAAAAACTATTTCAGGTTGTCAAACAACGTGGGATTCCTGTTTTTACATTTATTAATAAACTTGACCGTGATGGGCGTGAACCGCTTGATTTGCTTGCAGAACTCGAAGATGTTTTGGGTATCTTATCAACACCTATGAATTGGCCGATTGGTATGGGTAAAAACTTTGAAGGTCTCTATGATATGCATAATAAGCGCTTAGAGCTTTATAAAGGAGACACACGTTTTGTTGATTTTGATGAAGGTGAAGCTGTTTTTGCTCAAAATCCTTTTTATCAACAAGCAAAAGGAGATATCGAGTTAATGACAGAGGCTGGGAACCCGTTTGACGCAGAAGCTGTGTTATCTGGGGATCTAACACCTGTATTCTTTGGTTCTGCCTTAACAAACTTTGGTGTGCAGACTTTTCTAGATTCTTTTTTGAGCTATGCGCCAGAACCACAAGGTCACAAAACACTAACGAGCGATGTTGTATTACCTACTATTCCAGAGTTTTCAGGATTTGTATTTAAAATACAAGCCAATATGGACCCACGACATCGTGACCGTATCGCATTTGTACGGATCATCTCAGGTGAGTTTGAGCGTGGTATGTCGATCAAATTAGCACGTACAGGTAAAGCAGTCAAATTGAGTAATGTCACGCAATTTATGGCTGAATCTAGAGAAAATGTAGAAAATGCTGTCGCAGGTGATATCATTGGTGTCTATGATACGGGTACCTACCAAGTTGGTGATACATTAACAACTGGGTCTCTAAAAATAGAGTTTGAGCCATTGCCAACTTTTACACCGGAGTTGTTTATGAAAGTATCGGCTAAAAATGTTATGAAGCAAAAATCTTTCCATAAAGGAATAGAACAATTGGTTCAAGAAGGTGCGATTCAGCTCTATAAAAATTATCAAACGGGTGAGTATATGTTAGGTGCTGTTGGTCAACTTCAGTTTGAAGTTTTCCAACATCGGATGGTCGGAGAATACAACGCAGAGGTAGTCATGACGCCAATGGGTAAAAAAACTGTTCGTTGGATTTCGCCAGATGATTTAGATGAACGGATGTCTAGTTCAAGAAATATCTTAGCAAGAGATCGATTTGACAACCCATTATTCTTATTTGAGAATCAATTTGCAGAACGATGGTTTGCAGATAAATATCCAGATGTTGTCTTATCTGATAAACCTTTTGTTGAGAGATAAACAAGTTAAAAAGATCCTTCTACTTTATTGTAGGGTCTTTTTTAATCAGCCTTTGACTAACTCACTCATATAAACTCACGGATTAGAGGTGATTTTTTGAAAATTAAACTAGAGATGATCCCAAAAACAAAAACTGAGCAGATTATCTTTCAACTCCATGAATTAACTGCTGATCACCAGGAGTTATTTAATCGATTGAAAACAGATAAGTTGCTTGAGATGATCGTACATAAAGGTGACAAAAATTATAGAGTATTCCCAAAATATATTTTGTATTTTGAATCAGTAGATAAAAAAACCTTTGCCTATACAAAAGATGATGTGTTTGAAGTCAGAGAAAAACTTTATCAATTAGAAGAAAAATTATCCACGCATCAATTTCTAAGGATTTCCAAATCAATGATTTTGAATGTCAAGCAGATTCATGTGATCTATCCGACCTTAAGTGGTCGATTTGAGGCAGAACTTGAAAATCAGGAACGTGTCAAGATTTCACGGAACTATGTGCCAGCATTAAAAAGAATTTTAGGAATGAAAGGATAGGTAATTATGAAGCAAAAACTTGTGGTCCACTTTGCGACTTTTTCAATGGCGACATTTGTGATGATGTTTGTCAATATGTTATCAGGTGTTGTGTATAATAATGCTGCCATTCTGTCATTAATGGTTGTATGTGCAGCATGTACTCTTTTTTGTAACATGTTTTTATACTATGTTCCGACTGACTTTGGCAATATATTGACGGTATTTGGTGTATTAGGTATTGTCTACATAGGTAGTAAGTTATTTGGTTGGGAATTATCCATACTGGATTTAGTCATGTCAGGGGTGTTAACTCTAGGACTAATTTTTGCTAATTATGAATTAAATAGCCAGACTGCAAGAAAAATGAACCAACAGTTAGAAATTTTGAAAGAAGCTGCAAAGGATGCAGAAAAATCGGATGATCTAAAGTGACAGCATTGTATCTATACATATCAGCAAAAAAGACGCAACTCAGATTGTGGCTTTTTTGTATCTTAAAGCTGTAAAAGGGACTTAGTCAGGTAATGTTACTGCATGTTAGTAAGCAATTTTGACTCCTTAGGTCATCGGCTCTATTTTTTGGCACTAGACTTTGATAAACTGGCATCAACATAGTGTTAAAAGGAGTGATAGTGATGAATGAAAAAGTATTAGTTGTTAAAAAGTTATCCAAAACGTACGGAACGAAACAAGTTGTCAATCAAGTTGATTTGGTAATCGAAAAAGGTAGTTTTACGGCGATTTTAGGTCCTAATGGGGCAGGGAAGTCAACAACCATAGCCATGCTTTCAACGCTAACGCAAGCAACGAGTGGCGATATTTATTATGATGGGATAGCTATCCAAGATCATTTGAGACAAGTGAGACCAAAAATTGGCATTGTTTTTCAAAACAGTGTGTTAGACGAAGCATTGAGTGTAAAAGATAATCTGTCTATTCAAGCTGGTTTGTACAAGCATATATCTCAAGAACATATTGATGAGGTCATCGCCTTAACTAGTCTGACAGGGATTTTAAAACAACCAGTGAGTCAGTTATCTGGGGGGCAAAAGAGACGAGTGGATATTGCGGTAAGTGTTTTGCACCAACCGGAGATTCTGTTTTTAGATGAGCCAACAACTGGTTTAGATATTCAGACACGACTGGCTATTTGGAAAGTTTTGCAAAACATGCAAAAAAAAGAAGCCATGACGATTGTTTTGACTACGCATTACTTGGAAGAGACAAATGTTGCTGACAATGTATATATCATTAATGGTGGTGAGATTATTGCTAATGGGTCTGCAAAAGAGCTGATATACCGCTATACACAAGAAATATTAACAATCGAATCAGGAGATTTAAGTAGTATTTGTGACACATTAGGACTAAAAGATGAGCAGTTACCGTTAAGCTTACCATGTCCTAATGCGCAAACAGCAATCAAACTATTGTGTGATATTCAACCGTTTGTTGAAAAATTTAGCTATCAACAAGGCACGATGAACGATGTATTTGTCGCATTAACGGGTAAGGAGATGATATCATGACAACCATTATCAGTCGTAACTTAAACTTATATTTTAAAGAGAAAACAACGATTTTTTTCTCGCTATTAACCTCTCTGATTATTCTGGTTTTATATTTTGCCTTTTTAAAGCAAAATTATACTGACTCACTTAAATCACTAAAAGAAGGTGCACAGTTTGCTGATATTTGGTTGCTTGCAGGATTGCTATCAGTTACAGGGATGACAACGACTTTTCAAGCTATGACCCAATTAGTTGTTGACAAGACGACAGGACGAATGCGTGCATTTCGTTTGACGCAAACAAGTAGACTATCGGTATTTCTTGGCTACTTTTTCTCAAGTGTCATCATCGGTATACTGATGCAAGTTGCAATACTGGCGATTGGCTTTGGTATTTTAACCGCAGTAGATGGGATTGGGTTTTCTATAAACCAACTAGTGCTGACAGTTTTAGCTATTATCTTAAATAGCCTAGTCAGTGCTGCATTAAGCTTGATATTATTGAGTGGTATTAAAAAGCGATCGAGTTTAACATCGCTTGGGACCATTATTGGGACTTTATCCGGATTTCTGTCTGGTGTTTATATCCCAATGAGCGCATTACCAGAAATTGGTCAAAATATCATCAAGTTTTATCCAGGTGCTTACAGTGCGTCTCTTTTTAGGCATATATTATTAGCAGATCAGTTTAAAATCACATTTGCATCATTAAGCCCAGATAAGCTATTAGACTTTAAAGCTGCTTTTGGCATTGGGCTATCTCTAAATGGACAGTTGACAACAGCAGTTTCAGAGAGTATCCTCTTATTATTTG
>JAKDQI010000090.1 GCA_030454995.1 Pseudolactococcus plantarum | reverse complement strand
ATGTGACTTAAAAAATAAAATAATAAAATACATACAAAATTTTTGTAATATTTGTAATTGTCGCTTATAATGGTTAGAGATAAAAAACCACTGAAGGAATTGAGATTAAATAGATGAAGACGATATTTGAAAATGTGAGCGGTATGGTACCTGTGATTCGTGTTAACAATAGAGAGTTAAACTTAACATTTTATAAAGAAGCATTAGGATTCAAAGTTATTTCTGAGGAAAATGCTTTGGCTATTTTAGGGGGTAAGACTGCTAAAACAATAGATGATGCAGTACTCATTATAGAAGAGTCACCTAGCATGAGAACACGTGCGGTAAATGGTGTTAAAAAATTAAGAAAAATCGTTCTTGAAAGTCCAGAATTTACAGAAGGTTTTGAGAAGATATCTCCCGAAGGAGATGTATTTGAAGTCGTACCTAGTGCATCAAAAGATGGTGAACTTAAGATACGTGATATTGAGTTAGCAACAGCTAACCTTGCGGAAAGTTTGGCTTTTTATACAGAAGGGTTTGGTCTCAAACAAGAAGAAAATCGTGTTTTCTTGCCTTTTGGTACAATCAGCTATACACAAGCCCAAGGGCCTGATTTGATGTCTAAACCAGAAGAAGTATGGGATATAGAGATTATTGAATTTAAGGTATCCAAAGCAGTTGATCTTAAGCAGATCGCAGCACAGTTAGATGACTTATCATTAACTTATTATGTAGATCCAAAAGCTAAAGTTTTAACCTTAAGTGATGCGCAAAATACAGAAATTTGGTTCGCTAAATGACCAAGGCGTTTTTAGATGGGCCTATTCATATCATCAAAGCATATATTGCATCTGGAGTTTTTCCAGGTGCTTCTTTTGCTTTTGTCGACAAAGGAAAGATAAGTAAATACACATTTGGTAATGAGAGATTAAAGCCAGAAAGTGTGAGATTAAAACCGGATATGGCATATGATCTAGCCAGTGTATCCAAGGTTGTTGGGACTGGAACTGTTTTGATTAACTTGATTTTGTCTGGGGAAGTGTCGCTTGATGCACTGTTAACAGATTATTATCCTGAGTTTGTAGGGCAAGGTGCAGATAAGCTAACGATTCGACAATTAGTGACACATACATCAGGCATCAATCCTTTTATCAAAAATAGAAATGACTTATCCTATTGTGACCTGAGAGCAGCGCTTAACCGAGTAGACGCAAGTTCAGCTAAAGTATTTCATTATTCCGATGTAAATTTTATTTTATTGGGCTTCATGTTGGAGACCATGTATCAGAAAGATTTAGCTAATATTTTACAAGATCAAGTGTTTAAGCCATTTAACATGACACATACTGGCTTTGTTGCACCAGAAAATACAGTATCGACAGCTTGGGATCTTCCTCAAGGTGTCGTTCATGATCCTAAAGCACGTGTGTTAGGTAATCATACAGGTTCCGCCGGTTTATTTTCAACTTTAGATGATTTAGTTAGCTTTTCACAGGCATATTTTGAAGATGACCGCTATTTGGCACTGCTTAATGACTATAGTTTGACTCAAGATATGAGAAGTATCAGCTGGGATATACTAAAAGGTGTTGAAACAAATAAGCGTGATGTATCTTCTCAGTGGTTAATACATACAGGCTATACTGGTACGTTTTTGATGATCAATCTGAAAACGCAACAAGCAGTTATTTTTTTATCTAATCGTGTTCATCTAAAAGATGATCGACCAGGTTGGATTATAGATAGAGATTTATTAATTAACTCATTTGTCAAGGCAATGGAAACTTTAGAAAATAGATGAAATTTTCAAGAAAATATGGTATAATAATCCGAAATTTGAACTACTTTTTAAAGGTAACTTAAAAAACAACATGTTGACGATAAAAGGTTAGAGATACCAGTTTATTTTAGGGCCTAGGCGATGATGTTGAAAACTCCGATGATTGGTCAAGTATATGCTATTAGGAAGTACTTAGCATTGCCAATGCCAAAAGAGATGTAAAGACAGGACAAAATAGATGAGTCGTATGATGCCAGCAAGAGTTCGTGCTGATGGTATGGAAATATTTGAACAAGGATTGATGGTAGATGTTTCTATCAAAGATATGAAGCTATCGGCAGATGTGGATGGGGAGCAAGTCGTTTATGACTTAGATGGTCAAAATGACTTGTGTTTTTGTGATGTTTTTCAAAAGAATAAACGGTATTGTAAACATATTGCTGCAGTTGAGGAGTATCTAAAAAAAACTGATGCCACAGCAGTTAAAGAGGAGAAAAAGGCGTTTGCAGCTGAAGTTGAAAAATCAAAAGAACTATTAGCGTCTTCTGATTTTCTCTCAAAAATAAATGATGATAAACACGCTAGTATTGTTGGTAAAATCAATATATGTTTAGAGATTACCGATGCACAATTAACTGAGCTATTCCATTATCATACTGGAGAATTTTTAGTTTTTACATTAAAGATTAAGTTGCCAAACACGAGTAGAGCTTATATTATCAAGGATATCCCGCATTTTATTTCCCTGTTGAAACAATCAGGAGATTACCTGGTTGGTGGGACACGCACGGTCACATTATTGATGGATAGTTTTGATACGGTAAGTCGCAATTTTTTAAGTTATTTACTTAAGGTCACGCCGAATCAAGATGATATCTCAATGACTAACCTATATAGAAAATTGGGCAGATATTTTGTACCTCATGCAGGCTTAGTGCCAGATTTACTAAATCTTTGTGCTGAGATGGATTACACCCTAAAATTATTAGATAAACCAATCACTTATTTTAGTGTCCTTCCTTTGAGTGATGAAGGTGAGTTATATCATTTTGAAATTAAACCGTTAGATGATGTGATTGAGTTAATTGTGAAAGAAGTGAATCATTATCCATTATTTGAGGGTGAGATTATCTATTATGATCATGTCTTTTATATATTAAACACAGCGCAACGTCACCTCATTAAGTTGCTCTCAACCTTGCAAGCTTCCTCAGATGGCGCAAGAATGCTTCATTTGGATTATGATGATAAGGATAGATTAGCCCAGTCGCTCCAAGTATTTGAAACGATTGGCTATGTGGATACACCTGAAGCGTTTAAAATACGTGCGTTTAAACCCAAGTTTATGTTTGATGTGGACCGGTTTTTAAATTTGCAGGTCATATTTGATTATGGTGATTTTCAAATTACCAGTTTCAAAGCGTTAGATATGGTTGATTTTTCGCGTAATTTACGTTTGGAGCAGCGCATTTTTGACTTATTAAAAGCGTATGGCTTTTCAATTGGCTTTGATACTAAGATTGATCGGCCCCAGGGTCAAGACATTTATACATTTTTTACACAGCTATTACCTGAATTTTCTAAGATTGGTGAGGTAATCCTGTCGGATTCAGTTCAAGCACTACAGTTAACTGATCCGATTGATATCGATGTTGACCAAAACGGCGGGTTACTAGATATCAGTTTTAAACTCCCCCAAGTTTCTGAAACAGAGTTTTCTAAACTCGTGGCTAGAATACAGGCTAATGCAGGTTACTATGTGACAGAATCTGGTAAATTAGTGCTTTTAGATGATAAGTTTGATGCTGTGAAACGTGTCTTACATGATATGCCAGAGATGTTAACAGTTGAACAAGGGAAAATTTCAGTACCAGTCTTTAAAGCGTTTCAACTGTCTAAAATTTTTGATAACTTTACAGGTATTACCTTCTCTAGAAAATTTGAGGCGCTTTATAAACATTTAACAGAACCGGAGACTTTTCCCTATACCAAGCCTGAACAAGTAGATGCAACACTCAGATCCTATCAAGAAGATGGTGTACGCTGGATGAATATGCTAAGCTCTTATAATATGGGGGGTGTGTTAGCAGATGATATGGGGTTAGGTAAAACTTTACAGTCCATCACTTATCTAGCCAGTAATCTGAAAAATGGAGAAGTTGGCTTGATTGTCGCGCCTTCTAGTTTAATCTATAATTGGTCGAGTGAATTTGCTAAATTTGCAGAATCAATAAAAGTTGTTGTCGTCAACGGTACGAAACAAGAGCGGAATTTGCTATTGTCACAAAAAGAAACACAAATATTTATTACAAGTTACGGTAGTTTCCTCAAAGATGTAAGTATCTATAAAAAACGGCAATTAACTTATTTGTTGATTGATGAGGCACAAACTGTTAAAAACTTTAATTCTAAGACCAATAAAGCGCTATCTCAATTACATGCAACACACACATTTGCACTATCTGGAACGCCTATCGAAAATAGAGTAGATGAAATTTGGGCGATTTTTCAAATCATCATGCCTGGTATTTTAGGAGAAAGAAAGCAGTTTAGAAAACTAAAGTACGAGGCAATATCACGCATGATTCAACCCTTTGTCATGCGCCGTCGTAAACAAGATGTATTACTTGAATTACCTGAAAAACTGGAAATGATTCAGTATAGTGAGTTAGATGAAGCACAAAAAATTATTTATTTAGCACAACTTGAAGCCATTCAAAATCGGGTCAGAGATATGGATGATTATGAATTTTCACGCTCAAAAATCGAAATTTTAGCAGGTATTACCCGGTTACGTCAGATATGTGATACACCAGCGTTGTTTATGAATGATTATACGGGTAGTTCAGGTAAATTAAAAAGTTTATCAGAACTTTTGCAACAAATCAAAGATGCAGGTCACAGACCATTAATCTTTTCTCAATTTAGAAAAATGTTTCCACATATTGAAAAACAACTTCAAACAGCTGGTATATCTAGCTATCAACTAACAGGATCAACACCGGTTAAAGACCGAATTAAGATGGTTAAAGCTTTTAACGCCGGCTCACGGGATGCCTTCTTAATTTCATTGAAAGCAGGAGGTACGGGGTTAAATTTGACATCTGCTGATGTTGTAATTTTGATTGATTTGTGGTGGAATCCATCAGTTGAAGAGCAGGCTATCTCAAGAGCTCATCGTATGGGACAAACTAAAACCGTAGAAGTCATTCGTCTAATTACTCGAGGTACGATAGAAGAAAAAATCATGATGTTACAAGATAGCAAACGTGATATGGTTTCAACAGTACTAGATGGTGGTGGGATAGATAATACAATTTCTAGAGATGAAATGAAGACTATTTTAGGGATTTGATGAGAAAAAAAGCAGATTATTTTAATCTTTTTTGGTACAATATTAAAGAGGTTGCAAGTCTAATGAATGATATGAATTGCTACCTTACATGACTTATAGAAGTAGCACGATATGATAAAGTTAACTTATCAAGTCATACGATGACTCACACAGATGAGATTGATATTAACAGACTTCTTTGTTTAAAATGAAAGTTAGGCCTATTATGCAAAATCCAAATAGAAAAAACAAAATCGAATTTCCTATTATAGCCGATGATCAGGTATTAACACCAGATAACCGTGTGATCATGACTAACCAAGAATTATTAACAAATAATCCTGGTATATCAACTGACCAACAATCAGTTAAACAAGATACAGTATCACAGAGCTATTCTGATATTAGTGAAGACATGAGTGTCCAAGATACGTTTGAAACACGACGTCAAATGCCCACTACCGAAGGGAAACGTCCACTTGGTAAAGCAAGTCGGACTAACCTTGACTTTAATATAAAACGTAAATCCACAGTGGTAGAAGATGCCAGAAAACGAGCGCGTGAAAATGCTGTACAACCTAAACCAATCAAAGCATATGTTAGTCCGTTAGAAAGAACGGATTCAGACGAATTGGGTATTAAAGGCTTGGCCAATAAAAAAGTTGCTAACACGCAACATTCGCTAGGACAAACTACTACTGATCTAAGTAAAACTGGACGTGATATCTTGTCTAAAGCAACTGATGAGGATTATTTTGCAAGTAAACATCAACAACATGAACAGGTTGATACGACGCAATAACGGCACTAGTAGTGAGACGCTTAAATAATACAGTTGATTGCTCAGGAGTAATAGAAAGGATTAGAGTTAAGTTAGTAAGACTAGATGTGACAACCGATGTTGCCATACATTTTGCTAAAACAACTTGAAAAAATTATGTCACAAAAAACTTACCATTTCATAGGAATAAAAGGATCAGGTATGTCAGCACTTGCCTTAATGCTTCACCAAATGGGGCATAAGGTACAAGGATCAGATACAACTGATTATTACTTTACCCAACGTGGTTTAGAGCTTGCTGGTATTGAACTGCTCCCTTTTGATGTTAAAAATATTACACCTGATGTTGAGATTATTGCAGGAAATGCTTTTCGTGAGGATAATAATATTGAGATCGCTTATGCGGATAAAAATGGCTATGCCTACTCAAGATACCATGAATTTCTTGGGAAGTTTATGAGAAACTTTACATCTATTGGTGTTGCAGGTGCGCATGGTAAGACGTCAACAACTGGCTTACTTGCTCATGTTATGAGTCACATCACTGATACATCATATCTAATCGGGGACGGGACTGGACGCGGGTCTGAAAAGTCTAATTTGTTTGTGTTTGAATCAGATGAATATGAACGTCATTTTTTACCGTATCATCCAGAATATACGATTATTACCAATGTCGATTTTGACCATCCTGACTACTTTACAAGTGTTGATGATGTATTTGATGCCTTTCAAGAATATGCTAATCAAGTGACTAAAGGCATCTTTATTTATGGGGATGATAAGTATCTGCAAAAACTAACTGCTAAGGCACCGATTTATCGCTATGGGTTTACAGACCAAGATGACTATATTGCTAAAAACGTGACTAGAACAACATCAGGTTCTCAGTTTACAGCTTATTTTCATGATGAGAAAATTGGTGAGTTTATGGTCCCAACTTACGGTAAGCATAATGTCTTAAATGCTTTAGCTGTTGTTGCAGTAACGCATCAAAATGGTTTTGATGATAAAATAGTTGCAGAAAATATGGCAACATTTGCAGGTGTTAAACGCAGATTTACTGAAAAATTGATCGGTGAACAGGTGATTATTGATGATTTCGCACATCATCCAACTGAAATAGAAGCCACTGTGGATGCCGCACGTCAAAAGTATCCGAATAAAGAAATCGTTGCGGTGTTCCAACCACATACTTTTACTAGAACGATAGCGCTCATTGATGAATTTGCAACTAGTCTAAATCAAGCAGATGCGGTTTATTTGGCACAAATATATGGCTCTGCTCGTGAAGTAGATCATGGTGATGTTAAGGTTGAAGATTTAGCTGTTAAAATTGCTAAACCAACGCAAGTGATTACAGTTGATAATGTATCGCCATTACTTGATCATGATAATGCAGTCTATGTCTTTATGGGGGCAGGAGATATTCAAAAATATGAATACGCATTTGAAACACTTCTTTCACAATTAACAAATAATGTACAGTAATGATATTTGAGAGGTCTTGAAGGCCTTTTTTTATAAGTAAGTGATTCACTTAAAAGGGGGAAATATGAAAATACGACAAGTTAAATTAAGTGATTTAGCTACCATTTTTCAAATAGAAACAGATAATTTTTCTGAAGCTGAAGTGGCTGGCTATGATGCTATCAAGCTTAGGATAACAGAAACGCCAGATACTTTTTTGGTGGCTGAAATAGACGGAGAAGTAGCTGGATATATCGAGGGACCAGTTATTGGGTCTAAACATTTGACTGATGATTTGTTTAAAACAGTTGTTAAAAACCCAACGACGGGTGGTTACATTGCAGTGACCAGTTTATCAGTAGCATCAAAATTTCAAGATCAATCTGTCGGTAAGCAGTTGATTATCGCCTTAAAAACATTAGCCAAGAAACAAGGTCGTGAAGGCATTACCTTAACCTGTCATGATTACTTGATTGGTTATTATGAAAAAAATGGCTTCACAAACAATGGACTATCAGCTTCTACTTATGGTGGTGGTATATGGTATGAAATGGTGTGGGACACTAAAGACTAAAAAAAACGCATCAGCTTTTAAAGCTGATGCGTTTTTCGGAGTAATTATGAAAAATATTTAAGGAATAAACATAGTATAAACAATAAAGCTTAACTCAAACATAAACTAACTAGCAACTGCAAAAAATATTTTGTAAAGTTTAAAATAGAGATTTAACTATATCTGTGATTGTCAATGAACATATGAAATTTTAAGGTTCAACCTATATAATTAATCAAAATGAAACATTG
>JAKDQI010000089.1 GCA_030454995.1 Pseudolactococcus plantarum | reverse complement strand
TTATTTTTAATCTATTATACCTCTTTTCATACGTTTTTAGAGGTGCCCTTTATATCTCAATTCCTTTAATGCCAAAGCAAAGTTACCTAATGTTGCAGAGCCATTATCGGCAATTGATGTGAGTTGTAAATAGTCTTCCAGTGGTGGCGTCATAACGTAATCATTTAATAAGGCTTTAAAGTGAGTTCTGACACGTGCAATCATGTGCTCTTGTGCCATCACACCACCACCAAAAATAATCTTGCTTGGTGCCAAAGTCAAAGTTGCTGATATAGCTGCTTGTGCAATATAATAAGCTTGAATGTCCCAAACTTCAGAATCCAATGAAATATTTTCGCCGGATATACCAGTACGCGCTTTAAGACTTGGTCCTGATGCGACACCTTCTAAACAATCTCCATGAAATGGGCAAATTCCCTTAAATTCCAAATCTTTTGGGTGGCGTTTAACAAATTGATGCCCCATTTCTGCATGGGAAATACCACCTATGAATTGCCCTTTCTGAATCGCACCCGCACCAATTCCTGTCCCAATTGTAAAGTAAACAAGACTTTGGGAACCTTGATTTTCATTAGCAATCAACTCACCATAGGCAGACGCATTGACGTCTGTCGTAAAGTACATAGGCACATTTAACTCTTTTTTCAACAAACCAATCATATCCACATCAGACCAATACGGCTTAGGTGTACTCATTACGTAGCCATAAGTTTTTGATTCACGAATAATATCAATAGGTCCAAAAGAACCTATGCCAATCGCTACGACATCAAACGACTTAAAGAAATCTATTGCTTGCTTTAAAGTCTTCTGTGGCGTTGTTGTTGGAAAAGTGGACGAATGCTTAACCTCAAATTGTTCAGTACCCACCGAACAGACAAATTTTGTGCCACCTGCTTCAATACTACCTAATAACATATCGTTTAATTTTCCTTCCTGCGATTTCACTTCCTAAATTCTTGAAAGTCGACCTCCGCTGATGCTCTGTCCAATTGGGGGCATTCGCAAACGTAAATCCGCTCAAATCCTTCTACGAGAAACACTAGTTGTTCATCTGGTTGTCCGACCTTTAATGTATGACACATCAAGCAGCTGTTCTTTACAAATTTCTTTACCAGCTGCTAAAGCAAGCACCATCTCTACAGCACACTTAGCCATTGCTTCAATTGGTTGCTTAATGGTAGAAACGATATAATCTCGTTCAACACTCATCTTCATACCATCACAACCAATGATTTGTACATCCTCAGGTACATTTTTCCCAAGCTCATTTAATGCTGATAAGACATCTAAGGCTTCATAATCATTGATAGCAAATATAGCATCAATATCCGGATTAGCCTTTAAAAAAGCTTTTATTTGCTCGTTGTTATTATAAACGGGTTCAAGCATATCTAATTTTGAAAATGGTGCGTTTGCTTTCGTAACAGCCTCTTCGAAACTTTCACCACGATCCATGGTGCGATTTTTAATTTCATTATGTGATCCGATATAGGCAAAATGCCGTCCACCACTTTGAGCTAGCGCCTCATAAGCCAGTTGCCCAATTTTTCTGTTATCACTCGCAACGTAGGCAACATCATGTGTAAAAAATCTGTCAATACTGACGAAGGGAAGACCATCACTGATACAGTTTTCAATATCTGTATAGGTAATTGCAATGATACCGTCACAACGGTTTTGATCTACCATTTTAACATACTCTATTTCTTTTTCAGATTGACCGTCACTATTACACAGATATAACTTATATTTATTTTGAGATAAAAATTTTTCAACATGATAAGCGAACTCTGAAAAGAAAGGGTGCCAAATCGTTGGTAAAATCAAAGCAACTGTATTGGTCATAGAGCTTTTTAAGCCTCTAGCAGTTTCATCAGGTATGAAATCCAATGTTTTGATTGCTTCACTAACCTTTTGATAGGTAGAATCCTTCACTTTGGTGCCGTTAATAAATCTTGAGACCGTGCCAACACCTACACCTGCTAAGTTAGCAACATCTTTCATAGTAGCTTTTTTCACATGACCATCTCTTTATTTCTATATTTTAATTTTTTCCCTATAAGTTGATACGATGAATTGTTCTGACTGAATATGAACCTTGCCGATTTCTTCTTTTTTTGGATAGAAGGTATTTGAAAAAACGATATCGTTGTTGATGATCAACTCACTTGTTGACACATCAGTTGCGAGCGAAATTTTCACATGGTCTGATGTCAATCGGCATTGTCTAACCTCAGTGGCCGTTTCACCATCTTTGATTTGATAACCTGATTGACTGCGATCAACCGTTATGATTTGATCAGCATAGGAAATGGCAACATACTCATCTGCTGTCCCAACTTTAAGGGTGAAGTCTCCCTTAAAGTCAACCTCTAACAAGGGAGAGAACACTGTTTCAAAGTCATGTTCAACTTCTTTTTTATCAACTAACTGAAATTGGTCATAAAATTCCGACACAAACTCTTGTTGTATTTTACCGTCTTTGTAGGTGAGTTGACGAGGAATGGTCATAGCTCCTGCCCAATTGTGACCTAAATCATCTGTCGGGATGTTTCTCCCCCACATCTGTTGCCAAGCAATCATGATTCGACGATTTTTGTCATCCAACAAGGTTTGTGGAGCATAGAAATCCAAGCCACTGTCAATTTCTTCAACAGTTTCAGTGACGAATTTGCCTTTCTCCCAATCAACCTCTCCAATAAACCAAACCGAGCTATTGACGTTAGCGAAACGGAAGCCATCCTGCTGATAAGCAATTGGTGATACAATCAAGACATCTTTCCCACCGAGTGAAAATAAGTCTGGACATTCCCAAATCTTCCCTTGATTTTTTTCAGCGCTTAAAAAGACAGATTTGAACATCCAATTTTCAAGGTCGTCACTTTCAAACAACAACACATTTCCAATATTATTTTCGGTTGAAGCGACGAGTGAATAGTATTTATCGCTACGTTTAAAAATTTTGGGATCTCGGAAGTCTGTCGTATTGGTAACATGCCGCTCATCAATCACAGGATTTTGCTCATATTTTTGAAAGTGAATTCCATCAAAGCTTCTAGCAAGACACTGAACCTGACGAATGTTACCGTTTTCATCTACATGACCAGTATACATTAAAATTAATTCGTCATCAACAGCCAATGCCGTCCCTGAGAAACACCCCCCTTTATCATAAGGTTGATCAGGTGCCAAGGCAACCGGCAGATGTTCCCAATGAATAAGATCTGAACTCTTGGCATGTCCCCAGTGCATAGGTCCCCACTTGGCACTATAAGGGTGATATTGATAAAATAGATGGTACTCACCTTTAAAATAGACAAAACCGTTAGGATCATTTATCCAGCCAATCGGTGCCGTAAAATGAAATTTAGGCTTATATCGGTTATTTACCTTTGCTTTATTATCTTTAATCCACTCATTTACATTCATAATCTCTATCCTTTATTATAATTGTCAAAATTTTCCTGCTTAATTTTCAGCCACTCATCCAAACCGTAGGCTTTTAATTGTTTCAGATAGTCATCCCATTCTTCATCAATATTTCCTTTGGTAATCCATTCATCACGTTTTTGTGTAATGTAGCCCATCATATCAGCCTCGATGTCAGCAATTTTCTTCGTGTCTTCTTGACTGAAGAAGATATTTGGATAGTTGTAGTTATTATTGACATGAGGGAAAATATACTCTGCCATCAAATCTAAACGCCACTTGGCATCATCAGGCATCGTTGTATACTTACCATAGTAGCTATCCAAAATTGCCAATGGCCCTCCTACAGATGTTTTTTGACGCAATTCAACAGGTGCTGTCCCCTCTAATGGCTCATGTACTAATTTGTGCTCAGCTTCATTAAGTTTAAAAATATTTTGACCTTTATCGCCATAAGTTCCCCAGTTATTTTGAACGGATTGGAGGGGCTCATACATTTGATCAATCCATTTGGCTGTCAACTCCAAATTTTTATTAGCTGACGTGATAACAAAACGATCACGTGAAAAGCCAAAGTTATTTGTTCTGGTAACATTCACTTGCCCATCTTCTCTTGCCAAAGGACGAAACATAACATAATCATCTCCGGGTCCTGTTACATTGTGCGGATCCCAAGTAAAGTAAAGTCCATATTTTTCATCAGCACCTTTTGCCACATATCTTGACCACTCCTGTTCAAAACTTTCGGTATCAATCAAACCTTCAGTATAGCATTTGTTGAAATATTTAATTGCCTCTTTGTAAGCATCTGTATTAGCTGTGAATTTAATTTTTCCATCATCATCGACAATCATATGTTGCCCATTATCCCCGGAACCATCACCAAATGCTGCAAATAGCATTTTCAAGTCATTGCCATCATCGTTGGAAATAAAGCTCAATGGAATTTCATCTTTTTTACCATTGCCATTTGGATCTTTTTCTTTAAACGCTTTGAGCACGTTATACAAGTCTTTTGCTGTTTTAGGATGCTCCAAACCTAAAGCCTTTAACCATTTCTCATTAATCCAGCCTAAAGAATTGACGGTATGGATAGATTCTTTTCCTTCACCCAATTCTTCAATCCAGGGTAATGAATAAATATGACCATCAGGTGCTGTCAGCATTTTCTTGTATTTTGGAGATGCCTCAAAGACCTTTTTGAGATTAGGCATGTAATCCTCAATAGTATCTTCTAACGGCACAATCACACCATTTTAGCCCAAGTCAGTAAATCTTGTTCTCCTGCCTGTGCATTGAAAATAGCGTCTGGTAAATCTCCTGAGGCAATATCAAGATTACGCTTTTCAACAAAGTCATTAGGATAATTAGTCCAATTGATATGAACATTGCTGTCTTTTTCAAGCCGTTTAAAAATCGTCATGTCATTTGGATCTTTAGGCGCCACTTGATTTTGTGTCGTCAATAAATTAAGACTAACCTTTTCTTTTAGAGGAAGAGTCACATTGGTCAGCTTATAATCTTTAGAGGCTGTTTCTTTTTTGGACTTACTACCACATCCTACCAAGGTAGTTGCTGCAAGTAAAATCACGCCTGCTGTTAATAGTTTTTTCATTTGAAAATCTCCTTAATTTGTATGTTAAACATTGATAACCATAATAATAATTGATAAACCTCAGCCTTTAAGCGATCCTGCCATAACACCCTTATCAAAGTATTTTTGGAAGAATGGATACATGACAATCAATGGTAAGCTGGAAATGATAATTGTTGCGTACTTAATCAACTGTGCCACTTTTTCCATCTCAGCCATAGCTGCTTGCGAACCCACCATATTGGTATCAATTTGATTTTGAATCAATATATTACGCAAGACTAACTGCAACGGTTGCAAGTCTGTATCCTTAATATAAATCATTGCATCAAAGTAACCATTCCACTGTCCAACAAAGGAATAGAGGAAGAGCACAAACATAATCGGTTTAGCAAGTGGCAATAAGATTTTGAAAAATATCTGAATTTGATTGGCACCGTCAATCAGCGCCGCTTCTTCCAATTCATCAGGTAAACTTTGAAAATAGGTTCTTGCTAAAATGATATTCCAAACATTAATAGCGCCCGGTATGATAATTGACCAAGCTGTATCAAGCATTCCCAAATTTTTAACTACCATATAAGTCGGAACCAAGCCACCACCGAAAAACATCGTTACGATAAAAAGATAAGTTATCAATTTCCGACCAACAAAATTTGGTTTCGATAAGGGATAGGCACAAAACATAGTCACTGCTGTTGAGAAGAAGGCGTAACCAAATGAGTAAATCATAGAATTGACGAAACCACGTAGAATAGAGTCATTGCCTAAAACTTTCTTATAGCCGCTAAGCGTCCAGTCTTTTATATTAAAGCTAATCCCCTTACTCATAAGACTATCAGGTGATTGAAAACTAGCTGCCAAAACATATAAGAGTGGCACAACAGTGATAATGATCAAGAGAAATAGTAAAATTTTATTAAGCGTCAAAATTCTTTTGTCAAAAACGGTATAATGTTTTTTCATTGTTACAAGCCCTCTCCATCATTCATTTTTTTGATAATTTGGTTGACACTGACAAGTAAAATCAAATTAATAACAGAGTTGAATAAGCCTACAGCCGTCGAATAACTATAGTCTCCTGACTGCAACCCGACCTTATAGACATAAGTCGCAATGATTTCTGAACTCGGCAAATTCATGGTGGTTTGTAGCAAATAGGCCTTTTCGTAACCAATGCTCATAATACCTCCTGCTGCCAAAATGAAACTAATCGTCATCACAGGTTTCAAGGCTGGCAAATCAATATACCAGATTCTTTGCAAAATGTTTGCTCCATCAATTTCTGACGCCTCAATCAATTCAGGTGGCACATTGGCAAGTGTTGCCGTGTAAAGAATTGAAGACCAGCCAATACCTTGCCAAATGCCAGAGAAAATATAAAGGGGCCTAAAATACTTTGGACCTGTCAAAAAGGGTAATGTTTTGCCAGTCAAGCTTTCAAAAATATTGTTAATTGGTCCTTTATTTGCAAAAAACAAAAACAACATACCAGCAATAACCACAACTGAAATAAAGTTGGGGGCGTATAAAATTAATTGTAATCGTTTCTTTAATTTGTCACTTGCTAATAGGTTGAAGGACAAAGCGAGAATAATGGGTGGAAAAAATCCTAAGAGCAAGCCATAAACACTTAATTTCAAAGTATTTATCAGCAAGATTGAGAAATTTGGGGAAGAAATAAATCGCGTGAAGTGTTCCAATCCAACCCACTCACTTCCCATAATGCCGTTAAGTGGATTATAATCTTTAAAAGCAATCAGCAGACCATAAATCGGTACATACTTGAAAATAACGGTCAAAATAACCGCTGGCGCAACCAATAGATAAAGCAAATAATTACTCTTGATATAGCGAATATTTTCCGCCATTTTTTGTTTCATAATAACTCCTCCCGATAACGGAAACGTTTCCGTTATGTCTTTTAAAAAAAGTATGCGCTTTCAACACCTCTGTGCTTTTATATTATCACAATGAAATTCTCATGTCAATACTTTTTTGGAAACGTTTCCTAGTTTTCTTACACACTAATTTTGGTTGGATCATTTTAGGATTTAAAAACAAAAATCAGCTAACAACAAGCTGTTTCATTCAATCTGTTTACTCTCTTTTTGGGTTCTAAATTTGATGCTTTTTAAAACTGTATTTTCGCCAAGTCAACAAACTCAACACTCCTTAATACCAAATATAATTGTACCAAAAAAATCCACTCATCAATGCCTTGTACCTTTTGAGTGGATTTTTTTATTCAACATTTCTACTGACCAACTACTGACCAGAATATCAAATTTTATATTTTCGTACAAAATCAATACGCACTAAAAGGCGACTAAATCGAATAATATCAACTAATCATTATCAATAAAATTGATGTAGACATTTTGTGATGTAAGGGATTGTTTTCGACATATACTTCAAATCAATATTATTTTTTATTCTATTGAAATCAGTTTTCAAAATACATTTCTTACGGCTTTTTTGTCTCAACTTCTTTTTATTGAATTTTTACACTAATTTCATTTTACAATTAATAGTCCTATATTTGACTAGAGCTAGAAAAACTATCATAAGTCATCCTCTTATCAACAATCAAATTTTTTTGAATTCAAGTATCAACCATATATCATATCTGTGAAGTTATTCTCATGAAACAATTGTAGCAACACCTGGCTGCAGTAATAAATCAAAAAATTCATTTATGTTATCATTTTTTTGATCTCCACTCGGATTGTAATAGTTCACAAGGTTTGACCTTTTTTCACAATATGAGAAAGACATATATCTTTTAGCCCTAGATATAGCAACAAAAAATGCACTTCTATCTGCTTCAGGTTGATTTTTAAAATTCCAAAAAGCCGAGTCTTCAAGTCCCACAAAATAAACTGCTTCATACTCTAATCCTTTACTTTTGTGAATCGTCATTATAGGAATCGTATTCTCCCCTTGAAATTTTTCAATAGCAACTTTAAATCCATCAATTAAATTGTATTCTTTCCAGAAAAGATCTACAAATATATTCAATTCTGTTACTAGATAATTCCCTTGTTCATACTCAGGAAATGCTCTACAAATACCTCTTTAGCTTATTTTTAATCTATTATACCTCTTTTCATACGTTTTTAGAGGTGCCCT
>JAKDQI010000088.1 GCA_030454995.1 Pseudolactococcus plantarum | reverse complement strand
AGATATTAAAACAAAAGGAAAAATATATAGAGTGGTCTCCTTTATCGGACTATTAAGGCTTGCAAGTCAAGTGAATTAGGGTGGTACCACGGCTTTTCGTCCCTTTCGAAGAGCTTTTTTTATTTATTAGAAATGTATAAGCTCAGTAATCACGGTTACAAACGTATCTTAGCTTGTTATCTAGCTAAGATAAAATAAAAAAATATAAGAAAAGTGAGGGTTAAGATGATAGTAGGATAGACCTGTCATCTCACAATTAATTATGAAAATTAAAGATACATTGAACCTTGGTAAAACAGCGTTTCCAATGCGTGCTGGTTTACCAAATAAAGAACCAAAAATGCAGGAGTCTTGGGACGAAGCCAAACTTTATGATAATCGTCTGAAGGAAAATAAAGGAAAACCATCTTTTACTTTACATGATGGGCCTCCTTACGCAAATGGAGATATCCATGTTGGTCATGCTTTAAATAAAATTTCTAAAGATATCATTATACGTTATAAAAATATGGCAGGTTTTTGTGCACCTTATGTACCGGGATGGGATACGCATGGTCTGCCTATTGAACAAGTTTTGACTAAAAAAGGTGTGAAACGTAAAGAACTTGATCGTGCAGAGTACTTAAGGATGTGTCAAGAATATGCATTAACACAAGTTGATTTACAACGTAAAGGATTTAAATCACTCGGTGTTTTAGGAGATTGGGAAAATCCATATGTTACCTTAAAACCAGAATATGAAGCCGCTCAAGTTCGAGTATTCGGTAAGATGGCAGAAAAGAACTACATCTATAAAGGTGCTAAACCAATCTACTGGTCACCATCTTCTGAAAGTTCACTTGCTGAAGCTGAAATAGAATATCAAGATGTACGCTCTGCATCTATCTATATTGCATTTAAAGCAAGCGATACTAAAGGACTCTTGCCTGATGATACAGAGTTTGTTATTTGGACAACAACACCATGGACAATTCCTTCAAACCAAGGTATCTTTACGCATCCAGACTATGATTATGTTTTGGTTGAGGTAAATAATCGTAAATTTGTAGTTGCGTCAGAATTATTAGCGACTGTTGCTGAAAAATTAGCATGGGAAGATTTCAAAGTCATTCAAACGATTAAAGGATCTGAATTAGATGGTATGGTTGCGAAACATCCATTCTATGATCGTGATAGCCTTGTGATGAATGCTGATTATGTCACATTAGATTCAGGTACAGGATTAGTACACGCTGCTCCTGGTCATGGTGAGGATGACTATATCTACAGCAGAAAATATAAGTTGCCTGTTGTATCACCAATCGATGATCGTGGTTATTATACAGACGAAGCGCCTGGATTTGAAGGTCTATTTTATGATGAAGGTAATAAAAAAGTCAGCGAACTTCTAAAAGAAAAAAATGCTTTATTAAAACTTGATTTCTTTACGCATAGTTATCCACATGACTGGCGTACGAAAAAACCAGTGATTTATCGTGCAACACCGCAATGGTTTGCATCTATTGATAAATTCCGAGATAATATTTTATCTGAAGTCGAAAAAGTAGATTGGGTAATTCCTTGGGGGAAAACACGTCTCTATAATATGATTCGAGATCGTGGTGACTGGGTAATCAGTCGTCAGCGTGCTTGGGGAGTACCGCTACCAATCTTTTATGCTGAAGATGGTACTGCAATTATCACACCAGAAACAACAGAACACATCGCACAGCTTTTTGCTGAACATGGTTCAATCATCTGGTGGGAACGTGATGCTAAAGAGTTGTTACCACAAGGATTCTCTCATCCAGGTTCTCCCAATGGTCTATTTACCAAGGAAACTGATATTATGGATGTTTGGTTTGATTCGGGTTCATCATGGAATGGTGTATTAAATCAACGTGATGAGCTAAGCTATCCAGCAGATCTTTATTTAGAAGGATCAGACCAGTATCGTGGTTGGTTTAATTCATCTATCACAACATCAGTCGCTGTTAATGGCATCGCACCTTATAAAGCAGTTTTATCACAAGGATTTGTACAAGATGCAAAAGGTCGTAAATTCTCTAAATCTTTAGGTAACGGTATTGCACCAAAAGATGTCACAAGACAGTATGGTGCAGATATTTTGAGATTATGGGTTGCCAGTGTTGATAGTACATCAGATGTTCGTGTGTCTATGGATTTAATTGGTCAAACTTCAGAAGCTTACCGTAAAATTAGAAATACACTACGCTTTTTGATCGCGAATACATCAGACTTTGATAAAACTAAAGATACTGTGGCGATAGATGATTTACATGGCTCAGATAAATATATGCTTGTTAGATTGAACCAAGTCATTCAATCTGTTTCTGAAGCATACGAGTGCTATAGTTTTATGGATGTTTATCGTACGATCTTTAACTTTTTAACAAATGATTTGTCAGCTTTCTATCTTGATTTTGCAAAAGACATTGTTTATATTCAATCTGAAAACAGCTTGGAACGTAGACGTATGCAAACGGTGATGTATGAAATTTTGGTAAAATTGACAAAACTTTTAGTACCTATTATCCCGCATACAGCAGAAGAAATTTGGTCATATCTTGAACAAGAAGATGAAGCCTATGCTTACCTGACAGAAATGCCAAAAGCTGATAGCATGCAAAATGCAGATGAAATTATAGATGTCTGGACTGCCTTCTTAGACTTCCGGACTAGTGTTCATAAGGCATTAGAAATTGCACGTGATGAAAAAGTCATCGGTAAATCTCTTGAAGCAAGTGTATCTGTCAAACCAGATGAGGTAACTAATGCCTTGTTAGCACGTATTGCTCAGGAAGAAGACTTGGCTACATTGTTGATTGTTTCGAAATTTACGATTACAGCTCAACCATTAACTGAGAAAACACTCACTGTAGCAGATAATGATATTTTAGTTGTCCATGCAACTGGTGAGGTTTGTCAACGTTGTCGTCGTATTGATGAAACGGTCGGTACTAATGCTAATGTTCACTATGAAGCGCTTTGTAATAATTGTGCAAGTATCGTTGATCACTCATTCCCAGAAATTGCGACTGAAGGATTTGATATTAACGCATAAGCAAAAAAAAATCAGACTTAGGCCTGATTTTTTTTTAATTCAAACATGGGATAATAAACTTGTAGGCAAGAAAGTTAATGTACTACATATCCAGTTTTAATGTAAAATGGATTTAAAATCAACTTAAAAAAGAAAGTGTGATATATATGAGTAATCAAAAAGAAAGAATTTTAGATTTGATGCGCAAAGGCATTATAACAGAAAATGAAGCGATTGAGCTACTTGAAAAGTCTGGTTTATCAGGTGATGCTGATCAGGAAACTTATGAAGGTGATGAAACATCTCAAGTGAGAGATAAGGATGGCTATCAAACAGATTCATCAGAAGCATTCAAACAGTTTATGAACCAAGCAGGCTCATTTATGAAAAATATGCTTCATTCTGCCAAAAAATCCGTGAACGATAATGTTGATTTTAGTAATGGTTTTCCTAGTCTAAAGTATCTTAGCAAATCTGATTTTAAAGCGTTTGAAGGGCCGGTCAGCGACTTAACAGTGACAGCAACAACAGGAGATGTTACAGTTAAAACTAAAGATGTCAAGAAAACGATTGTGGAAGTGACTTATAAAGTATATGGCGGTATCTCAGAAGCATTACTTGATGAATTTATACAAGATAATGTGAGCATTTATCTACAGCAAGAGGCGTTATCAGTCGAAGTCAAAAGTAAGCGAATTGTTGTTGATTTGACTATAACACTACCACTTAATCCAATAAAAATAGCTAAACTTGATGTTGTAAATGGCACAATGATGCTGGAAGGCTTGACAGCAGATAAGCTTAAAATTAAAAAAGTGAACGGTGATTTGACTGTTCAAAGTTGTCACTTAGGTTCAATTAAAGTAAAATCTGTTAATGGAGAAGTCCGTGTAGTAGCTGATTTTGAGACAGCTGATATCACAAATGTGAATGGTGAGATTCTGGTGACAGAAACATCGCTCGATGGTGAAAATCTTAAAGTTAAAAATGTAAATGGTGATATTAAGATTTCAGTTCCTGAAAATATAGGTTTAGTTGGCTACATCAAGACAACATTTGGTAGCTATAAAACACGTGTTGCCTTAGACACACCATTAGAAATTACTAAAAATGGTGCTGCGCTGGTTAGAAAAGCAGTTAACAGCTTAACTTTAGATATTTCAACAAATACAGGTAGCATTTGGCTAAAAGATGGCCAAGCAGTTGAGCCAAAACAACCAACATCTGTAACTGAAAACGACGGAACAGATATCGTAAATACATTACAAAATGAAGCTGATGAATCTGAAAAAAGTGTGCAATCAGACAATCAAACTACTGAGAATACCGAGCATAGTAAGGGGGACAAAGATGTCGAGTAAAAGGTTGACAAAATCAAGAACAAATAAGAAAATATCAGGTGTCATAGGTGGATTAGCTGACTACTATGGATGGTCTGATGATGCCGTTACGATTATTCGAATTGTTTATGCTATCTTAGCATTGACAAGTTTTGGATCACTTATTTTAATTTATTTTGTTGCGTCAATCATTTTGCCAGAAGCACCACGTGAAAATAGCGAAACTAAACAGGATTTCACTAACTTTTCACAATGGTCTGGTAATCAGCAAAATAAAGCCAAAAAAAGAAAAGACGTCACGCCTTTTGATGACGACGACGAATGGTCACAATTTTAATTAATTGAGGGAAACGCTAGTCATGCTCATGACAAAGCGTTTTTTTCATTTTTTTGTTATAATGATAGCAAGTATGCCTTAACTATTGTCAGTGATAGTTACAATAAAATCATGCGTAAAGGGTTAAAGCATATGGTACTAAAACGTATTAGTAAGGCTCAGTAGTAAAGATGGAATATCAGTGTTCTATGATTACTAAAAGCTTGATGTATCACTCAAAAAAGAAAGTGAGAAAACATGGTAGTAACAGTTGCAGACTTGATTAAAAAAATCAAATTTGATGTCATTTATTCCTCTGAGACGGCACTAAAAAAAGAAATCACGACTTCAGATGTCACCCGACCTGGATTGGAAATGACTGGGTACTTAGAGTATTATACACCCGAACGTATCCAACTTTTCGGGATGAAAGAGTGGTCATACGCACATAATGTCATTGGTGACAATCGCTATGATTTATTAAAAAATATTGTAACAGAAGAAACGCCTGCGATTATTATAGCAAGAGGTCTTTCGATTCCAGATGAAATGATTCATGTTGCTAAAAAAAGAGACACTGTGTTATTGCAGTCTAGTGAGCCTACAAGTCGTCTAAATGGTGCAATCACAGCCTTTTTAGATGAAAAGTTAGCGATTCGAACGACAGTCCATGGTGTCTTAATGGATATATTCGGTGTTGGCGTGCTGATTCAAGGTTCATCAGGTATCGGTAAATCTGAGACTGGTTTAGAGTTAATCAAACGTGGCCATCGTCTAGTAGCCGATGATAGAGTTGATGTTTATCAAAAAGATGAATTCACATTGATGGGTGAACCTGCTGAAATTTTGCGTCATCTTATTGAACTTAGAGGCGTAGGTATCATTGATGTTATGAGCCTTTTTGGTGCGGGAGCAGTAATGGATTATGCACAGATAGACTTAACTGTGAACTTAGAAAATTATGAAAAAAGCAATACCTACGATAGGTTAGGTAATGGTGAAACGTCAGTTATGTTCTCCGGCGTTGCAGTACCCCAAATTAAAATACCGGTTACAACAGGACGAAATGTATCTGTTATTATAGAAGCCGCAGTCATGAATTTTAGAGCAAAAAATATGGGATTTGATGCAACCAAAATGTTTGAAGATAGACTATCGGCCTTGATTGAGAGAAATTCATAAGATGATAAATATAGTATCTGCAATCAATCCGATTGCCTTAAAGTTGGGGCCGTTTGAAATCAGATGGTATGCCCTTTGTATTGTATCCGGTGTCATCTTAGCGGTATGGTTAGCTATGCGTGAAGCTCCTAGTAAGAAAATAAAACCAGATGATATTTTAGATTTTATTTTAATTGCCTTTCCTATAGCCATTATTGGTGCTAGACTTTACTATGTGTTATTTGATTTAGGATATTATAGTAAAAATCCAAGTGAAATCATAGCAGTTTGGCATGGAGGGATTGCTATTTATGGTGGCTTAATTGCTGGTGCAATTACGTTACTGGTCTTTTCATATTATAAAATGATTGCACCACTGGACTTTTTGGATATCGCTGTACCAGGTGTCTTAGTTGCTCAATCGATGGGACGATGGGGGAATTTCTTTAATCAAGAAGCCTACGGCAAGATAGTTCAGTCTTTAGATTTTTTACCTCATTTTATTCAAAAACAAATGTTTATCGATAATCATTATCGCACGCCTACTTTTTTATATGAATCTATCTGGAATTTGGTAGGGTTCGCTATAGTTATGATATTTAGACATCGCTTAAAACACCTTAAATCAGGAGATGTCTTTGCTTTTTACCTGATGTGGTATGGTGTTGGGAGATTTGTGATTGAAGGGATGAGAACAGATAGTTTGATGTTTGGTAATATTCGTGTATCACAATTTTTATCAGTAGTTTTGGTGATTTCAGGGGCTATCTTGTATAGCTACAATCATATGAAACATAAATATTTCCTTAAGAAGCAGTAATTTGTTATAATTTATTTTAAGGCATAGTATCTGTTTGATGACAATATTGTATCAACATAAAAACTTATGTAGCGTATAGAAAAGAGGTACTTATGGGGAATATAGCACTTATGATTATAGCTATTGCTATTTCAATCTTAGTTATTTTTTTAATTGTTTTAATCGTTAAGCTATTAAAAACTGTGGATGAAATTAATCGGACGATTAGTGTGGTAACACAAGATACGGATATATTGTTGAAACAAGCAGACACATTGATGGGCAAAACAAACACTTTATTAGAGGATATTAATGGTAAAGTGGCAACTATAGATCCACTTTTTACTGCTGTTGCAGATTTATCTGGTACGGTATCTAAGCTAAATGATACAGGAAATAATTTTGCTACACGGATGAAAAACAAAGCTTCTAATGTTGGTAAAGCAACTGCTATGGTGACATTAGGTCGAGGGGCTGGGAAATTGTTCCGCAAAAAAGACAAAAAGAAAAAAAATGATGATAGCTACTATGTCAGTCGCTAAACATAATTAAGTAATGAGAAGTATCGTATTAATGATATATTAATAAATAATAGTTAATATCTGATGTTGAAAGTTTAAAGGAGAAAAAGAATGGCTAAGAAAACAGGTTTTGTAGTAGGTGCTATTTTAGGTGTTATTGGTGGTGCAGTTGCAGCGTTAGTTACAGCTCCAAAAGAGGGTAAAAGATTTCGCAAAGATGTGAAAGAGTTTTATCAGGATTATAAAGAAGATCCAAAAGGTAAAATCAGTGAAGTTAAAGATACTGCTTTAAATTTCTATGATGAAAAATCTGGACAAATCGTTGATTTTTCGACAGAAAAATTTAATGATATCAAAGATAAATATGACAATGGTGAAATTTCTGCGGAAAAAGCTAAAGCCTATCTATTGTCTAAAAAGTCAGAGATTAAAGCGAAGATTGCTTCAGGAGAATTATCAAAAGATAAAGTGATCGATTTTTTGACAGTCACTAAAGATAAGTTGGCTGATAAAGTCAATGAGTTTAAAGCAGGTTATGCTGAGAGTGATACTGCAGAAGAAGACTTTATCCTTGAGTTAGAGGGTGAAGATTTGTTAGATCAAGCTGCTGATGTAGTAGAGGAAACTTCAGAAAAAGTAGTTGAAGTTGCTGATAAAGTTGAGGATAAAGGTCATGATTTACTAAACAAGTAAACAGATCAATAAAAAAGGCTATCAACTGATAGGCCTTTTTTTATTGATCAAATAAGTGAATCATTAGTGTAGTGCTTAGTGAGAAATACGTTTGCGTGCTGCTTTGCGACGGTTCTCATTTACGAACTCTTCTTTTTTAAGTTCAGGGTCAATAATTGTTTTCTTTACTGCAAATACACCGGCAGCAGTTGTCGCAATCGTTGCAACAACACCAGTGATAATACCTTTACCAAATTTGTTCATGCCGAAATCCTCCTTTTGAATATGTTATAATTTAATTATAACATCTTCTTACTTAAAAGTGTCGTAGATTCAAGCTCTGTTTGTTTAATGCTTGAAAA
>JAKDQI010000087.1 GCA_030454995.1 Pseudolactococcus plantarum | reverse complement strand
ACCAGTTGCTAGACCAAAAGTTTTCGCACCTGCAGCTATTTGTTCAGTTAAAATCTCTAATCCTAATTTAGCACCTTCGAGTTGGTTCGCTACTTTAATAACTTTCATGATATTCTCCTTAATTAATTGATATTCTTTATTGGTATAGACCAATAATATACCTTTTTTAGTGATTTGTCAAGCATTAACTTATCAAAAATGATATAATTTAAACTATGAATATTGAAGCATTTGATTTTGACTTACCAGAGGCATTAATTGCCCAAACACCGCTTGAACATCGATCTGAAAGTCGTTTACTCGTCATCGATAAAGCGACACATACGATGGCAGACAAACACTTTTTTGATATTATCGATGAGTTGAATACTGGTGATACACTTGTCCTAAATAATACCCGTGTACTCCCGGCTAGACTACACGGAGAAAAAGCAGATACAGGTGGGCATATAGAACTACTTCTTTTAAAAAATACATCTGATGATACCTGGGAAGTCCTTGCAAAACCTGCAAAAAAACTTAAGAACGGTACAGTTATTAAATTTGGAGATGGTAGACTCACAGCTACTGTCATAGATGATTCACTAGACCATGGTGGTCGCATTGTGACATTTAGCTATGATGGTATTTTCTTGGAGGTCCTTGAGAGTTTAGGAGAGATGCCACTGCCACCTTATATCCATGAAAAACTAGCAGATCAGGGTCGCTATCAAACCGTCTATGCTAAGGAAAATGGCTCCGCTGCTGCACCAACTGCAGGATTACATTTTACTGATGACCTGCTTGATAAAATCAAAGCTAAAGGCGTTAATATTGCTTGGGTAACGCTACATGTGGGACTTGGTACTTTTCGTCCAGTCAGCGTAGATGACATAGAAAAGCATGATATGCATAGTGAATTCTACATCCTGCCTCAAGAAACAGCTGATATGATTAATGCGACTAAGCAAGCCGGAAACAGAGTGATAGCTGTTGGGACAACATCTATCCGTACACTTGAATCTGTCGCACAAAAATTTGACGGACAAGTCAAAGCAGATAGCGACTGGACAAAAATCTTTATCAAACCAGGTTATAAATTCCAAGTTGTCGATGCCTTCTCTACTAATTTCCATCTGCCAAAATCAACACTCGTTATGTTAGTTTCAGCATTTGCAGGACGTGAATTTGTACTAGATGCTTACCAACATGCCATCGATGAACATTATCGATTTTTTAGTTTTGGCGATGCCATGTTTGTGAAATGATAAAAAGCGCTAGATGCGCTTTTTTCTTAACCCTAAATATAGTTATCTTATCAAAAATATGTACAACTATCTGCATATGAACTTGACTACTGCAGAAATGCTAGTGCTTTTTTATACTTATCTAACCTTATTTTATCTTGCTCAGAGATACTAGGCAATCTAGATAGGTCACTATTATGTATCAAGTCAGCAATTTTTACAACTCTCGCGATTTTATTAGCCTTTACTTGCGCCAAATAGTCAGAATAATTTTGACTTGCTTGCTTAGTCAAGATAGTTACAGCTAAAATTACCTCATCGGGTATACCTGATACGCTTAGTTGGTCGACTGTCACGCTTGTATCCTCTATAACATCATGTAAATAAGCTGTTGCTTTTTCAGCATCACTATTTACAAGATTAGCCACGGTTTCTGGATGGTGAATATAATCGATACCTGCTTTATCGACTTGACCTTTATGTGCTAGTTTAGCAATCTGGTAAGCCTTGTTGACATAATCAAACATACCACTTAGTCTCCTTCTCCAAAGTATTTAAAGACTTTTCAATCACCTATTTAGTCAATTAACTAATACACACCTCACAAATCATTTAGTTCCGCTATGCGACAACTAAATATCCAAGTATAGCATCGCAACAAAAGGTATAGAATGAAACGCCTCACAACCTCGTCTCTAAAACATAATCATGCTTGATTTGAATGAAAGACTGAATCAGTTGTAATATCTGAAATAGCTGTGCACGTACTTCAAATTCATGTCGCGTTTTAGGTAATTCACTAGCACGATAATAGGCAAGTACTTCTTGTGCTTGAGTCGTTAATGCTTGTGCGTTATTATCCCGCCCATAATTCTCTCCGATAGCTAGTAATAAATCTTTAAGTTTTTCAAATGCTTGTGCTTGACTTTGCAAATCAATCTCTACAAGTAGTTCAGTTAGTTCTCGAAAAAGTTCTACTTGTCTTGCTCTCATCGTCAAATAATCATAGCTATGACTAGCATGATCAACCAGATTATTATCCATATGTGTTCTAGCTAGCGCCAAACTATCAGTAATATAAGTTTCAAGATCTTCAACCTTATGTAAAAAATGTGCTTTTTCAGTCTGTTTATCTAGAATATAGCTTAACCTTTTGAATAAATCTTGAAAATGATGTTCAATACGTCTTTCTCTTATCGTCAATTCATTTTGAAAATTTGGCATCTTCCAGTTCACTAAAAAAGCAAGTGAGATGGCGATGATATTCAGTAAAAATTCGTTTAATAACAATTCAGGTGTAATTTCTTTGGCAACCAATAAATGTGTCACCAAAACTGCATTTGGTGCAATTCCTTCAGCTATACCCCAGGCAGCTGAACATGGAATAAAGAACAACAGAAATAGTGCAAATACCAAGACATGATGGCCTAAGATGGTAAACAAAATAGTTGCAAATACCATAGCAAATATAAAATTCAACAATCGGTTTTTTCCAAGCTGATAAGTTGATTTTTTAGTATTCCCTACACTTAAAATTGCAATGATTCCTGCCGCTGTTGCATACTCTAACCCAATCATATCTGCAATCATGATAGCCAGGCTAGCTGCGATAACCGTTTTGATGGTTCTAGCCCCTATCTTAAAGCCTTTTGGAAAAATTTTCATATCTATATTATAGCATATACAGGCTGATAGCTTGATTTGCTCAACTCACACGCCAAAGGGAAAATAAAAAAAGTTCAGCTTATCAGTTAGCGCATGAACTTTTCGATTAACTATATTAGTTCATTTTATTAATTTTTTTACATGATTAATAAAATGATACTTTTGCTTTTAAGCCAAGATTATAATCTGCTTCATAATCATAGAGTGGGGTTGGATAAATCCCATCAAAGTATGATGTACAGATTTGATCACCTAAGCCAATCCCCTCTTTTAGGCCATCTATCGATAAAAAGTGTAAACTATCTGATCCGATGATATCATTAATCTCAGATACAGAGTGATTTGCAGCGATCAATTCTTGACGTGTCTGGATATCAATCCCATAAAAACAAGGATAGGCAAGTGGTGGGCTCGCAATCACGACATGTACTTCTGCTGCACCCGCTGCTTTAAGTAAAGCAACAATACGTTTAGAGGTTGTCCCACGTACAATTGAATCATCTACCATGACAACTCTTTTCCCAGCAACAACACTTCTAACACCTGACAGTTTCATCCGAACGCCCTGTTCTCTAAGTTCTTGTGTTGGCTGAATAAAAGTACGTTGGATATATTGATTTTTGACTAGACCCATTTCATAAGGTAAGCCTGATTCTTCAGCAAATCCAGAAGCTGCTGATAATGATGAGTTAGGCACACCGACAACAATATCAGCCTTGATATCTGGATTTTCTTTTGCTAAGATTCGTCCCATATTTTTTCGAGCAGTATGGACATTAACACCGTATATATTGCTATCAGGTCGTGCAAAATAGATAAATTCCATACTACATATTTTTAGATCAGCCTCTGTCGTATAGCTATCGATATGAATTCCTGCATCATCTATAATCACGATTTGACCAGGTAAAACATCTTGAACAAACGTCGCCCCAACAACATCTAGTGCACAGGTTTCACTGGCAATCACATAAGCACCATTTACTAAACGACCTATCGCAAGAGGTCTAAAGCCATTTGGATCTAGTGCAGCAATGATTTTATCCTCAGTCATCAAAAGGTAAGCAAAGCCACCTTTAACTGTATTAAGTGCTGATTTAACATTATCCAACAAGCCTACTGAATACCCACGGCGAATCAGATGCATCAGAATTTCAGTATCCGAATTACTATGGAAAATAGCACCTTTTGACTCTAAATCACGTTTTAATGTTCTGGTATTTGTTAAATTACCATTATGACAAAGACCAAACTGAGCATCATGAAAATTGAATAAAAAAGGTTGTACATTATCGATAGAAGCTGATCCCGCTGTTGCGTATCTAACATGTCCTATAGCAGCTTTCCCTGCTAGACGGTCAAACTGTTTCTCATCTTTAAAGACATCTGATAGAAGTCCTAAATCTCTATGACCTTTAAGATGTCCATCGTTATTGGCGATAATCCCTGCGCCTTCTTGTCCTCGATGTTGTAAGGCATGTAAGCCAAAATAAGTCAGTTTTGCAGCATCAGGGTGTCCCCAGATACCAAACAAGCCACATTCTTCATTAAGTGATTTTACTTCGTAAGTCATTTTACACCATTCTTTTATTTTTCTGATACTTGATCGCATGTTTTGACCATGTCAACGCATACTTTAGTAATTGTCTATGTCTCTTATTTTACACTTATCATTTCATGAAACATACTTAATTTCTTTATTTTTATCAATAACAACCCCCTATTGTTCGGGTTTAATATCGATAACCAGATATCAAGATTTGTTTTGTTTGTATACTGTCTAGTTACTAACATTTGTATAAGAAACAGATTAATTTTCATTAGGCTAAATTAGACTATAAACAAAAAAATCAAGTGTTAGACACTTGATCCTCTTAATATCTGTTTTGTTGGGTTGTGTTAACATCAGCTATGTGCTTCCCATAGACAAGGACCTAGATCAAAAGATGAAAATTTAGCTTCAAATGAACTGTCTTCTGGACTACACGCATAAAGACCAAATTGAATCTCAGCATCTGCCTTGGCTAAATGACAAATACGCATTTGCTTAAAGTCCACCCCATCAAAACTATATTCGATACAATAATCGCTTTCTCGCCGACTTAATCGATACCAGACCGTATCAATATTAGACGATATATCAAGTGTTGCCCAGTCAGAATAGCCTTGATTTGTCACAACACTGCCTAAGCGCTGAAACTGGTCATTTTCATACTCGCTAGACGCTTTTAACCAGTTTTCGGCATCCAAATAGATAACGATACCACATTGATCAAAACGCTGTTTACTGTTAAATACCGTTTTGACAGTAAATGAAAAATATTTTTCTTCGGTTTTGAGTTGTAAAACGGGTGCATTATCATTTTGAAACCCATAATAAGTACGTTGCCACAAGTCTGTATGGGGCTCACTCATTATCGTAATTTCCTGATCAGTGATAGAAAATTGATGAGGTTTTCGTATCCAAAATAAGTTATCTACATTAAATTGGTTCAAAACTCTCCTCCTTGTCTCGACTAACTAATATGCTAAAACATGATGACTCACTTTTTTAATCTTCGCCTAACGTAACTGTCTCATCAGTCAAATGTAATTTGCCAGTTTCTTGATACAGTTTATACATGGCATCAATCTCTGCTTTAAATTCTGTTAACATCACAGCTTCATCGACAGTTTTGATGATTTTACCTTTTTTAAACAACATCCCTTTACCAGCACCACCTGCAAGACCAATGTCTGCTTCACGCGCTTCACCAGGACCATTTACACCACAGCCAAGTATCGCAACAGTAATCGGTGCTTTTATTTTTTCGATATACGCTTCTAATTCTTGCGCAATTGGAATTAAATCAATTTCGATACGCCCACAAGTCGGACATGAAACAAGTGTCGCAGCATTATCAATCAAACCAAAAGATTTTAGCACCTCACGACCCACTTTAATCTCTTCACGAGGATCAGCTGATAAAGAAATACGCATGGTGTCACCTATGCCTAAAGATAACAACGCCCCCATCCCTGCAGCAGATTTCACAGATCCTGAGAATAATGGTCCTGCTTCTGTGATACCGAGATGAAGTGGATACTCGAAACGTTCTGCTGCTAATTTATAAGCTTCTAGTGCTAATTCTACATTAGACGCCTTCATCGAGATGATAATATCGTGAAAATCTAGTTCCTCTAATATTTCTACATGCTCAATCGCTGATTCTAACATTCCTTGCGCAGTCGGATAGCCATATTTTTGTAAGAATTTCTTTTCTAATGACCCAGCATTCACACCAATTCTGATTGGTATATTTTTGGCTTTACATGCTTCTACGACTTTAGCAACGCGGTCTTTACGGCCTATGTTACCTGGATTAATCCGAATCTTATCGACACCAGATTCAATCGCTTGTAAGGCTAGACGATAATCAAAATGAATATCTGCCACTAAAGGAATGTTAATCTGTTCCTTAATCTCTTTAATAGCAAGTGCAGCTTCCATATCAGGTACCGCAACACGTACCATCTGACATCCTGCTTCTTCTAACTGATTAATTTGCTCAACGGTTGCAGCCACATCTTGTGTTTTTGTCATACACATGGACTGTAAAATGACCTTATTACGTCCGCCAATAACTACTGCATTTTCACCTGTGCCGACCATGACAGCACGTGTTTTTCTTCTATGTGTTAAAGCCAAAACTTGACCTACTTTCTTTATTTAACAATACAATTCTTATCTTCTAAATTATATCAAAAAAACACCTGTAAAACTTTACAAGTGCTTTACTATTTACTAATAAAATTTGAAAAATAATGAAAAACTGTCAAGGATTACTAGCAAATTAAGTGATAATACCTTATTATATCGTCGCAAGGATAATAAAGTTTAAGATAAACAAGACATCTACCACCCAGATAACTGGACTAACTTCTTTTGTTTTACCTTTTGCAACTTTGATGATTGTGTAGAAGATAAATCCTGCAGCAATACCGTAAGAGATACTGTACGCAAATCCCATAAAGATTGAAGCAAAGAATGCTGGAATCGCATCTTCTAAGTCAGTCCAATCAATTTCTTTAAATGACCCAAGCATCATGACACCAACGACAATTAATACTGGTGCTGTCGCAGCGTTAGGTACGATAGAAATAAATGGTAGGAAAACAGATGATAACAAGAAACAAATCGCTGTAACAACTGACGTTAACCCAGTACGTCCACCAGCACCAATACCTGCTGCTGATTCTACATATGTTGTTGTATTTGAAGTACCAAAGATTGCCCCGATAGAGGTAGCTGTTGCATCTGCAAACAAGGCTTTATCCATTTTAGATGAGAAACCTGAACCATTTTCAAGTGATTTTTCATCTTCTGCAGAGAAAATACCTGTTTGACGACCAGTTCCGATAAACGTACCAATTGTATCAAATGTATCAGAAAGTGAGAAAGCTAAAATCGTCATCAAAACTTGTGGAATTTTAGCAGAATCTGAGAATAATGAGCCCATTCCAGCATGACTAAACGCCGCACCAAATGTATCACCAAGACTGTTAATCGCAGAACCAAGAGAGTTTCCTTTAAAATCAATCGAACTTAGATCTACAACACCAAAAATAATCGCTAAAATTGTTGTGATAACGATAGAAACCAAGATCGCACCCTTGAAATTTCTGACAACTAGCACAGCTGTAATGATGATCCCAACAATACCAATCAAAACTGCTGGTTGGTTAAAGTTAACCAAAGCAGGTATCGCAGATGCGCCAGCATCAATCGTTGCTTTACCTTTTTCAGCACCTTTTCCGATAACTGTATACGTGCCTGGATCAATCGTGAAATGTAGTAATCCAGCTGATTTAATCCCGATATATGCAATGAACACACCGATACCACCACCGATAGCATGTTGTAAGCTTTCAGGAATCGATTTAATAATTAATTTACGAATTTTTGTGACCGTAATTAAAATATTAATCAAACCACAGATGAAAACCATAGCAAGCGCTTGTTGCCAAGAATACCCTAAACCAAATACAACTGTAAAGGTAAAGAAGGCATTTAATCCCATACCTGGTGCTTGTGCATACGGTACATTCGCAAATAATCCCATGATTAAGGTACCGATGATAGAGGCAATGATTGTTGCTAAAAATACGGCTTGATAGTTCATTCCAGTCTGTGATAGAATCGCAGGGTTAACAAACAAGATATAGCTCATCGCAAAAAATGTTGTGATACCAGCTATAATCTCACGACTAACTGTTGTACCATTCTCTTTAAGTTTAAAAAACTTATCCATAACTATTCCTTTTCTATAAATAAAATTCAATAATTCATTACTTAACTATTTTAATAGATACCTAATACAGTTTCAATCTATTGGCTTACG
>JAKDQI010000086.1 GCA_030454995.1 Pseudolactococcus plantarum | reverse complement strand
TGGATATAAAAAAATCGGCAATGTAATACCATTACCGATTTACTTAATATAACCCTATTACATTTATGTTATGAAACATTTTCTAACATTGAACATAGCAACAAAGTAGATGCAAGACTATCACTTATCTGCTGTTTTTTGGTTAAAAATAAGCAGAGCCAACCCCAGTAAAATAAGTGCAATCCCTAGGATTAATATCGGAAAGATCGCAAAACCAACCAGAGTAAATACTTCACCAAAGATAAGCGGGAAAACAAGAATACCCAGCAAACAAAATCCTACATTATATGAAATAACGCGCTTAGCGATTATTTCAGGATAAAGTTGATTTGGCAGCATCATCATCAAAGGATAAAGTGGTGACAACGATAAACCAAATATAAAGATCATGAGACTGGTATAAGCACTTGGAGGTAAGCCTAGTAAAGCAGACATGACCAATAATAAAACCAGATGCGCACACAAAATTTTTTTATCAGACAGGACTCGTGTCAAAGCACCTGTCAAAAAACGACCGGACATTAAGCCTAACCAAAATAATGTCGTATAAAAAGCAGCTTGAGCTGGATTAACATGAAAGTTTTCTACATAGTAAGTAGCCAAGTAGATACCCACGATTCCTTCAATGGCGTAAAAAAAGTAGAAAATAGGATGAAGTAAATGACGTAAAGTAAAACGATTATTTCGTGATTGATCATCTGTAATCTTTTTTTCTTGATGAAGCGCATCACGCTCAGCAAACTGATCACGATATAGCCAAATTAGGATCAAAATTAAGATTTCAATCAAGGCAATAGCTACAATAGCTAAACGCCAATTCGCAAATGTTGATAAGAAAAAAGTCAATATTGCAGCACTTAAGCTAACGCCTAAGCCGTAAAATCCATGTAATAAACTCATCAACGCACTAGGTAAGTGTTTTGCAGCAAAATGATTCACCGTTACATCGATAGCACCCTGACCAATACCTAAAAAAGGTGTGGTCAAGAAAAGAATGATAGGATTTGCTGTTGCCATCATTAAAATCAAGCCGATAATAACAAATATCATACTAATAAATATGACTTGAGCCACTGTGAAATACTTTGATATTTTAGTATAGATCATACTAGATAAAAAAGAAAAAAGTAACATAATGGTTGTCAAGTAACTTACCTGGTCTGCAGCTAACCCATAGCTTTGGCGCATGCTTGGCCAAGCACTACCTAGAATTGAATCTGGTAAACCAAGTGAAATATAAATAATAAAATTCAACAAGACAATAGCTGAAATTGTCAGTCGTTTAGACATATATACCGCCTTTACTTCGTGCTATAGAGATTATGAGCACGCATGAATAAAAAAAACCTAGCTAAATTATGGAATATCTTAGCTGTCAGGTCATTTTGCTATACATCAATTATTTTGTAGATCCTCTCATCACGATACCATGAGGTAGGATAACAGCTTTATCAGTTACTTCTTCTTTATGCATCATTTTCGTTAACAAACGCATAGACACTGCACCAAGATCATATAATGGCTGTTCTATAGAACTTAATGTAGGTCGTGTAAACTCTGTAATAACTGAATCATTTGCTGTGATAATCTCAAACTCTTCAGGAACTTTAACACCACTATCTACTAGACCATTTAACAAGCCAACAGCCACTTCGTCATCTGAGACAACTGCTGCAGTCGCACCAGAAATTTTAACTCGTTCTGCTAGTTTTATCCCATCATTAAAGCTATAATTTGTTTCAAATACTAAGCCTTCTGAAAAAGTTTGATCAAGTTCTGCTAATGCTGCTTGATAACCAACTAACCGTTCTTTACCATTTATCGCATTGACCATCGGTCCTGTAATGAGTGCAATTTTTTGGTTATGTTTACCAAGGACTAATGTTGCTTCCTTAGTGGCTTTATTATAGTCAATATTTACAGAAGGAATCTGATTCTCATGATCTACTGCACCAGCAAGCACAATAGGTGTGCGCGTGCGAGAAAATTCTGCACGGATTTTATCAGACAAATCATGACCTAAAAAAACTAAGCCATCAACCTGTTTAGCTAATAACGTATTGACAACATTAATTTCTTTATTATCATCACCGTCAGAGTTTGCGATAACTATGTTATATTTGTACATCGTCGCGATATCATCAATCCCTCTAGCGAGACTGGCAAAATAGCTATTTGCAATATCTGGGATCATAACACCAACTGTTGTCGTCTTTTTAGATGCTAAACCACGTGCTACAGCATTGGGTCTATAATCTAAGCGTTCGATGACATCTAATACTTTACGACGTGTTGCTTCTTTAACATTTTGATTGCCATTGACAACTCGGCTAACTGTCGCCATCGAAACGCCAGCTTCACGCGCTACGTCATATATCGTGATTGTTTCATTATCCATTTTTATATACCCCTTTGTTTCATCTCTTTTCATGAAAATAAATTTTTCATTTCATCACTCTATTTTATCATGTTATGAAAAGGTTTTCAATAGTTTTGTTTATTTTTTTCAAAAGCAAAACTAAGTAAACTCAAGGTCTTCGCACGTTAAAGAATTAAAAAACACATATGATTTTATCAAGACGTTTGTGTTGAAACATAACTTCAACTCCGACTTAATAGCCTTCAATGTGTTTAGATGATTTATACTAGACCTTGAGCTAACATTGCTTGGGATACTTTTTTTAACCCTGCAATATTTGCACCTGCTAATAAATTATTTTCAAACCCAAATTCTTTAGCAGTATCACGACAAGTTTCATAAATTGTTTGCATGATAGTATCTAAGGTTGTATCTACTGCTTCAAAAGACCAAGCAGAACGCTCTGAATTCTGACTCATTTCTAATGCTGAAACTGCTACCCCGCCAGCATTGGCTGCTTTACCAGGACAATACGTCACTTGTGCTTTTTCTAATACAGCAACAGCTTCCAAAGTGGTTGGCATATTTGCCCCTTCTGCCACAATCTTGACGCCATTTGAGATAAGTATTTGCGCATATGCTTCTGAAATCTCATTTTGTGTGGCGCATGGTAAAGCAATATCAGCAGCAACTTCATGTGTCCAAACAGATTTATCTGCAATATATTCAGCTGATGGTCTTGCTTTAGCATACTCAGTCAAACGTTGTCGTTTAACTTCTTTAATGTCTTTTAACAAGGCTAAATCGATTCCATTCGGATCATAGATATAGCCAGAAGAATCAGAAACAGTTAGGACAAGACCGCCTAGTTGATGCACTTTTTCGATAGCATAAATCGCTACATTACCACTTCCTGAAACCAGTACTTTTTTATCTTTAAAGTCATCTTGCTTATCTGCTAAGAGGTGCTTCACAAAATAAACCAACCCATATCCTGTTGCCTCAGTTCGTGCTAAAGAGCCACCAAACGTTAATCCTTTACCAGTTAATACGCCTTGATCATTCCCACGTAGGCGTTTATATTGTCCATATAGATAACCAATCTCACGGCCACCAACACCGATATCTCCTGCTGGGACATCTATATTAGGTCCGATATGTCTTTGCAATTCAAGCATAAAGCTCTGACAGAAGCGCATAATTTCATGATCAGACTTTCCTTTAGGATCAAAATCTGATCCACCCTTACCTCCACCAATTGGTAGACCGGTTAAGGCATTTTTGAAAATTTGTTCAAATCCTAAAAACTTCAAAATAGAGAGATTGACAGAAGGATGAAATCTCAAGCCTCCTTTATATGGACCTACAGCCGAATTAAATTGGACACGAAAACCGCGATTTACTCGAAAATTCCCAGCATCATCTTGCCAAGGTACTCGAAACTGTATAATTCGCTCAGGTTCTGTCAGCATATCTAAAATATTGTGCGTTAACACATCTGGGTTTTTCTCTAAGAAAGGAGAGAGGGTGGCAAAAAATTCATCAATAGCCTGTAAAAATTCAGGTTGATTCGCATCCTTTGTATGAATGCTATCTTGTAACGCTTTAAGTGTCGTTGTAATTTGGCTCATAGGCACTCCTTTTTCTTTTTGTTACTATATTTATGATGATATAAAATTAACCTTTCATCATAGTTAAAGTATAACACAATTGTAAAATGTATTATACATTTCTGAATTTTTATCTGAATATTCAATACCTTAATGATGGCTATTTTTATTACAAAGTGGCAAAATAGAAGTATGACTAAATTAAAAAAAATTGCCGAATATCTAACTGAAAAAAAATGGGATATGACATTTATCACGAATCCTACTACTGTTAATTACCTAACTGGTTTTGCTATGGACCCTCATGAACGGATTATGGGCTTGATGATTTTCCCTGATCGGGCACCACTTTTGTTTACGCCTGAACTTGAAGTCGAAAAGGCAAAAACTTATGTCGATTTTGATGTTGTTGGCTATGCTGACAGCGAGAATCCTTGGGTCAAAATCCTGGGACAACTGGGTCATCAAAAAATGAATACAATAGCAGTGGAATTTGATCACCTAATCCTTAGTAAATCTGATGGCCTTAAATCAATTTTTAACGATATCCACTTTACTAACTTGAGTCCATACATTAACCAACTTCGTCTCATTAAATCTGATGATGAGATTCAAAAAATGCTCAAAGCAGGACAGTATGCTGATAGATGTTTTGACATTGGGTTTGAATTTGCTGCTTCTCAAAAACACATCACTGAGATGGATGTTGTGGCAAAAATCGAATTTGAGATGAAACGTCAGGGCATTTCTGAGATGAGTTTTGAGACAATGGTTTTAACAGGGGCTAGAGCAGCAAACCCTCACGGTGTACCAGAACCCGTTGAAATTCAACCAAACAAATTGCTGTTGTTTGATTTGGGAGTTATGTCACAAGGCTATGCATCAGATGCGTCTAGAACGATCTCGATTGGTCAACCTTCTGATTTTGATCGCCAAATATATGACATCACAAGAGAAGCACAACAAGCAGCATTTGATTTTGTCAAACCTGGTGTGACAGCCTTTGAAATTGATCAAGTGGCACGTGATATCATCACTAAAGCTGGATATGGTGAGTACTTCACACATAGAACTGGACATGGAATTGGTATGGATGTCCATGAATTTCCTTCTATAGGTGGTAGCGAGGATATTACAATAGAAAAAGGCATGTGCTTTTCTATAGAACCTGGGATTTATATTCCAAACCAAGTTGGTGTCAGAATAGAGGATTGCCTATATGTCACAGACACAGGCGCAAAATCCTTCACACAAACACCTAAAGACCTACTCATCTATTAATCTCAACACGATCAATTATAGCTGTTCATCTCTAATTGACACACAAAAACACAACTAAACATTGATGCCTATCAAAAACTATAAACTTCTGAAATCAAGTATTCGTGCTTGATTTTTTTATGTGATGGCTGATGTAAATTCTCTTTTTATGTAACAAAACCTAACATAACATTAATTATGTTTGTTTTCCAGAAATTTTATGGTAGAATTGAAAAGAATAATATTGAAAGGTAACAACTTATGAAAAAGAATTTATTGATGCTATTCACCTTGTTTATCGCACTATTTACGATAACAAGTGTGAAAGCCGACGATAAACCCGTTAAAAACAACTATAGAATCGCTTCTGATTCACTATTTGCTCCATTTGAGTTTCAAAACTCAGAAAAAAAATACGTCGGTATCGACGTGGATTTATTAAATGCTATTGCTAAAACTGAAAAGTTCAATATCACAATGGACTTCGTTGGCTTTCAGACCGCTGTAGACCAAACTCAAGCTGGTCATGCTGATGGGATGATCGCTGGGATGTCAATCACCGATGAACGTAAAAATGTCTTTGACTTCTCTGATCCTTACTTTACAGCAAATGCGACAATTGCAGTTAAAAAAGGCACAAAAGATATCAACTCTTACAAGTCATTAAAAGACAAAACAGTTGGTGTTAAAAACGGTACTGCTTCTCAAGAATTTATCACTAAAAACAAAGATAAATATGGTTACAAAGTTAAAGTATTCGACGCAGCAGATACGATGTATGCTAGTTTAGGAACCGGATCTATTGATGCCTTTATGGATGATGAACCTGTTGTTAAATATGCAATTCTTCAAGGCCAAAAATTCGAAACACCGATTAAACCTGAAAAAATTGGTGAGTATGGGTTTGCAGTTAAAAAAGGAACAAATCCAGAGCTTATTTCTATGTTTAACGCCGGATTAGCTAAAATTAAAGCAAACGGTAAGTATGATAAAATCGTTGCCAAATATATGGGTAACGAAGCATCTGATGATAAAAAAGTTGATGAATCAACTATGATAGGTATTATCAAAAATAACTGGGAACAGTTAGCATCAGGACTTGGGTACACGATTGCATTAACATTAATTTCGTTTGTCCTAGCCTTAATCGTTGGGATTATCTTCGGATTATTTAGTGTGTCACCTAGCAAATTCTTACGTGGTTTTACTAAAGTATACGTAGACCTAGTACGTGGTGTACCACTAATGGTTTTAGCCATTTTTATCTTCTATGGTATTCCTAATCTGATTGAGTCTATTACTGGTCATACTAGTCCACTGAATGACTTTGCAGCTGGTGTGATTGCTTTAACATTAAATGCTTCTGCGTATATCGCTGAAATCGTTCGTGGTGGTGTTAACTCAGTACCGACCGGTCAAATGGAAGCTTCACGATCACTTGGTGTATCATATGTTAAAACGATGCAACGTGTCATCTTACCACAAGCAGTTAAAATTACGATCCCTAGTTTGGTCAATCAATTCATCATCTCTTTGAAAGATACAACGATTATCTCAGCTATCGGCTTAATTGAACTCTTACAAACTGGTAAAATTATCGTTGCCAGAAACTTCCAATCGTTTAAAGTATACGGATTGATTGCGATTATCTATCTCATTGTTATTCTCGCTTTGACAATCTTTGCACGTCGACTTGAAAGGAATATGAAATAATGGCAAAATTAAAAATAGATATTAATGACTTGCATAAGTCTTTTGGAAGCAATGAAGTGCTTAAAGGCATTACAACTAAATTTAATGAAGGTGATGTTGTTTGTATCATCGGACCTTCAGGTTCAGGTAAATCAACTTTTCTTAGAACACTAAACGGGTTAGAAGTTATCACATCCGGTTCTGTTATCGTAGATGGTTATGATTTATCAGATAAAAACACTAACCTCAATCAAGTCCGTCAAGAAGTCGGTATGGTATTCCAACAATTCAACTTGTTCCCGAACATGACTGTTATTGATAATATCACTTATGCACCTCTTGAACTTAAAAAAATGAACAAGGCTGAAGCTAAATCTAAGGCTCTTGATCTACTAGAAAAAGTAGGACTATCTGATAAAGCAGATGCTATGCCTGAAATGTTATCAGGTGGTCAAAAACAACGTGTCGCCATTGCTCGTGCATTGGCTATGGATCCTGATCTCATGTTATTTGATGAACCAACTTCAGCTTTAGATCCTGAAATGGTTGGCGATGTATTAGAAGTTATGCAAGATCTTGCAAAAGAAGGCATGACAATGTTGATCGTCACACATGAGATGGGATTTGCTCGTAAAGTTGCCAACCGTGTTATCTTTACTGACGGCGGACAAATCTTAGAAGACAGTACACCTGAGGAACTATTTGGTAATCCAAAACATCCTCGTCTAAAAGATTTCTTAGAAAAAGTCTTAAATGTCTAACAAAAAATACCTTGATAGGATTATCAAGGTATTTTTTTTTATTTTAATAAACTTGCTGCTGCTTCATCTATAATCACAATAACATCATCATGTTGTTGTAAAACTGATGCTGGTAAAGCTTCAGTTACTTCACCTTCAATCATGCCTTTAATTGCTTCAGCTTTAGCTTCTCCCCAAGCCATCAAAATCAATGTTTTAGATTTTAAAATACTTGCAATCCCCATAGATACAGCTTGTTTCGGTACTTCCTCTTCGTTTTCAAAGTAACGTGAATTCGCTTTAATTGTACTTTCAGTTAACTCTACAACATGGGTTGTAACGTCAAATGGCGTACCAGGTTCATTAAAGCCGATGTGTCCATTTTGACCAATCCCAAGAATTTGTAAATCAATCGGATGCGCAGCAATTATTTCATCGTATGCTTTGACTTCAGCATCCAAATCTGTTGCTTTACCATTTGGTAAGAAATTTTCTTTAAATGGTTTTTCATTAAACAGATGTTGACTCATGAAATAACGATAAGATTGTTCATCAGATCCATCAAGTCCAACATATTCATCTAAGTTAATCGAAGTTTTATCAGTAAAATCGAGATCACTATTAACAATTTGGTTATAAAATTCTAC
>JAKDQI010000014.1 GCA_030454995.1 Pseudolactococcus plantarum | reverse complement strand
TTGCCATATCCTTGCTGTGATTTTTATCGGTGTTTATTGATTTAAATGCCATTCCTTATAGCAATAAGAACTTTATTAAACATAAAATACATGATTAATTAAAATCAGGTATCTACAATGCTAAGTATCTAAGTATGACATACCTTTTTATGATAATCTACTTTTTATTTCCTGCATCCACTTAGGAAGAACCTTCCCTAACTCGATAATGTGTTTTAAACGACCTTTATAAGCTTTATTTAGGGCAATGTCATGATTGACACTATTATTGATATCTTCAATGTAAGGGACAGTCTCAGGTTGACTATCTGAATATGACTTAACAGACTTAATCAGCGTATCTATATCTTGAATTCCCCAATCATCGGCGAATTTTCTTATTTCAACTTGACGCTTCTCTTGTTTCCAATTATCGAATGCCTCATCAAAGTTGACACTTGAAGATAGATGACCTGTAAGTAGCTCAGCTTCTACAAACTCACGGAGTAACTCAGCAGTTACCGCTTCCCCCATGTTACTAAGTTCTTGAATCTGCTCATAAATAATCCGTTTTGTCTCTGTATCAACCGTCTGAATGCCATCTGTAGCACCAACTCTTGCACCGATTAAACTTAAAATATGAGCGGCATCAATCACTTGCGTATTTGCTAACTTAGTCTTTCCTTGGAGCTGTCTAATCACCGAAGGTTCAGCTCCTTCTGCTTCTGAGCTAGGAAAAAGGTTTTTAAAAGCACCGATATACTGAAGCCAAGTATGCTCAAGCATACCAAAGTTTTTGTCATGCCACTGATACTCATAATATTGTTGTACCAAATTTACCTGATCGCTTGCAGCAAAGAAAGCAATTTTAAACGTTTCTTTCTTGTCCTCATCATCTTTTATCTCAGCCCAGTCTGAAGGTATTGGTAAGGTTAATGTTAAATCACCAAGCAAGAGATGCAGCTTGTTCACTGCAACATCATAATGGTCAACGATTACCTGACTGCTTTTTCCACCACTGCCATAAAGTTTTAAGGCATCATTTACAATCTCCTCGGTTATCCTAGGATATTGGAAGTTAATAATCGTGCCGAACTCCTTGGTTTCCCCAAACACTCGATTTGTTCTTGAGTATGCTTGAATCAAGCCTTGCAACATCAAAGGTCGATCAACATACAGGGTATTCAAGCGTTTAGAATCATAACCCGTTAAAAGTTGATCAGCTACAATAACCAAGTCTATATTCTTAGGATTTCGTCCACTACCACCACGTGTTGCACGCTCAACGACATCTTCAAAGTAAGCATCTTCTCCACGTTTCTTGTCGCCAGCTATATATTCAATACCCGTATATTGACTATAATCCTTGAACATCATAGCCGCTTCTTTCGGTGCTGGATTTTCTGGATCATTTTCATTGCCAAAGCTGAAAGTCATGGCAATATTTAAACTTTCATCACGTTCAGCCAGTTGCTTTTTAAACTCTTTATAATAGGCAATGACGCGCTTTTTATATGCAACTGTTAAAATGGCATTAAAGTCACGATTCTGGGACTGACTTTCCCAATTCTCCAAGATTTCGGTTACTACTCGCGGAATATGCGTTTCATCCTGATAAATCAATACTCCCTGCTTAACTGCTTCTTTTTCTACTTCTAGCTCAGACATGGCTGCATATTGACGTTCAAGCTCTTTTTTATTGCTATCTAGATTTTCTGTTAAAACTTTATCTTGCAGTTGTTCACGCAAGTCTTCATAACTCTTGAATTCGCCAGTATTGATGTAATCTACATGAAAGCCCAGAACATTCCCGTCAGAAATCGCTTGGTCTATCGGATATTGATGAAGTTTAGGTCCAAAAAGTTTTTCTGTTGTATTAATGAGTTCACTCTTTGTATTGATTTTTCCTTTAACCTTATTTTCATCAAATAGCGGCGTACCTGTAAATCCATAGAATAAGCCATTTTTTCTGAAATAAGCTTTAATATCGCCCATCATCTGTCCCATTGTCGTGCGATGAGCTTCATCGATGATAAAAACAAAGCGTTTCTCTGAAAGGCTGTAGTCTTGATTCTTTTTCAAGTCTTCAACCAGATTATTCAACTTAAAAGTCGTCGTTACAACAATGCCATTTTTAAAATTGGCGAGTTTTCGCTTCAACTGAGAGGTTGAGTGAGTATCATCTACATCTATCGGTTCATAGGCAGCGTATGCCTTAAAATTTTGCCCTGTACGACTATCTAACTCTCTTCTATCAACAAGAAAAATGACTTTATCAAAGCCCGCTCTTGTAGATAGAAATAGAGCCGTCTTAAAACTTGTGATTGTTTTCCCTGATCCAGTCGTATGCCAAACAAAGCCACCATGTGGGGTTTGTTCATCGTTATCCCAACCAATAGCTGCACCTTCTATGGCTTGAAGCGCGTAAACTTGATAAGGGCGCATAAGCATATGCCTGCGATTCTCTTCTTCCTTGGCTTCATCAATCACCAAATAATCACCCACCATCTGGTGTGCCATTGGAATCATCAAAAAGTGTTTTACCACCTTTTTCCAGTCATTTATGCGCTTGTTATCTCTGTCTGACCAGTGAAATACAAAGGCAGGATTGAAATCATTGACTGTTTTGGGTGTAGCAAAGTAACGCGTTTCTATCTCTGTCGTAACGACCATCATTTGTGAAAAGGCCATGAAGTTATTGGTATATTCGCCATCACGGTAATAACGTTGAAACTGCCCAAAAGCTTCATCAATCGACTTATCTGTCCGCTTTTGTTCGATATTGATCAGTGGCAAACCATTGATCAAAAGCACAATGTCAAAACGATTGCCATTAGAGGTTGCCACTTCACGCGCAACTTCATAGGTTGTTCCTCCACCACTTATCGCGGCTTTTTTGAAGATGGTTAACGTTATTTGCTTACGAGTGACTTTGGGATGACTATCTCGATAAATGCCGTCAATCTTGCCTTTGCCTTCTTCCATGGCGAGTACTTTAGCTGCCTCGTAGGAGTTACTAATCTGACCAACTTTTGACATGACTTGCGCAAACTCACCATCTGTCAGAGGAACTCCTTCAATCTGGTCACGATTTAGATCATTAAGCTTATCTCGCCAATTATCGATAAGAGTTTGAACAGTGACTTTTTTCTTGTTCCCGTTTAGCGATTCAGGCGTTTCCCATTGAAATTCAGCCAATTTGGCTACAAAGTTTTCTTGAAAGGCTTTTTCACTTGCATCTTTAGGTACATTACTCACGGCTTACACTCCTTTCCTAAATAAACATCTCATTGAGGTACGCTTTTTTGATATGTTGTAGTTTTTCTAGTTTTTGCTGTTGAAAAGCGATGGTTTGGTCGAGGGTGTTAAAAAATTCTCCAAGTGCTTTCTGCTCATCAATATTTGGAAGTGGTAACGTCATTTTTTCCACTGCAGGATAGTTAACGTAAATCTGAGTTCCACCTTGGACTATCTTTTTGACTTTCTCTCTAAAAAGACCATTTAGTACGACATAGGCAAAACTAGAATTCAAATTTTCATTAGGAGAAATTATTTCAGTCCTTTGGTTAATAACATACTCATCATCAGTATCTATAAGCAATGAACGACCAATAATGCTACCATTTGAAGTTTTATCGTTTAACACCATTGCTAACTCACCTTTATTGACTATACGTTCCTTTGTGATATTATTTGATATTGCCCTGATGTTTTGGTCGACATATTTACTATCAAGACCATAGCTTCCAATAGAAATCACTTTATACTTCCCGTTAGCATAAAGTATTTCTCTATTGCAGTTCCGCCTCTATGTGATGCTAATTCCCCCAACTCACGCTGTTCCCAATCATCAGTAAAACCTGGAAAACGGCGTTTTGGCTTATGCTCACCTTCAGCAGGAAACATTTCTGACAAATAAGCCGATTTCATCGACTTCATCTTCTCAAGCTTTCGCTGTTGAAAAGCGATGGTTCGATCGAGATTGGAAAAGAAAGTACCGATACTCTTTTGTTCGCTTATCATGTTTGGATAAATTATTTTTGTTTTTTGCAATGTGCTTTTACTGATTGATGATACTTTTGTCCCCTGCATTAATGGGATAAGCTGTCTGTGATATGAATCAGAATTGATGTAATATCCCAAATATCTATCAGCGAATTTATTCAAAGGACGCCCAACTATCGTGTGCAATCCAGCAACTAAGTTACCATTTGCCAATCCATTGATTTCAACTGCTTTTCCTACTATTTCATCTTCTGCCGCATCTGCAAAAACTATATCTCCATCTTGCAATAATTAAGAAATGAAATCTTTTACCTTGCCACCAGTAACGAAAGGAATCTTATCGGTATTAACATTAAGAATTGACTCATAATTGACTAAAATATCACCATAGTGAACACTGCGCAATTCTCCAACGTCATAATTAAGCATATTCCTAGATAAAGAGTTTGTTGTAATGGAAAAGTCTAGCACTTCCCCCAACTCACGCTGTTTCCAAGCATCAGCATCCTCAAACTCCTTAAACCGTCTTTTTGGCACTAATTTTTTGTTTTGGCTCATTGCACCACCACCAATTCGCTGGCAAGATTTTCAAAAGCTTTTTCTAACTCTGAAACTTGGGCACCGATTTCAGTGAATGTTTGCGCATAACGATTTTCAAGCAATGCGATCGTTGAAAGCTCGGCGCGTAAAGGTTTTTCTACTAATCCTATAAGGGCATCAACTGTACCCGAAAACCACTTCTCAAAGACCAGCATATCAATCTCGTCATTTGTCAGGTGTTCTATTCTTGTTTCAACTGCTTCTTTAAGTTTTTTTTCTTTTGCTTTGATGGATTTATTTGTTGCACTTTTATCTGCCAGAAGCTTTTCAACACGCTTTAGCAAGTCGAATTCAGATGTTCCCTTTGCCACTTTTTTAAGTTCTGACTTAATCGTTTTAGCCTCAAAAGTATCTTGCGGCTCGTCATCCCTGTTTTTCTTTATAGCGTCGTAAAGGACATCATATGCTTCAGAATCCTCAACTTTGGCAGCCTCGACAAGTTCAGCTAATTCACTGTCAATTGCTTGCGCTTTATTTTTCAACTCATCGATATCTTCTTGCTCTGGCCCAAAAAGACGTTTAGCTACCAAGGCATTTGGCACAAGTGTCCCAATCCAGCCATCTTGCTCTTGGCGTTTTTTCTTACCTGACCCTTTTGTTACCATATTTGGCTCACGCGTACGGCCAATGGTATAAAAATCACTTGCTGCAATCAATTCACTGTCTTTAGTCAGACTGTCTTTCCAGATTTCAGCCACGATTTGGTAAGCACTATACGAGTCAACAAATTCAATAATAGCAACCTCTGCCTTTATCTCAGCAAGCATTTCTGACATGAGACTAGTCAAATCACTATCAAGATTGACCTGACGGAGAATACTCCAATACTTAGCAACGAAACTTTCAGCAATATTTCTCAACTGTTCGTTTTTTGCTAAAACTTGTGGTGCATTTACAACTTCTTCCGTCAGTTGCTCAATGCTCTTATTTAGCATCAAGTAGCCCTCGCGCACTACTTCAAATGATGCGTTAATCACTTCAGGCACGCTCTTATTTAATACAGGCAGTTCATCGATGTTGTTCTTAGGAATACCACCATATAAATGCGCATCTACATCTTGCGCAATTTCATCATTGTTAGCCTCGACGTATCTAGGGATGTTCATATTCCATTCGTTAGCGATAATTTCTTCACGAGTTGCTAGATGGCTATAGCCTTCAATCTCATCACGTGATGAATAAGTATCTACGATTTTAGCAATGTCTTTTTCTTGTAGCACGTTTTGCTTGCCAACTTTGACAAAGCTACGAGATGCGTCAATAACTAGGACTGGCTCTCCAACTGGCCGATTTTTCTTTAAAATCATGACGATTACTGGGATACCCGTGTTGGTAAACATACCGCTTGGTAAGCCTATGATCGTCTCAATCTGATTGTTCTCTAAAAGTCTTTGACGAGTATCACCTTCTGCGCCACCTCTGAAAAGTACACCGTGAGGCAGGACAATCGCCATTGTGCCATTTGTTCCCAGGTGGAAAAGACCATGCAAAAGAAAAGCAAAGTCTCCCTTAGAATCAGGCGGTAATGTTCCTGCAATTTCAAATCGAGGATCACTAACTTTTAAACCAGCTTTATTCCAGTCCTTGAGAGAGTATGGCGGGTTCATTACCACCACATCAAACTGTATACCAACACTTGTCCGCCTCGGATCTTCTGGCCAGTCATGAGCTAGCGTATCTGCATTTCTTACGGTCATCTTTTCTGGACGTACCCCATGTAAGAGCAAGTTCATGCGTGTTAAATTGTAAGTGGCTGTATTCTTTTCTTGACCATAGTAAGCTAAGTCTTTTCGTTTGTCTTTGCTTAGATGTTTACCAACAGTTAATAATAGTGAGCCAGACCCAACAGTTGGGTCATATATAGATTAAATGTTTGAAGTCTTAGCTGCAATTTGTGCCATTATTTCCGAAACTTGTCTTGGCGTGTAGAATTCTCCAGCTTTTTTACCCGATTCCATGGCAAACATACCAATCAGATATTCGTAAGCATCACCAAGTACATCGCTCTTTTGCAAAGCAACCATATCAAGGTCAGCAAATAGATTGATTAAAGCCTTGATATTTTTGCTACGTTCATTTAAGTTGCTACCCAAAGCAGTATCACTTAAATCTAAAGTTGAACTTGAAAAAAGACCTTTAAAGTCATCAGAGTCACCTGTTACTGCAATGTTCTTTTCAAAATTGTTTAAACTATCAGTGACTGTTTGAACTTCAAAATCTCCTGTGTTGATATCTTGTATCCACTTTTGATACAGGTATTCTGGTGCAACAAAATACCCCAAAACCTGTTGGATCGTCTTATCCAGTTCTTCCCCTAACTCTTCACGATTCTGGGAATACGCTTCGACTAATTCAGATTCTGATATTCTGCCTAAACCCGCAGTCTTTCTAAATGTCTCCAAGGTTTTATCACTTAAAAACTTGTAAAACATTAAGCCAAGCATATAGTCCTTATAACGACTGGCATCCATTGACCCACGAAGTTCCGTCGCACCGTCCCATAGTCTGCTTTTAATTTCTTCTGATGTAATCACGATTGTTCCCCCAGTTTAATTGAATCTGCTTTGTTACTATTTTCTAGTTCGCAAATATCTTCTATCTTGCATTGCAAAGCATCACAAATCTTTGACAGCGTTTCTGTTGTCACCGACTCGCCTCGATTCAACTTGTTAACTGTATATTGGCTGATGCCAGCAAGTTCAGCTAATTTCTTTTTGCTTAACTCCTTATCTATCAGCAGCTTCCAAAGTTTTTTATACGAAAAAATCATTTTTCATTCCTTTCAATTTCCTGAAAAAGTTCCCTTTGAATTATAACATAATAACAGTATTTATACACAAAAATAAAGCAAATACTCAACTACAAAAGTTATTTATTCGGAAAATCAAAAAAGACTCCAGATCAAAATCTGGAATCTCAAAAATCTGCTAAAGCACTAGTTCTTATCTTTTCGCACCATCACCCCAACCAACTCCACATGATGTGTCTGCGGGAACAAGTCCACCGGTTGAACTTTATCTAATGTATAACCTAGTGCTTCAAAGCGCGTGACATCACGCGCAAATGTTGCTGCATTACACGAGATATAGACGATGCTGCGTGCTTTGGTACTTGCTGCTGCCTCGATAAAGGCTTCATCTAGGCCTTTACGTGGTGGGTCGACTAAGATGACGGTCGGCTTGATATCTTGTCTTAGCCAGTCTGCCATAACCTCCTCAGCCTTACCTGTTACATAGGTCGCATTTGTGATGCCATTTAGTGTGGCATTTTTTTTAGCGTTTTCTACAGCGGCATCAATCACTTCGACACCGTAGACGTGTTTGACCTGATCAGCAAACGATAGACCGATAGTCCCGATCCCTGAGTAAGCATCGATAACGATATCATCTTTTGTCAAGTCAGCAAATTTTATCGCTGTTTGGTATAACAGTTCTGCTGCTGCTGTATTGACCTGATAAAAAGACGGGCCTGAAATCTGATACTGCTTACCTAACATGCTATCTGTAATATAGTCTTGCCCGTAAAGTATGTGCCATTCAGGGCCAAAGATCGCATTGCCAGTTGAGCTATTCACTGTCTGCATGATTGATTTTATCTCTGGAAACTGACCTATTAATGCCTTAACAATGTCATCCTTTTTGAAAAAAGCTGCTTTTCTGGTCACAAAAATCACCATGACCTCACCACTCGCATAGCCTCTACGGACGACGATATTACGCATGAAGCCTGTATTTTCCACTTCATTATAGGCTTTGATGCCATAGTTTCGAAGCAGATCACGCACAGCAAGAACAATGCTATCGATCTCAGGCTGTTGGATATAAAAATCTTCGACTGGTACAAGACTATGAGATTGTTTCCGGAAAAAACCAGTTTCTAAAACACGGTTAACAGTCCTGACCGGAATGCTAGCTTTATTACGGTAGTGCGTCTCTTTTGGACTTGCTAGTGTATCAAGCACAGGAAAGTCTACTTTCCCAGCTGTTTTACGTAATAATTCACTGACTTGCTTACGTTTAAAGCTCAGTTGTTCTGCATACTTGAGATGGCCAAAATCAGCTATCCCCGTTCTCAAGTAGTCGAGATTAATGTCTGTCACACGGTGCGGAGACGTTTCGATATAGCTTTCTACTTTACCAAAGCCAAACTTTTTCCCAGTCTTTAGGACGCGCATGTCTATTTTTTCACCAGGTAGGGCATTTTCCACAAAAAATGGGTAGCCATCAACTTTAACAACACCCGATCCTTCATGCGTTAAATCGATAACTTCTGCTTCAAACCTGTCATTTTTCTTAAATTTCATCATGTTGTTATTATATCATACCTTGATGTAGTGCTGTATCAGATGACTGATTATTTTCCAATTACTAATGATCTTTTAAAAAGAATCGCTCATGTCATTAAAAATATGAAGGAGTTTGCTATAATGAATGGAGTAATAGTCACACAAACCAAACTACTAACCGAAAGATGAAAAAAATGACCACACTAGACTTAGCCAAAACAGCTTATATCCCGATAGATATCCAAGCAGGTATCGTACATTCTGGTCACTTAGCACCCTACACCAGTGATGAGCTATTAAAAGCGACCAATCAGTTGTCTCAAGTCTTTAAACATACTGAAGCCTTGATTACGTTGGTTAAAGTAGATGCCAAGACCTTCTACTATCTGCATCCTAATCGCGTATCACGAACACAAGACATTCAAGTACCTAAGGATTATGATACCTTACTGCCCACGATCGCGACTGATGAGACAGCAAACAACGTCATCACTGTGACCAAACATAATCCCAGTGCTTTTTTTGGAACAGATTTAGATTTACAACTCCGCCGTCGTGGGATTGACACCATCGTTTTATCAGGCGTTACGAGTAGTAATGGTGTTTATGCGACTGCTTTAGATGCCTTTCAACATGGTTATCATCTCTATATCGTATCTGATGCGACGACTGATCGTGATGGTGACTTACATCAGCTATTTTTTGAAAAACTTTATCCCAAGTTAGGTACCGTCATCACTATGGCTAAACTATCAGATATGATCAAGGATAATTAAAAAATACATGATTATAAAATCATGTATTTTTTCTTTATTAAGCGATCATTTGACTTATTTCCGATACATCTTAACCGATAAGAATAAATCATTATAGATGCCTAGGTATTTTGGGCCTAAGTTTTTATAAACAGCTAGATGATTCATGACCTCATCACTTGGATAAAATGCTTGGTCAGCCGTTGCTTCCTTAGGTAATAATTTTTTAGCTGCTGCATTTGGTGTCGCATAGCCGACATACTCTGCATTTTGGGCTGCATTTTTAGGTTCTAGCATAAAGTTAATAAAGGCATAGGCTGCTGGGAAGTTCTTAGCTGTTTTAGGAATGACGATATTATCAAACCATAGGTTAGACCCTTCACTAGGCACGACATAGTGAAGATGCTTGTTTTGACTCACCATCTCAGCCGCCTCACCAGAGAATGTCACAGCTGCAGCTGCTTCATTATTAATCATGTACTGCTTGATTTCATCAGCTACGATGGCTTTGATATTTGGTGTCAGCTGTTTCAACCGATCATAGGCTTTATTGAGCTGTCCCATGTCTGTTGCGTTCAGGCTATAACCTTGCTCATTTAAGGCCATCCCGATGACCTCGCGCGCACCATCAATCAGCATTAGGTTATCCCGATAATCAGGTGACCATAAATCTTGCCAATGCGCTGGTGGTGTTTTCACTAACTTGTCATTATAGACAATCCCTAGTGTCCCCCAAAAATAAGGAACAGAGTAGTGATTATTGGGATCAAATGGTTGATTTAGAAACTTAGGATCTAGATTAGATAAGCCCTTGATTTTACTCGAATCAAGTGGATTTAAGAGTTTTTCAGAGCGCATCTTATCGATCATATACTCACTCGGTATGGCGATATCATAAGTCGTACCACCTTGTTTGATCTTGGTATACATGGCCTCGTTCGAATCAAACGTCACATAATTAACTTTGTAACCTGTTTCTTTTTCAAACTTACGTAGTAGGCCCTCGTCGATATAGTCGCCCCAGTTATAAATCGTCAGTTGATTATGAATACCAGAACTGCCTTTATCTGCTGAGAGTTTGACTGCAAATAACCCTAGTGTCGCTATAATCACGATAACGCCAACTAGAAAGTAGCTTAATCTTTTCATTTATTTACTAGAATCATCAAAATTAACAGCAGGTGTATCTTTTGCAGACGCACTCGCTTTAAAGTAGTCTTTCTTAGTCGCACCCTTCATCCCAGCAACGATAGAGGTTGGGAATAAGCTGACTTTTGTATTATAAGATTTAACCACATCATTATAACGTGTACGTGCGACAGCGATACGGTTTTCAGTCCCGGCTAATTCATCAGCTAACTGTGTAAATTGTTTATCAGCTTTGATATCTGGATAGCTTACTTGCAGTCTTAATAACCCATTAAGGGCTGATGAGACTTGGTCATTAGCTGCTGCTTTATCAGAGACTGTATCAGCTTTACTCATGGCGCTTTGCGCATTTGAGATGGCTGTAAAAATCTTTTCTTCATGTGATGCATAACCTTTTACAGTTGACACCAAGTTTGGAATTAAATCATTACGTCGTTGTAGCTGTGTATCGACATCAGCAAAGGCTGAATCTACCTGATTTTCTTGTTTGACGATCCCATTTCCGATAGTAAAAAAGGCAATAATTAATACAACAAGTACGCCGATAATCCCAACAACAACGCTATTTTTCTTCAAAAAGTTCATAATATTCTCTTTTCTATTTTTACATATGCTTCGTATAGTAAGTATGTTAACTAGTGATTAATTTTCATTACAACTCAACGATCATCAAATATTTAGCGACCAGCACCGCCACCTGATGAGGAGCCACCGCCGAATCCGCCACCACCTGATGAACCACCGCCATAACCGCCACCATAGCCACCTGAACCACCACCGCCTCGATTGTTAAAGAATAACATCAAAATCCATAGTAGTATATCCCCATGACCTGTTATCACGAGACCAAAAATGACTGCGATGATGACACCAAGTAAAATCAAGCCAGGAAGTGGACTACCACGATTTTCACTTGTTTCATTTGACTGTTGGTTCGTGTGTTGAGAGGCTTCATTTGACGTATCTGATGCAGGTGTTTGTCCAGTTAAGACACCAGTAAATGCAGCTGTGGTCTTTAATACAGCGTTATCATAATCGTCTTTAGCACGATAAGGCACAAAGTCATCATCTAGTATACGACCAACTTTACCGTCGTTGAGGTCTCCCTCAAGACCTTGACCAACTTCAACCCATACCTTCTTCTCATCTTTTGCAATCAGCATCAGTAAGCCATTATCAGTTTGTTTATCGCCAATACCTGTTTTGTTAAAAACAGTATTGGCATACGTTTCGATTGTCTGTCCACCTAGGGAATCGACTGTTAAAACGATAACTTGTGCTTTTTTACTTTGATCTAATTGCGCTAAATTCTGATTTAACTGATCTTTTGTACCGTCAGATAACAGCTTTGCCTTATCATAAACATAGGTATTAGCTTGCCAAGTTAGCTTAGGAATCTCTGTCTTGTCTTGAGTTTGACTGGTTCGATTAAAGAACCCAAGTACACCACCAAAGGCAAGAATAGCGAGTGTGATCAGGACAATTTTTTTGGTTAAATTATTTTTCATCTTTATCCCTCATAATCATATAATAACCGATTACAAGTAAAATTGAAAGTAAAAACACCAATGCAGATAAGGCATTGATCTCTAGAGAGATACCATGCCGTGCTCTAGAATAGATTTCAACTGAAAGTGTCGAGAAACCATTACCTGTGACAAAGAAAGTGACTGCAAAATCATCTAGTGAATAAGTAAATGCCATAAAGAAGCCTGCGATAATACCAGGTGTTAAAAATGGCAAGATTACCTCTAACATGGTTTGGCGTTGGCTAGCCCCAAGATCATACGCAGCATTTACCATATCTTGATCCATTTCCTGTAAGCGTGGTAAAACCATGAGCACCACGATCGGGATAGAGAAAGCGATATGTGCGAGTAATACAGAGGCAAAGCCAAGTTTAAATCCGATAGACGTCATCAGAATTAAAAAACTTGCCCCAATCATGACATCAGGTGAGACGAGCAACACACTGTTTAACGCTAATAAGGTGTTTTGACGTCTACTTTTTGTCTGATGAATATAGATCGTGCCAAAAGTACCGATAATGGTTGCCAGTAAGGCTGATAAAAAGGCTAGGAAAAACGTTTGAACAACGATCAAGATCAAGCGACTATCTGCAAACAAAGTCTTAAAATATGTCAATGTGAAGCCTGTGAAGGCGTTCATATTCCCATTTTTATTAAAGGCATAAAAGATCAGATAAAAAATAGGGAGATAAAGGATAGCAAAAACGACTATTAGGTAAATTTTTTCAAATTTAAACTGTCTTCTCATGATCTATCACCTCTTTTCCGAGTTAAGAACATGACGATAAACATGGTGATGATCAAGACCATACCGATCGTTGAACCCATCCCCCAGTTCTGTGTGACTAAGAAATGTTCTTCTATAGCAGTCCCTAAGGTGATAACGCGATTACCACCGATTAGTCGTGTTAACATGAATAAGCTCAAACTCGGGATAAAAACAGCCTGAACACCTGATCTAACACCATTCATAGAAAGTGGAAAAATAATCCTGGCAAAGTTTTGAAACCGTGTTGCCCCCAAATCATAGCCCGCTTTAACTAAATTATCATCTATATCATCAATCGCATTAAATATCGGTAGAATCATGAAGGGTAACTCAATATAAGAAGCGACAAAAATAAAAGAAAAATCAGTAAAAAGTAGCTGTTGACTACCAATACCAAAGAATGATAGGAATTGATTAATGGCACCATCTTGACCAAAAATACCGATAAACGCATACGCTTTAAGTAACAAGTTAATCCAGGTAGGTAAGATAATTAGCATCAACCAGAGTTGCTTATGTTTTAGTTTCGTTAAAAAATAAGCTGCTGGATAACTGACAAACAAGGTAACGAGCGAGATAATTGCCGCATAAATCACCGAGTTTAAAGACATTTTAAGATAGGTCCAACTGGTAAAATAAGTTGCATAATTTGCTAGAGTAAACTGGTTATGAATATTAAAAAAAGATTTATAGATTAGGAGCGCGATTGGCGCTAAAACAAATAAGAATAACCAAAGACAATACGGAAGGGCGGATAAATATACTTTTTTAGTCATAGTTAATCAGCTTGGTCAGTCATCTTTTGAATCATCGACTACCATCTCCTCCTCTATCGCATTGATAAGCCCTGCTTCGATCTCTTCCTCGTCTACATACTCTTCAATCCGTGCATCAAAATCTTCTTCTGTTTCATTTAGGCGCATGATATGGATGTCTTCAGGATCAAAATCAAGACCGATTACTTCCCCAACAATCGCACGTCTAGTTGAATGAATCATCCATTCTTGACCTAACTCATCTGTCGCGATAATTTCGTAGTGAACACCTCTAAAGAGTTGTGTCTTCACACTCACTAATAGCTTACCTTCATCTGGCAAAGTTAGGCGTAGATCTTCTGGACGTATGACAACCTCTACTGCTTCATTTTTTCTCATCCCGCCATCTACAGCTTCAAAGCGTTTGCCATTAAACTCTACCAGATAGTCATCCAACATGATACCAGATACAATATTTGATTCTCCAATAAATGTTGCGACAAATCGATTGATCGGCTCATCATAGATATCAACTGGCGTCCCTGACTGGATAATTTCACCATCGTTGATGATGAAAATCCAATCGCTCATCGCTAGTGCTTCTTCTTGGTCATGTGTGACAAAAACAAATGTAATCCCCAGTTTTTGCTGTAAGGCACGCAGTTCATATTGCATTTCAGTACGTAATTTTAAATCTAGTGCACTGAGTGGTTCGTCGAGCAAGACAACTTTTGGTTGATTAATAATCGCTCTAGCAATCGCGACACGTTGTTTTTGACCACCAGATAGTTTTTGGATACGTCTATTTTCATAGCCGGTTAACCGAACCATCTTCAAAACTTCTAGAACCCGTTTTTCAGTTTCATGTTTATCAACACCACGAATTTTTAATGGAAATGCTATATTATCAAAGACATTTTTATGCGGTAATAGCGCATAGTTTTGAAAAACTGTATGCACATCACGCTTATTTATCGGTACATCATTAATTCGCTCGCTATCCAGATAAATATCACCGCTACTCGCATCTGTTAAGCCGGCGATGATGTTTAGAATAGTTGATTTTCCAGAACCTGATGCGCCTAATAATGTATAAAACTTGCCACTTTCTAACTCAAAGTTGATATTCTTTAAAATCAACTCTCCGTTATCTTCAAACGATTTAGATACATCTATAAATTTAACGATAGGTTTAGTCGTCACGTTTTTCTTCTCCTAATATCCTAACCTCAGGTTCTAATCTGACACCACTTGCCTGCTCAACTTGTTCAATCACATAGCTGATGAGCGTTTGGTAATCTTTTGCAGTCCCGTTACCTAGGTTAACCATAAAACCAGCATGCTTTTTAGAGACTTGTACGCCCCCTATTTGATAGCCTTGTAAACCAGCTTCTTGAATCAGTTGCCCTGCAAAATGCCCTACAGGCCTTTTAAAAACAGACCCACAGCTAGGGTATTCTAGTGGTTGTTTTAACTCTCGTAAGTGCGTGAGTCGATCCATCTCAGATTTGATGACATTGTAGTCTCCAGATGATAAAGAAAATTTAGCTGAAATCGCGATCAGATGTCCACTTTGTAAGCGTGACTTGCGATAGCCAAACTGTAAATCTTCAGCTGATAATACGCTAATCTCACCAGTTTGATCGATGACTTGTACACTAGATAAAATCGTCGAAACCTCTCCACCATAAGCCCCAGCATTCATAAAGACAGCACCACCAACTGATCCTGGTATACCGCAGGCAAATTCAAAGCCTGTCAACGAATTCTCAAGCGCAACCTGTGTTGTTTTAATCAAGTTTGCGCCTGCTTGTGCCTCGATCACGTAGCCATTTGTTCGAATCGCATCCATTTTTTCAAGTAAGATAACAAACCCTCTAATCCCACCATCTCTCACGATAAGATTGCTTGCATTACCAAGGACGATGAACGGTGTATGCATTTCATTTGCAACGCTAATAATTTGTTGTAGCTGAAATTTATCTGTTGGAAATGCGAGAAAATCTGCTGGTCCACCAACTTTAGTATAAGTGTAGCTAGCCAATGGCTCGTCATACTTAATCTCAATTCCGACTAATTTTTGTTTGATTTCATTTCTTTTTATCATTTAAACTCTTCTCATATTTTTTTAACATTAATGACGTAACCGCTTGATGCCATCTGCATAAGTCAGCCTATTTTTATAGTCATAATTAATCCTATTTTATCACATTTCTCATCTTTTTGAGCAGTATAATTTGCCCAATCATAAAGACAAGGATTGATAGCCAAATTGCCATAAACCCATACAAATTTTCGACTTTAAAAGGCTCATGAAACAAAAAGATTGCAATCACCAATTTAATGGTTGGATTCAGGTATTGTGCAAAACCAACAACATTAAGTGGGGCCAGTTTCAACGCTTCTGCAAATAATAAAAATGGCAATGCAGTTATGATACCGGATAAGACTAACATCCCCTGGTCTAACGTGCTATAATCTGTCAGCTGATGTTTAGCAAAAAAAATAAGAAAACTGAAAACGAAAGGACTCACTACAAGCATTTCAAAAAACATTGAGACATCACTTGAAAGTACAACATTTTTTTTAATAAACCCATATGTCCCAAATGTTATGGGTAATAATAACGACACAATCGGTATTTGTCCGGCCTGTATAGCTAAAATCACAACACCAAATAAAGCTAACCCTATAGAAAATTTAGTGGCAAACATTAATTTTTCTTTTAATAAAACAACTGCTAGAAAAACTGAAAATAGTGGGTTAATATAGTAGCCTAAACTTGCTGCTGTTGCTTGATGATTAGCTAAAGCATAAATATACACAATCCAGTTGATAGAGAGAAAAAAACTTGCTAGCATCATACTGACTAGTTCTCGCTTAGCGCATCCTAAAGTTTTCAACTCTTTTTTTAACTTGCTTGTTTTACCACTAACTAAAAAATAGACAAACATGGTCAGCAGAGTAAACAGAATTCTATAAGAAAATACCTCGTAGGAATCTATTTTCCCTAAATATTTCCAAAAAATAGACAAAACACCCCAAGCGATATAAGACCCTATCGCAAGTAATATCCCTTTTTTCATTACTTTCCTTTCCAAACACTTGAAAAAACTAAGTAATGTACTTAGTTTTTTCAAGTATTTTTTTAAAATAGGGGTTGTAAATCTCATAGTTTAGTTGATTTCAAGTCAACTATCTATGCCTTTTCTAGTATCAAGTTAATCTAAATGCTAGCGAAATCATCAACGTAGTAACTCATCAGTAACTTAAATAACCTTATTTCATCACGCTTGATACTTTCTAATCTTTTTGAGTAATATCATTTGCCCAATAATAAAGACCAGAATTGCTATCCAAATCGCCATAAACCCATATAAATTTTCAAATTTGAAGGGTTCATGAAAGATAAAAATAGCGATGGCAAGTTGAATCGTCGGATTAAGATATTGAACAAATCCCACTACATTTAACGGTGCACACTTTAATGCTTCAACAAATAACAACAAAGGAATTGCTGTAACGATACCTGATACTGCTAGTAGCATGAGCTGGTTTGGACTATAATCTACTACACTATGTTTTGCAAAAAATAATAGAAATACTAAAATAAATGGCATAACAACAAGTGTCTCCACAAACATAGCCACCTCACTAGATAAGGTAACATTTTTCTTAATAAAGCCATATGTACCAAATGATAAAGGTAAGATCAAGGCAATGACAGGTAGTTTACCACCTTGAATCGCTAAAATAGCCACACCAGAAAGTGCTAATAATAAGGATACTTTAGTAAAATTATTTAGTTTCTCCTTTAAAAAGACGACGGCTAGCAATACAGAAAATAAGGGATTGATATAATAGCCCAGACTTGCTGCTGTAGCCTGGCCATGTGCAATCGCATAGATATAGACAATCCAGTTGATCGAGATTAAAAAACTTGCCAAAATCATGCTAATCAGCTCTCTTTTATCACTAACTAACGAGCTAAGTTCTCCTTTAAGTTTACCAACTCTACCAAATAGCACAAAATAAAGCCCCATCGTAATCAGTGTCGAAACAATGCGATAGGCAAAGACTTCGTAAGAATCTATATCACTTAGGAATTTCCAGAATATAGATAAGAATCCCCAAGAAACATAAGAACCGACGGCTAATAATAATCCTTTTTTCACTTTTCTCCTTTTCGCATCACTAACTACATGACTTAGTTTGTAAAAAAACTAAGGTCATCCCTTAGTTTTCTACTTTTACCCCTATCGTATCTACTGATAATTCAACCAATTGACCAGGTAATTGTAATGATTCAAGTGCTGATTTGATTAGTTTAATCTTTTCAGTTGCAGCCAATACCATAACAGTAGGTCCTGCTCCCGATAGATAAGTGACATAAGCACCTTTTTCACTTGCAATATCACGAATTTTTTCAAATTCTGGCACAAGATGACGTCGATAAGGTTCGTGAAACTTATCTTGACTCATGAGCTTCCCTGCTAATGTCATATCTCCCGTCAAGAGCGCTGCAATCGCTACATTTGCTACTGAACTTGCAGCCACAGAGTCTTTATACGCAAAAGAATCTGGTAATGCGTTTCTAGAATCACTTGTTTTCAATTCATAATCTGGAATGAAAGCAAGTAAGCCAGTCTCAGGCATATTCGCAGCTACATAATGTGTGTCGCAACCATCGCTATGTGCGATGACTAAACCACCTAAAATTGCTGGTGCAACGTTATCAGGGTGTCCTTCAACTTGACTTGCAATCGCTAATTTTTCTGCATCAGATAATGATAAATGAGCGAGCTGATTAGCTAACTCTATACCAGCCACGATCACTGAACTGGATGACCCTAAACCACGTGCTAAAGGAATGTCACTCGTCATCTTGATCTCATGCGGCGTAAGATTTGGCTCAACCTGTAAAGCCGTTTGAATGAGCAGATTTTTTTCATCATCCGGCACATCAGGACCCAAGTCATGGTGTATGAGCCATTTGTCTAACGGTTGAAGTACTTCTATTCTAAGGAAACGTGACACAGCAAGACCTATAGAATCAAACCCTGGTCCAAGATTTGCTGAAGTCGCTGGAACTGAAATTGTCAAAGTCATATGTTTTACCCTTTAAATTACTTTAATTGTATTACGTAATGTGAAACCTTCAAGTTTTGAAATCTTATCTACCAAGCTATCAAATTGGTTAAGATCCATCTGATGTGAGATGATCGCAATCGTTGCAACATCTTCACTGATCTTATCTTGGAAAACTTGTTCAAACGACACATTTTCAGCATGGAATAACTCAGCTAAACGTAATAATTGGCCTGATTTATCTTCAGTTTCAATGGCAAAATAATATTTATCTAATAGATCTTCTTTTTTAGCGTAAACAGTTTCTCTTACAAATGTATTAAAAGCAGGAGCTGTTTCTGATTTTGAAATATAATTAGACAGTTGAATAATATCTGCCACAACTGAGGCTGCTGTTGGTTTTTGACCAGCACCCGGTCCATAGAACATCGCTTCACCAATACCGATAGATTCCACAAAAACAGCGTTCATTACACCATTAACTGTTGCTAATTGATGCGAGTTTGGTAAGAATGTAGGAACAACCTCTGCATAGATACCAGACTCACGTTCAACAATCTCACCAACAAGTTTAATCACAAACCCTAGTTTTTGTGCAAGCTTAACATCCGCAGGTGTAATATGACGAATCCCTTCATGGCGGACATCATCAAATTTGATCGTCATACCAAAGGCAAACTGGCTGAGAATGACCATCTTATAGGCTGCATCAATACCATCAACATCATTTGTCGGGTCAGATTCAGCATAGCCTAAGCGACTAGCTTCTGCTAACGCTTCGTCATAAGTCCAGCCTTCATCAACCATCTTAGTCATCATGAAGTTACTTGTCCCATTTACAACACCAAGTACTTTTGTAATCTTGTCAGACGTATATGAATCAGCAAGCGTTCTAAGAATTGGAATTCCACCAGCTACTGCTGCTTCATAATAAAGTGCCACTTGGTTATCTGCAGCAACTTGAAGTAGTGATGCACCGTGTAAGGCAAGCAAATCTTTATTTGCAGTCACAACATGCTTTTTAGCTTGTAGTGCTTGTGTGATAAATGTTTTTGCAGGCTCGATACGTCCCATTAACTCAACAACAATGTGAACGGTATCATCTGTAATAATGTCATTAATATCCGTGACAAAATTATAGTCATGTCCTTGTGCTAACAAGCTATTTTTTTCAGCTTCATCTCTTACTAAAACTTTAGCAATCGTAATATCTGTATTAGCTGCTGAGGTAATTTTCTCCCCATTTTCTTTTAATAAAAATGGAATACCGCTCGCCACTGTACCAAATCCTAATAAAGCAATATTGACTGTCATACGTATTAAACTCCTTTAAACTCATTCATTTATTTTTTACCTGTTTCAGCACTTGTGAGCTGATATAGGATTTATCAGTGGAGGTACAAGTTTTTGTACGCTCACCGTAAAGCATGGTTAGCTAAATTATAGCAGAATTTTCAGACTATTTCTATCCTGTCTCAGCATTTCATGTACTAATTAATCAACAAATTGCTCTATCACTTGCCAAGCTTCATCTAAACCAGTTTTATCAAAACTTGAAAAGATGATAAAATCATCATTACTATCAAACTGCAATGCTTTCTTAATTACACTTTCGTGTTTATTCCAGCGACCACGTTTAATTTTATCTGCTTTAGTTGCCACTAAAATAACTGGAATATCGTAGTATTTAAGAAACTCATACATTTGGATATCCTCAGCAGACGGCTCATGACGCAAATCTACTAAACTTACAACTGCACGTAAATTGGGGCGTGTCGTCAAGTACTCTTCAATTAAAGCACCCCATTTTTCTCTCTCTTTTTTAGAGACACGAGCATAGCCATAGCCAGGCACATCCACAAAGTGAAGTGTATCATCAATATTAAAGAAATTCAGCAATTGCGTTTTACCTGGTCTACCAGATGTTCTCGCAAAATTTTTACGATTTAAAAGCGTGTTGATAAAACTGGACTTACCAACATTTGACCGGCCCGCAAGCGCGATTTCTGGCCAATCTGTTTCAGGATATTGTTTGCTTGAAGTAGCTGATATCGTCAAACTAACATTATGGATGTTAAATTTCATGTTTCTCATTTCTATAAAAACAAAGAGCGCATCACGCGTTCTTTTCTTAATTTTTTATGCGCCGATTAGTAACGGTTCATTAGTGCCTAAAACAGCATCTTCTGTGATAACAACTTTTTGAATCCCTGTCATGCTAGGAATTTCAAACATGACATCCATCATGACCTCTTCTATGATAGAGCGAAGACCACGTGCGCCTGTTTTACGTTGAATTGCTTTTTCAGCAATCGCATTTAATGCACCATCTTCAAATTCAAGTTCTACGTTGTCAAAACTTAAAAGGCGTTGATATTGTTTAACTAAAGCATTTTTAGGTTGTGTCAAAATATGAACTAAATCAGTTTCGGTTAAAGACTCTAAGGCTGCAACGATAGGTAATCTACCGATAAATTCTGGGATTAATCCAAATTTTTGGATATCCTCAGCAATAATCTCTTGCATATAAGAAACACCCTCAGATAACGCTTTATTGTTAAACCCAAATCCGATAATTTTTTCACCTAAGCGTTGTTTGACAATCTCTTCAATACCATCAAATGCACCACCAACAATAAACAAGATATTTTTTGTATCTAGTTGGATCATCTCCTGGTTTGGATGTTTACGTCCACCTTGAGGTGGTACGCTAGCTACAGTACCCTCTATAATTTTTAAGAGGGCTTGTTGGACACCTTCACCTGATACATCACGTGTAATCGACACGTTTTCAGATTTTTTAGCAATCTTATCTATCTCATCCACGTAGATGATGCCACGTTCTGCACGATCAACATTATAATCAGCTGCTTGCAAAAGTTTTAAGAGAATATTTTCAACATCTTCTCCGACATAACCAGCTTCAGTCAAACTAGTCGCATCAGCAATCGCAAACGGCACATTTAAAGATTTTGCTAAAGTTTGTGCTAAAAATGTTTTACCAGATCCCGTAGGACCAATCATCAAAATATTTGATTTTTGAAGTTCTACTTCATCATCTTCTTTACTTGCCATAAAGTTAATACGCTTATAATGATTATAAACCGCTACAGATAAGGCACGTTTAGCATTATCTTGTCCAATGACATAGTCATTTAAAATGGCTAATAGTTCTTTTGGTGTTTTGCTATCTAATATATCAGTTGAAATTTCATCTTTGAATTCTTCACGTAAGATATCCATAGAAAGTTCAACACATTCATTACAGATAAAAACATCACTACCTGCAATAATTTTCTTAACTTCATCTTGTGATTTACCACAAAACGAACAAAAAATTTGATCTTTAGTATTCATTCGGTTGGGGTTCTTCCTTTTCTAACAATAACAGCTTAAAATAGTGTTTGGTAGACTGCATGAATTGAGTTTACTAAGTTGGTGAATGCACAAAGTAAAAATAAAAGTGCTAACCCAAACTTCTTCTTACGGACACATTGTATGGCACAAACCAGACAAATCCAAGCTAAAACTGCAGTAAATACGCCAAATATTGATTTTTCCATTATTTTTTCTTCTCATAAATTTTTACTGTAAAAGCATATTGATTTGCTTCATCAGCTGGGGAGGTTGTCGTTGAGGTCTCAGTGAACTGATCATAGTCAATTACATCAGGAAAATAGGTATCTCCCTCAAATTCACCATGTACGACTGTGCGATACAAACGATCAAGATACTGGCTAAATACCTTAAATATCTCTGCACCACCAATAATATATAAGTCTTTAGCTGTTTCAAGCTCTTTTTCATGATACCAAGTTAATATATCTTGGGGACTATGAAAAACCAAGACTGACTTATCGGCAACCTGATACGTTTGATCATGTGTAAGGATAACAGTTGTCCGACCTGGTAAGGTTCTTTGGTTCATACCATCAAAAGTCTTGCGGCCCATTAAAATAATTTGACCCATGGTTGTCTGTTTAAAATGGTGAAGTTCAGCCGGTAATGTCCATGGTAATCTCCCCTTGACACCTATCAAGCCACGCTCATCTTCTGCCCATATCCCTACAATCATCACTCACCTCATCATATAAATTGTCTTTTCTAATTATACCTTAAAACTATAGTTATTTCCATTAATTGACAATATCTATCAGTTTGAATTGAAAGTAATTCCCGTTTAATTTGACACCTAAGTTACAAGCTGTAAATGTTATAAACAAAAAAAACGCCTTTACGGCGTCTTTTAAATAATGATTATTTAACTGTACGGATACGCATAGTATTTGTGCGTCCAGAACCAACTGGTACACCCGCAACGATAATAATGTTATCACCTGATTCAACAAGACCTGATTCGATAGCTGCTTTTTCAGCTACTTCAAACATGTCATCAGTTGATGAAGGTTTTTCATTCAAGACTGGAATAACACCCCAGTTAATCATGAGTGATTTTTGGATTTTTTCATCCCAAGTTACTGCTAAGATATCAGCATCAGGACGATATTTAGAGATTAAACGAGCTGTTGAACCTGACTCAGTCAAGGCAACAATCAATTTAATATCCATAGAGCTTGTCGCGTCTTTAACTGCTGATGCAACAACTTCAGTTACAGTTGAGCGATCAAATGTTGATGGGTTAAGACGACCATATTCATTTAAAAGTGCTTGTGCATTTTTATCAACTGTTGCCATAGTACGTACAGATTCTACAGGGTATTTACCGTTTGCAGATTCTCCTGAAAGCATTGTTGCGTCAGTACCATCGATAACCGCGTTAAATACGTCAGAGATTTCTGAACGTGTTGCACGTGGTTTATCAGTCATTGTTTCAAGCATGTTAGTTGCAGTGATAACCGCTTTACCAGCAGCATTAACTTTTTGGATGATTTGTTTTTGGTAAACTGGAACCATTTCAAATGGTACTTCAATACCCATATCTCCACGAGCAATCATGATACCTTCTGATGCAGCAATGATTTCATCAATATTATCGATACCTTGTTGGTTTTCGATTTTAGGGAAAAGTTGAACGTGTGTGTTACCAGTCTCTTCTAAGATCGCACGCACTTCATTAACGTCTTTAGCAGAACGTACAAATGAGATAGCGATAAAGTTCAAGCCTTGTTCTAGACCAAAACGGATATCAGCGTTATCACGATCAGCAAGTGCTGGGAAAGGAATTTTAGTATTTGGGATATTAACACCTTTTTGTTTAGCGATAACACCATCGTTTTGTACTTCAACTTCGAATTCACGAGTTGCAATATCTTTACCAGCAAGTGTTAAACCAAGTTTACCATCATCGATAAGGATTGTTTGACCAATTTCAACGTTATCAAAAATATCAAGACCACCAGCAACGTTTAAAGCAATAACGTCTTTAGTAGATTTTAAACCTTGTTTAGTCGCAACACGGAGTAAGTCACCTGTTTTGTATGAATACTCTTTTGCTTCACCTTCAAATAACTCAGTACGGATTTCAGGACCTTTTGTGTCAAGTAAGAAACCAACTTTTTGGTTAGCGATTTCTTCAGCGCGACGTACAACTTGCATACGTTCACCTTGTTCAGCATGGTCACCATGTGAGAAGTTAAAACGGAAAACATTTGCGCCTTCTTTGATTAATTGAGCAATTTTTTGAGCAGAAGCTTCTACATCAAGTTTTTCACCCCAGTAGCCATCATCACCGAATTTTTTACCACCACGGATTTCAACAGCTGGTCCAAGTGTTGCAACAATTTTTACACGTTTGTTCATTTTAATAGAACTCCTTCTATGAATAAAGTGGCTTTCGCCAATATTTTCGAATGTCACATATTAAGTAACATCCTTATACTGCAAATGCAGTGAGTTAACATTTTAATAACAACAAGGACTCTCTATTAAGATGAGATTTCTTTGTTTAGTTTATACAAATCAAGGTTGGCTTTATGTGGGTTATTGACAACAATTTTACCGTTATCAAGACTAAATAAAGCACCTTCTTCTGCAGTTCCTAAAATTGGACTTTCAACCAATTTTTCGTTATGAATACCAACAGCAAGTCCACCACGGCCTTCTTTTAGTAATTCAACTGCACGTGCTCCCATCCATGACGCGAGAACGCGGTCACGAGCAGTAGGCGTACCACCACGTTGGATATGACCTAAAGTACTCACACGAAGATCGCTATCATCTCCTGCTGCTCTCACTTTTTCAGCTAATTCAGCACCAGACATTACACCTTCTGCCAGCACGATAATGTTGTGATTTTTACCATTTTTGTAACCATGTTTGATAGATGCAACTAATTCGTTAACATCAAAATCATGTTCAGGAATGATAATTTCATCAGCACCTGCACCAATACCAGACCAAAGTGCGATATCGCCTGCATTACGACCCATCACCTCGATGATAAATGTTCTTTTATGTGAAGAAGATGTATCACGAATTTTGTCAATCGCATCAAGTGCAGTGGTAACAGCTGTATCAAACCCAATCGTGTAATCTGTACCAACGATATCGTTATCAATCGTACCTGGTACACCAACTGCTGGGAAACCGTGCTCTGTTAAACGCATCGCACCATGATATGAACCATCGCCACCGACAACGACCACACCCTCGATACCATGTTTCTTTAACTGTTCGATACCAGCAAGCTGGCCTTCTAGTTCTGCAAACTCAGGGTAACGAGCAGAATACAAGAATGTTCCACCACGAGAAATTTTATCACCAACAGCTCGAGCTGTTAATGGGAAAATATCTCCGGCAACCATACCAGCATATCCATAGTTAATCCCAAAGACTTCCATACCTTCGTAAATGGCTTTTCGCACAACAGCACGAACAGCGGCATTCATACCAGGGGCATCTCCGCCACTAGTTAAAACGGCAATACGTTTCATTTAAGTATCAATCCTCCATACTTTTTTATCTCCATCATTATACCACGTTTCCTACCATTTTGTCAGATAAAAATAAAGAAAACGTTTTCCCTATATCCTAAATAAAGCCAAAATAAAAAGTGCGAGAGCACTTTTTATAAGTCTTATTTTAAAATTAATGAAACAGGTCTATTTCATTTGATTAAACA
>JAKDQI010000085.1 GCA_030454995.1 Pseudolactococcus plantarum | reverse complement strand
TTGGTTACCCAAAAGTCACTGTGACTTAGAAATAGTAAAGATTCATTTCTGTTTATCAAAACTAATCTTATTAGTCATCTTTTTTTAATTTTTTATCATAGGGATTAACCGGATTTCTTCTTAAAGAAAAGTGATCCGGTACATAGTCTATGCCACCTTTAACGAATGGATTGCACCTTAAAATACGCGCAGTTCCCATCATCACACCACAGATACCATATTTTTGAATAGCCGTGATCATATAATTTGAACAAGTAGGATGATATCGACAAGCACCAGGTAATAATGGTGAAATCGCAATCTGGTAAAACCTAACTGGGGCGATAAGTATTTGATTCACTATTTTTTTCAACACCAGCTCCTTTTTTAATGTATATATTCACATACCTCAACCTTTTAATTTGATTATAAACACCGTACCTTTAGGTTGATTATCTTGCACTTCTATCTTACCACCACATGCATCAATAATTTGTTTGGCCAATGATAACCCTAACCCAAAACCACCCTTTTGTCTAGTACGTGCCTTATCAATACGATAAAACCGATCAAATATTTTCTTTTTATCAGCATCATCAATACCAAATCCTTCATCTAAGGTTTTGATGACTAGATTCTGTCCTTGTTTTTCAACCTGCATCATAATGTTGCTGTCAGGTTCTGAATATTTAATAGCATTATCAAATAAAATCGTCAGCACTTGTCTAATCAGGCTCTCATCTAATTTGATAGTACCTTTAACGGTAACAGTACCTGAAAAATGTCGTTGAGAATTTTCAGCTAACAGCTCATAATTTTTATAAATTTTTTCAAAATAACTGCTATCTACTTCACTGAGCTCAACCTTAAGTCCACCATCTCGTTTGGCTAAATTCAGTAAATTGCTGGTCAGGATCCTCATATTTCGTACTTCTGTTAAACTTTGTGAGATATTTTCGCTCTCATCTATTATCGTTGCTGTTGGTCGCTGGAATAGCAGTTCTAATCTATTTTGTAAAATTGCCAACGGCGTTCTCAGCTCATGACTTGCATTTTCTACAAAATTTTTCTGTTTTTCATAAGCTTCAATAATTGGTCTTTGATACCAGTTTGACAGATAAATACTTGCAAATAATGAAATCAACCAAAAGCTGACCATAGTCGTGATGATGATGACCTGACTACGTGCAACACTCTCAGATAACTGGTTTACATTAACAAGTAACCGAATATAGCCAATATTTGTCTTAATATGCTTGTCAAAATCTGCTTTAACAAGTATTGTCCGATAAAGTAATGTTTCACCAGAGTTTGCACGAATAGAAACGGTCTCAATTTTTGAAATATTTTTAGTGGTAAATTTAAGATCTGCTGCTATAGTAGCAGAGGGTATATCTGAACTTGGATTCAAAACAGTGCCGTTCTTATCGTATAAGATAACAGTTTGATTGGGAGACACTTGTACTGACTCTGATAGCCCACCATCTGTTGCGTCATTTTCTTGATATTGTATGGTACCATCAGTATTACCACGGTAAGCCAAACTCACAAGACTAATATGGTTTTTGGTTAACCGATCAATTTTTTCATCTGTTGTTTTATAGATACCCGTTGTTAAAATCTGCAAAATAATCAAGGTTAACGTTGCAAATATAATCGTAAATACAACACCAAAATAAAAAAAATGCTTAAAATTAAACCGAAAATATTCCCTAAGTTTAACTTTGCATTGTTTTAACCAGTTTGTCAGCCTTTTCACCTACTATTCATCCTCATCTCAAAATATATCCTACATTTCTCAACGTAGATAGGTTATCAGCAAAGTGACTTCCCTTTAATTTCTTACGTAGTTTTGACATATATACTTCTACTACTGTAATGGTCGTATCACTATCAAACCCCCAAATACGATCAAAAATTTGTTCTTTGGGTAAGATCACGTTACGGTTTTGTAAAAAATAAAGTAAAAGATCAAATTCTTTTCCAAGTATTTCAACCGGCTCTCCTGACAGTAACACAGCATTATTTGCTGTATTAACAACTAATGTATCATCATATTTTATCATAGATGTATCTTCAATTTTACCATATCGTTTCAGCAATACTTGAATTCTAGCTTTTAATTCATCTAAATAAAATGGTTTTGTCAGATAATCGTCTGCACCAATATTAAAGCCATGAATTTTATCATCGATACTTTCTTTAGCAGTCATAATTAAAACAGGTGTTTTATTACCTTTTTCTCTTAATTCTGAAAGCACTTCAAAGCCATTTTTTTCAGGTAACATAAGATCTAATAAAATAATATCATAAATATTCATCTCTGCCTCATATAAACCCTCATCACCATCAAATACTTGGACAACATCCGCAAAATTCTCTAAAAAATCATAAACTGAATTAGATAGGGATAAATCATCTTCTACTAATAAAATTTTTATCATTGTCTCGTCTTTCCTTTATATGAACTTAAACACGACCAACTGGTTTCTTGTTTCTTATTTTACACTATTTTATAATAAAAGACTTAAGGTAACCATAAATAAAGTCGTCATATATCAGAGAAACGTGTATATTCTAACGTAATTTCATAAAATAAAAACCGATTGCTCGGTTTCTATAGTTATGACACACCTACAACAAACGCAGCCCAAGGTGTTAATGCGACATGAGTAAGTTCTTCTGGAAATGCAATATTTGCAATAATCTCATTTGTTTTTACAAATTCTGAGCTAAATTCCTCATGTTCATCAGAAAAATTAACGACAACTAGATAGGTTTCTCCTTCATATTTTCGAAGGTATGCAAAGACATTTTCACTTGTATTTAACAGCTCATAATCACCGTATACAATCCACTCATGTGCCTTACGTAAGCTAATTAATTGTTGATATGTGTAAAAAATTGAATTTGGTTCATCTAGCGCATCTGCTACATTAATCGTATTGTAATTATCGTTTACCGCTAACCACGGAGTAGCAGTTGTAAATCCTGCGGCATGGCTTTTATTCCATTGCATTGGTGTGCGTGCATTATCACGACCGATTGCACGAATACTTGCCATGATAGCTTCCGGTGAATATCCTTGCTCAATCCGCTCTTGATACATATTTAGTGACTCAATATCTTTGATCTCATCAATTGTTTCAAAGGGATAGTTCGTCATACCAATTTCTTCACCTTGATAAATGAAAGGCGTCCCACGCATCAAATGAAATAAGATAGCCATTGCTTTCGCACTTTGTACACGATATGTCGTATCATTGCCCCAAATCGATAACGCACGTGGTAAATCATGATTATTCCAGAAAATTGAATTCCAACCTTCGCCAACAGCTAGATCAAGCTGCCATTTTGAAATAACTGATTTAAACTTTGTTTTATCCAGTGCGATAATATCCCACTTTGGATCTTCGGGTTTATGCGATAATCCTACATGTTCAAACTGAAACACCATGGATAACTCTTGACGTTCTGGTGCGGAGTATAATTTAGCAATCTCTGGTGTTGCGCCCCACGTTTCACCAACAGTCAGCAAGTCTTTATCACCAAAGGTTGCTTGATTCATTTCACGAAGATACTCATGAAGTTTTGGACCATTAGCTGTGATGTCTTGATCTGGTAGTTTACCAATCAAGTCAATCACATCCATCCGAAAACCGCCAACACCTTTATCAATCCAGAAATTCATCATATCATATATCGCATGACGCACTTCTTCATTTTCCCAATTCAAATCAGGTTGTTTTTTAGAAAATAAATGTAAGTAGTATTGGCCACTCGCTTCATCTAACTGCCATGCTGAGCCTGAGAAAGTTGACGTCAAGTCATTTGGTTGATCACGCCAAACATAATACTCTCTATAAGCGTTATCTTTAGATTTTTTAGCTTCTACAAACCAGGGATGTTCATCTGAGGTATGATTCACAACCAAATCCATGATAATTTTGATACCACGTTGATTTGATTGCGTTAGTAAGTCATCCATATCAGCCATGTCTCCAAAGACTTCGGCGATTGCTTCATAATCAGAGATATCATAGCCATTATCATCCATAGGACTAGCATAGACAGGACTTAACCAAATTGCGTTGATGCCAAGTTTTTCTAGATAATCAAGTCGACTGGTAATTCCCTTAATATCGCCTATCCCATCCCCATTACTATCTTGGTAGCTACGTGGATAGATTTGGTAAGCAACGACTGTTTGCCACCATTTTTTCTCAAATGTCATATTAATAATTCTCTCTTTCTAGGCTGAAAATAGGTGTACCAAAGCGTTTTAGCATCATTGTCTCACGATCTAATCGTTAATATTGTCTATAAATTGACAATAGTAGCAAACTTCTGAGATAAGTCGTTAATGAAAATCCGATAAAAGCTGAGATGTAAATCGCAAATACCATTAGGAGCGGTGATAAACAGGCTACAACTATAGGAACTACTGCTATTACTAAGATCAGAAATGATAGGCGACCATGTTTTAAAATGAGTAAACCAGCATTTTTAGTGGTTGTCAGAATATCATCGTCAAAACGTGCTATATAAGGATAAATAAATGTCATCCCAATGATACTGATGATTCCAGCTAGCCCTAGAGCAGCGTAGACGAGTCCTCTTAATAGTGGTGTGACAGTCCCTGCAAACAAATAGTTGAGTAATATTAAGGCGTTAATGACACCAAATATTAAGTTGAAGTAAGTTGCCATTTTAAAATTACTTTTGAAAGAATGTAGATAATCTATGGCAATATTACCTTCTTTTCCTTCAATCATTTTCATAGTTGCACAAGCGAGTGCTGTATTTGCTGCACCAATCGTTAGTAGTGGTAAACAAGTGATCAAGTAAAGCACATTTAATACTAAAAGTTGAAACAATTTTGTCCCTGATTTATAAACGATACCATCGTAGGAAAACAGATTAGTCATAGCCTACTCCTTTCATTCGTAATTCGCTATCGGATTTATTCTTTTACTGATCCTACTACCATCCCTGTCACAAAATATTTTTGTAACAATGGATAAATCATCAATAGTGGGATAATCGCTACCATAATTTTTGCTGCATTAAGATTTTTATCAGAAAGTTGAGCCAGATTGGCGATCTGTTCTGCTGAGGCATTATTTTTGATAGCTTCTGCGATATTAACGTTTAACGCTTGGATATACGTCATGAGTGGGTAATCTTTTGCTTTTGTAATATAGATCAAGCCTCCCATAAAGTCATTCCATGTCCCTACGATTGAAAACAGAGATACTGTAGCAAGAGAGGGGAGTGAGATCGGGATGAATACTTGAAATAAAACTTGTAAGGGTGTTGCACCATCTATAATCGCTGCTTCTTCTAAGGCTTTTGGAATACCTCTGAAGAAATTCATAACTAAGATGACAGAGAAGATTGGTACAGCGCCGGGTAAGATTAATGCCCATATGGTATTAAGTAACCCTAATTGTTTCACAACCAAGTAAGTTGGGATCATCCCACCATTAAATAACATGGCAAAGATCATCAAATTCATATAAAGTGTACGCCCTCTAAAGACACGTTTACTTTTTGCTAAAGGATACGCCATTAGTACAATCAAGACTAAATTTAGAGCAAGTGTCAACACTACCCGTAAAACTGAAATTCCAAATGATCTCCAAAATTGGCTGTCTCCCATAATTTTTTCATATGCACCAAAAGTTAAATCTACTGGAAGTAACCCAACTTTATTTCCCGCTACTGCAGCGGATCCAGATAGTGAGATCGCAACAATGTTCCATAGTGGTAAGAGACATACCAAGCCAAGCGCAATCACGATAAGATAGATGATGACAATGCGCGCATTTAATTTTTCTTTCATGTTCTCCTCCTACTCTAAAACATTTTGCGGTCTGTGTAACGACCCGCTATCTCGTTAGCACCAATCATCAATACTGCACCAATAAGTGCTTTAAATAAGCCGACAGCGGTACCAAATGAATATTGACGTCCGATCAAGCCGACACGATACACATAAGTATCTAAGATATCACCAGACTCATAAACCATCGGTGAATAAAGATTGTAGACTTGATCAAACCCAGCATTTAAGATGTTAGGTAAATTCATGATGGCTAGTAACAAAATGATTGTCATCATACCTGGTAGTGTTACATGCCATACTTTTTTAAACCATGTAGCTCCATCAATAGAAGCTGCTTCATACAATCCTGGATCTATTGAGGTAATCGCTGCTAAGTAGACAACTGAACTATACCCGAATTCTTTCCATACATCCGTTCCGATTAGTAATGGTTGGAACAATTTATTTGATCCTAGAAAATTCAAATCTTTAAGCCCGATAGCATTTAAAATTTGTGTAATAGAGCCATCTAGATTAAACATATTCAATACAACTGCAGACAATACAACCCATGATAGAAAATGGGGAAGATAAACAATTGTCTGCACTGATTTTTTGAGGAACATCACTCTAATCTCGTTAAGCAAGATAGCAAATACAATCGAGAGAAATGTGCCAATAATAATTTTACCAAGGGCTATAACGATTGTATTTCTAAACAATAGGCCGATATCTGGTAGAGAAAATAACCGTTGAAAATGTGTAAATCCTACCCATACAGAACCCATTAACCCTTTGGCAGGGATATAATTTTGAAACGCCATGATGATCCCAACCATAGGGACATAGGTAAAGATAATTAGAAATAAGATCCCAGGTATCATCATCAAATGAAATATCAACTGATTTTTGCGTTCTCGCTTAGATTTATCTCTTTTTTTTGGTGCTTGGCCAGTATTTATCAGCATACCTTTTTGTGTAGCCATTTTTCCTCCAATCTAATAATCAGTCTAATCATTTTTTGTCCACTTCTTTTTGAACCTCTTGCGTTACTGCTGTACCACCTTGTTTATTCCATTGTGTTACAAACTTATCAAAATCAGAAAGTGGTTTAGCACCCGTCACCATCTTCATAAATGTTTCTTCACGAAGTTTATCCATATCAGCACCTTTTTCTTCAAGCGTTTTTGTTGTACCAAAGTAAGGTGACTCTATTTCAGTAAGTAGGCCTTCGTTACGTACTTTAACTAATACATCATTGACACCATAAATCCGTGATGTGTAAGTTGCCCAATCTGGTGCTTTAGCTGCTGCTGGATTATCAAGATATCCTCTAAGTTGCTTAACGAGAATACGTGTATCTGGATATTTCACATCATTTTCAGACTTTTGACCATCAAGTACTGCTTTGGCATCTGATACCGTTTCTAAAAGTTCAGTTGAAGGATTAATTTCGATATTGAATGGACGAGTAGAGCCATCAACAGCTGTTTCACGATATTTTGCAATTTCAGGATAATCTTTTATAGTTTGCGCATCGTTACGTGTTTCATCATAAAGGAAGTTGATGATTTTCATAGCTAACTCTGGTTTTTTGAACCCTTTCCGCACAACCACAAAATTACCCGTAGGATTATTTTGAATAGTTTCTACTTTACCTTGTGCATTTTCTAATGCATAACCTTTAAAACTAACATCTTTATTTTTTTCTTTAGCTTGGAATAATTGCCAATCTGGAATATGCCATGGTCCAGAGACGATTCCTGTTTCACCATTAACCATCATTGCTGAGATATCATCCCATGTTCTTGTCCCAAACTGCTTGTCTAAGATACCTTCTTTATACCAAGTATTTAGTAACGATAATGTATCCTTAGTTTCTTTTGTCACAGTGCCACTCACGATTTTTCCATCAGAGCCTTTAATCCAGAAACCTGGATGGGATCCTAATGCATCACCAATTCCCATTGCTGAGTATCCGGAGCTACCATAACTACCTGAAATGATAGAAGGTGCAATAGCAAGCGCTGTATTTTTAGCTGTTCCACCAGGATTTTGTTCAGCAAATGCTTTTGCCAGATCATGTAATTCATTAATCGTGATAGCACCATTGCCGTCTTGGTCAAGTTTAATGCCGAGTTTTTGTGCCCAGTCATCACGGACCCAGAATAGTGATGGTCCTAAATCTCCTGCTGTTGCCGGTAGGCCCATAATCTTTTTATCAAATGTGCCATCTTGAATCGGACGGTTCTTATAAGATTCATAAGCTGATTTGATGTGACTACTTGCATCATCATTATAGACAGATGTTAACTCCTCAATTAAATCATTATCATATAACTCTTTCATCTCATCACGAGACACAACCATCATATCTGGCATATCACCAGACGCGATAGCAAGTGATACCTGACGACTGTACCCCGCACCATCACTTGCTTGAAATTTATCTTTTAATTTTACATGGAATTTTTTATCAACAGCACGTGTATATGCATTATTTTCATAGGTATCCCCTTTAGGTAACTTTGGATCAGCAGCTGTCTGACGACCTAATGTGATAATTGTTCGGCCATCTTTAGTTGTTGTAGCCTTCTCCTCACTTTTACCACAAGCTGCTAGAGCGAGAACTGCAGCTCCCAACATCATGCCTGAAACCATTTTTGTCTTAAAATTTGCCATCTTGAATTTCTCCTTTTTCAAGTAAAATTTTAGTAATTATCAATAA
>JAKDQI010000084.1 GCA_030454995.1 Pseudolactococcus plantarum | reverse complement strand
TTGGCACCTGAATCTTTTGCGATAACTGAAGCACTAGAGAAAGTTTTACCTGTATTTAAAATATCATCAATTAAAATAACGTTTTTGTTCTTAACGTCACCAATGATATAGCCGTTTTCACGTTTTTGGTCATCATCTGCATAGTCAACTATAGCAAGGGGACTTTCCAAGTATTCAGCTAAAGAACGCGCTCTTTTAATTCCAGAATTTTTTGGGGCAACGACAACGACATCGTCTCCGACTAACCCTTTTTCTTGGTAGTATTCAGCAAATAAAGGAACAGTGTAAAGGTTATCTGCTGGAATATCAAAGAAACCTTGTACTTGTACAGCATGCAAGTCTAATGTTAAAATACGATCGGCACCAGCAGTAGTCAACATATTTGCAACTAGTTTAGCAGTAATCGGTTCACGAGGTGAAGCAGTTCTATCTTGACGAGCATAACCATAATAAGGCATGACAACATTGACAGAGTTTGCACTGGCACGTTTGCAGGCATCTATCATGATTAAAAGTTCCCATAGATAAGTATTCACGGGATAAGAAGTAGATTGGATGATATAAATATCATAGCCACGGACACTTTCCTCAATATTAATTTGAATTTCACCATCTGAAAACTGTTTAGATGATATTTTACCAAGTGGGACACCAGCTGCATCTGAAATTTTTTGCGCTAATTCTAGGTTTGAGTTTAGTGAGAAGAGTTTAATAGTCTTGTCTTTTTCAGTCATTTTTGTCCATTTCTAAGCATAAATTTACTGACTCTATTTTACCAAAAAAAACAGTAAAGGTAAAATCGTAGGCCAATTTAGATCAGTACTTCTATGGGAACATTTTTTTGCGTGGAGATTATCAAAAAAATTATGGTTGAGGTAATCAGCTAAAGCATGTCATGGCTAGCCATGAAGACTTGGTGATTTCTTGACTTTAAAAAATAGAAATGATAAGATGATTGGTGGAAACGATTGCAGAGCAAGAGCTGTTTGCGATTTATGTATGTTAAAAAGGGGCTATATTCATGAAAAAAGTACAAATTATCTCACTATTGGCAGTATCGGCACTATCAGTGACTATGTTAACTGCTTGCGGAGGATCTGATAATAAAAAATCAGATAGTAAATCGGACGATAAAACTGCAGAAGTATTTACCGGAGCAACGAGTGGAACGGATAAATTTGAGACCCTTTCAAAAGGTGTTTCAGAAAATGGTGCGTGGCTAAATGCTGCGACCAAAGACATCGATGCCTCAGGTAAAACACTTACAGTATCAGGCATATTTGCTGGTGATGGACAAGTTAAGCGTGAACTTGCTTTGTACAAATCTGGGGCAGATAAAAAGCCTGTTGAGACTTATACGTTAACAGTGGCTAAGCTAGTTGTAAAATCTCCTAGTTTTATCCTTGCTCAAGGGACGGTTAAAGGAGACGTTTATGTTGATGCTGCTGGGTTTAAGATGGCGGGCAGTGGCAAAGTTGATGGTAATTTGATTTTTGCTTCTGAACATCTTAAAAAAGCTTATGATGCTTTAAAACCTGAATCTAAAGGTGTTGTGACAGGTACGACTAAAGTAGAAGCAACGAATGTAGTAGGCGTAAAACCAGGTGCAGTTACTATAGCTGCAAAAGGTGGTAAAATTACGCATGTAAAATCGAGCGATGTAAAAACAGGTGCAACACACGGCACAGATAAGTTGTCAGTATTAACTGATGCGCTTGGTAAAAATGGGACATGGCTGGCTGCTGGAACTGCAGATATAGATGGTGCTGGTAAAACGGTAACAATTGATGATACATTTATTGGATCTAATGGGTTGATCGTGAGAAAACTTGCGTTATATGCACAAAATGATCAACGTCAAGTATCGAAAACATACACGTTAACGGTTGATAAACTTGTGGTAAATTCACCTCATACAGTAATCGCAAATGGTGGCATTAAAGGTGATGTCTATGTCACAAAGTCAGCTATTGGGTTTGCTGCTCAAAACGCTAAAGATACCGCAGGTAAACAAGTAACGGCTAAAATAGATGGTAACTTATATTTTGCAACACAAGCACAATTAGATGCTTATAATAAACTTCCTGAAACTGCTAAGTATGACGTGACAGGTAAAACAGAAGTTAAGGCTATTTGATAACTCCTACAATATTTTGTGATGAACTCACACATAAAAAACACTGTCGAAGTGTTTTTTTAATTTATTATTATCACATAAAAGCAAAGCGTTAATTAGTGATAAAATTAGTTAAACTAGTAAGAAATATGGTAAAATAGGGAGATATATTGTCGCATGTATAAGAGATAGTGAGTGTTTAGGAGACGTTTTGAAAAGAAGTCTCTCAATTAGTATGTTTTGCTACACACGCCTATGCGCTAACTATTAGTGGGAATGAAAAGAGAAGAAATGAGTGATTACCAATTCACAGCAGCACTTGATGAGAGTTTGGCAGATTTTATTGCACATCCGGGACATTTTGTGGATGACATTAGATTTGTACATAGTTTATTTGTCTATCCACTTGTGACTACCTCAGAAAAATTTACGCTATCCATACAAGACAAAACTGTTTTACCAGTTTTTACTTCAGATAAAGCGCTAACTGTATTTAAAAAGCAAGTCAAGACACCTTTAACTTATGTAAATCAATCATTTGTTACAGTAGTAAATGACTTGTTAGATCAAGAAATAGATGCAATTGCCTTCAATTTACAGCCTGCAGGTCAAGATGCTAGTAATGCGACGATGTTACCTCGAGAGCATTTGGTCAGGTTTATTAACCGCTATATCACTATTTTAAACAAATTATCAGAAAATGAAGATGAGACGAAAGTAGACCAAGCAAAGTATTTTCTGATTCCTGCTTTTGTGCGTACAACTGAAGAAGGTCAAGTGTCACGTACATTTGCAACATTAGCGAAACCAGATGGTGAGAGTTTGATACCAGTATTTACAACGATTTCTAGTTTTGCTAAGTGGTATGAACATCCAGAATTTGGACCTGTTTTTCAAAAAAATAAAGGTAGTGTGTTAGCATGGCAACTAAACGAATTAATGCACCCAAGTCTGGGAGAAAATGACTTATCAGAGGTAGCAGGTATTGCTATTGATCCATTTGAGATGTCAAGCTATGATGCATCTATTTTATTGTGGAAAGATATCGCAACTGATTGACCAAACGCTTAAACAAGGTCAGGATAATATAGATATCTTATTATATTCAGTTATACTACGGGAGGTAGATCAAACGATGGGCTTTTGGAAAGAAGCATTTGAGGCTGTTAGGGAAAATGATCCAGCTGCGCGCTATAATTTTGAGATATTTCTAACATCTCCAGGCGTTAAGGCACTTGCGGCGCATAAAGTTTCTCATTTTTTATGGCGTCATCATTTTAAATTGTTGGGAAGAATACATTCGCAATTTTGGCGTTTCTTAACCCAGATTGAAATTCATCCAGGTGCGATCATTGAAAATGGTGTATTTATAGATCATGGCTCAGGTCTCGTCATTGGTGAGACAGCACAAGTGGAGACGGGCGCTAAGCTATATCATGGTGTAACTTTAGGTGGGACAGGAAAAGATACAGGAAAGCGTCATCCAACTATCAGAAAAGGCGCTTTAGTTTCAGCACATGCACAGTTGTTAGGGCCTATTGAGGTTGGTGAAAATGCTAAAATTGGCGCGAGTGCTGTTGTAACCAAAGATGTGCCAAGTGCAGTGACAGTTGTAGGGATTCCAGCTAAAATTGTTCGTGTACATGGTCCTGCTACAGCAGATCGAGAGAAGAGTAAACTTGAACGGGAAAGACATGTCAGTTTTTATGATCATATGGGTGGCATCTAGGATGAAAAGTTTGATAATTATAGGAGAATGATATGATTAAACTATATAATACCATGACACGTGAAAAAGAGATTTTTGTACCTTTAAAACAGGGGCAGGTTAGTATGTATGTTTGTGGACCAACAGTTTACAATTATATTCATATTGGTAATGCTAGATCTGTCGTGGCGTTTGATACAATTCGCAAATATTTTGAATACAGAGGGTATGACGTCAATTTTATCTCTAATTTTACGGACGTAGATGATAAGATCATCAAAGCAGCAAGTGAGGCTAATGTATCTATTGAAGTCATAGTGGAGACCTATATTCAAGCCTTTTATGATGATACGACAAGACTAGGCGTTAAACAGGCAACAAAAAATCCACGCGTCCTAACCTATATATCTGAGATTATTGACTTTATTCAGGTTTTGATCGATAAGGGGTTTGCTTATGAAGCCAATGGAGATGTTTTTTTCCGCGTGAAAAAGTCTGTCGGATATGGTAAACTCGCTAATAAAAATATAGATGAACTAGAAGCTGGTGCATCTGGCAGAACAGGCACTGCTGAACTAGCTAAGGAAGAAGTGTTAGATTTTGCACTTTGGAAGTCAAGTAAGGCCGATGAACCATTTTGGGAAAGTCCTTGGGGTGCTGGTCGACCTGGCTGGCATATCGAGTGTTCTGTCATGGCTACTAGCATTTTAGGTGATACGATAGATATCCATGGTGGTGGTGCAGACTTAGAATTCCCTCATCATACAAATGAAATTGCACAGTCTGAAGGGAAAACAGGTCAGACTTTTGCAAATTACTGGCTACATAATGGGTTTGTGACGACAGTAGATGGTGAAAAAATGTCTAAATCACTAGGCAATTTTACTACTGTTCATGATATGCTAGATGTTATTGATAGTCAAGTACTGAGATTTTTCTTAGTCAGTCAACATTATCGAAAACCACTTGTTTTTACAGATGCTTCAGTGCAAGATGCTGAAAATAACTTTAAAAAAATTAAGTATGCCTATGAAAAACTAAACTATGAAGTACAAGAAAAAGCAAGTGAAGTGCTAAAAGTAGATCAAAAAATAAATGAATTTCGTCAAGCATTTATCAAAGAAATGGACGATGACTTTAATATTTCAAATGGCTTGACTGTCTTCTATGATTTGATTAAATATATTAACCTGGGTCATGTTTCAGTGGATGCATTAACATTATTTGATGAAATCTTGATGATTATTGGCATTAAATTTGAAGCGCCAGATATGTTAGATAATGAGATTGAGCAATTAATTGCTGATCGACAACTTGCTAGAGAGAATCGAGATTATCAACTTGCAGATGAAATTCGAGAACGTTTAGCTACAAAAGGAATTTCCTTATTAGATACACCAGATGGTGTGAGGTGGATACGTGACTGAAGTAAGAGCTGAGCTATTAAATGGAATTGCATTAGCATATGCAGGAGATGCAGTATATGAAGTATTTGTGCGCGACCATTTGTTATTAATGGGGATTACAAAACCTGGGGAACTCCAAAGAAACGCTGTTAAGTTTGTTAGTGCGAAAGCGCAAGCATTCTTGATTTCTGAGATGGAAAAAGATGCGTTTTTATCTGAAGAAGAGTTAACTTATTTTAAACGTGGTCGAAATGCACATAGTAAAACGACAGCCAAAAACACCGATGTGATTACTTACAGAATTTCTACTGGTTTTGAGGCGGTTTTTGGGTTCAATCATTTGATGGGAAATGATACACGCGTCAAAGAGCTTGCTGTTTATTGTATTCAGAAAATTTCTGAGCAAAATTTCTGAAAAAAGCCCATTATTCTTGTAGAATAGTTATTATATTAACCGAAGATACAAGGGGTTGGGCGATGTACAGAGTAGTTGAAATGAGTGGCGATAATGAACCTTGGTGGTTTTTTGAAAATTGGCGACATGATATTATTGCAAAGTATGAATTTGAGAATTTTTATGAAGCATTACGGTTTTACAAACAAGAATGGGAACGTTTGGCTACAATTTACCCAGAATTTAAAAGTCAAAAAGATTTTCTAGCAGCCTTTTGGGTAAAGTCAGAGACAAGATGGTGTGTTGAATGTGATGAAGATTTGCAGCAATATCATGGCTTAGCATTACTAGAAGATTGGGCACCTGTAAAAAGTTTTCAAAATCGACTACCATATGCAAAAAAATCAGGATTTAATCCGGATAAGGTCTGCCGCTACAAAGGGTGAAAGAATTAGTTAGCTAATTCTTTTTTATTTTTATAAACTTTTTAGTTTACATGTGTAAACATAAGTGCTAAAATGAATCTGTAAGCATGAGGCGAGGGTATTAAAAGATTTGATAGCTTACTTAACAGTTATCAAATACACATAGAAGACGTCTTTGGCAATATTATTTTACTGAATCAATAAGGAGAAAATTATGTCATTTTTGAACTCACTAGAAAATCGTCGCTCTATCTACGCACTTGGTAAAGAAATAGATGCTGATAAAGCAATCAAAACAATCAAAGAAGCTGTGAAACAATCACCTTCTGCATTTAACAGTCAAACGTCACGTGTATTGATTTTGGCAGGAGAAGATCACGACAAACTTTGGAAAGAAATCGTGGCTAAAGACTTGAAAGCAGAAATGGATCGCCAAGGCGTTCCTGAATCGGTTTGGGAAGGTACCAAATCAAAACTTGATGGTTTTGCTGCTGCTGGTCTAACCGCACTCTTCTTTGAAGATACGGCTGTTGTAAAAGGACTTCAAGAACAGTTTCCATTATACGCTGATAATTTCCCAGTCTGGTCTGAGCAATCCACTGGTATCGCGTCGGTTAACGCATGGGTTGCCTTAAGTGATATAGGGCTTGGTGCTAATTTACAGCATTATAATCCAGTTATTGATGAAAGCGTAGCAAAAACGTATGATATTCCAGCATCCTGGGCATTACGCGGTCAACTCGTTGTCGGATCACCACAAGCGACACCAGATCCTAAAGCATTTATGGATGATGATGAACGCTTCAAAGTTTTCGGTGCTTAAAGGTTTATTCGATAAAAAAATAGTAAAAAATAAGAAAAATCAAGTAGCCGTACTTGATTTTTTTTATATTTTAGCCTGTCGGTTGTTTACACAAGTTCAAAAAAACATTACGTTGTACTGCTAATCTAATCAATTAATTTTCGGTGTTTTTTATTTTTTTATCCTTGTTGAGCAATTTAGTTTACAGGCGTAAACAGTAATGATAAACTATATATTGCAACATTAGACGAGGGGATTAAAATATTTGATAACTTGTAAGTTACAAACCCTAGATAGAAGGCGTCTTATATAAATCTATTTTATTAGTATGGAGAAAAATATGTCATTCTTGAACGCATTAGAAGATCGTCGCTCTATCTATGTACTTGGTAAATCAATTGATGTAGATGAGGCTATCGAAACGATTAAAAAAGCTGTCAGACTATCTTCATCAGCTTTTAATAGTCAAACATCACGTGTATTGATTCTTACAGAGCAAGCACATGATAAATTTTGGCAAGATATTGTAGCAACAGATGTTAAAACAGATATGGAACGTCAAGGGTTTCCTGAATCTGTTTGGGAAGGCACTAAAGCCAAACTTGATGGCTTTGCTGCTGCTGGTTTAACCGCTTTGTTTTTTGAGGACATTTCAGTTGTAAAAGGATTACAAGAACAATTTCCTCATTATGCTGATCATTTTCCAGCATGGTCTGAGCAGTCAACAGGTATTACATCTGTAAACGCATGGGTTGCTTTAAGTGATATAGGACTTGGTGCTAATCTACAACATTATAATCCAATTATTGATGATAGTGTTGCCAAAGTATTTGATATTCCAGCATCATGGTCATTACGTGGTCAATTAGTCGTCGGAACACCACAAGTTATACCTACGCCTAAATCATTTTTGGATGATACTGATCGGTTTAGAATTTTTCATGCGTTATGACCCAAAGATCTATTCATAAAAAAAGCTAATCACCTTGTAAGGTGATTAGCTTTTTTTATGTGGTGTTTTAATTAGCTAGCGATTAGTGGTTAAAAAAGGTTTTGACAGTTTGAAAAGTTGTTTCGTTACCAACAAAGTAGATGGTATCTCCTTTTTCTAGTATCGCGTATGGGCCAGGAGATAAAACGAGTTCATCATGGTGTAAAATGGCAACAATCGTAGCACCAGTTGCTTGCCATAAATTGAGTTCGCCAATAGATTTTAAAATATGTTCAGAATCTTGGGATAAAAGGAGTTCGTAAGGCGTTAAGGGGCTCTTTTTTTGTGCACGTGCCGTTTGTTCAAATAAAGTACTAAGTGAATCTGATAGATTATCGATGGTTGTTTTTTGTACGGTTAATAAATTATCAATCTGGGCATGGATAGTTTGAATATCTGATGTTTCTTGTGCTTGATTTAAAAAATTCTTTGCTTTTTCTTGTGATAGTATTTCTACACCCGAACCATGAACAACCCTAACGATGTCTAGATCATTTAAAATACTGATAGCTTTTCGTGCGGTCTCTGCAGAAACACCAAATTGTGCTGAAAGGGTTGATCTAGCGTGTAATTTACTACCAATAGCGTAGTCACCTTTAGCGATTTTTTCAGCGATATCATAAGCGATTTTACGGTAGCGAGGTTCTCTAATAGCTTTCATATTTCTAAATCTTTCTTTTTTGACTGGTTTATATTGTAACAATGATGTTACCTTGAGTATTTGAGTATA
>JAKDQI010000083.1 GCA_030454995.1 Pseudolactococcus plantarum | reverse complement strand
TTAATTATAACACAGATATTTCTTTTTTTAAAGTAACAATTGTAACAATACTACATACAAATTTTCACAAAGAATGCTCTTCATACCCCAAGTACATTCATAGATTTTGATAATAAAACGTAGCTTAATATTATAAAAGAAATGCAACACTTGAATTTTAAAATGAAACAGTCAACACAAATGTGGTCTTTTTATAATTACGATACATATCATAAAAGTAACTACTGAGCATCGCGAAACTAGCAACATCTTCATATTTTAAATGACTTGATCAAGATAATTTAAAATATAAAAACAAAAAAATTTAGGACTACGAATCTGATTTTTAACACCTGACTGTCGACTTGTCAGGATAAGATTGATAAGCAATACACTATCAACCTTATACTTTAATTTTATCATTAAAAAAAACGATATTTAAAAAGTTGAATATATGAAACTTTTTAATAATTGGTCTATACAAAAATACTGACTATGGTCAACGGATGCTTATTTATTGACATCAATATGACAAACAAGATTAAAGATTGTGTTAACACACTAAACAGACAATTATCTAATCAATACAGCATCTACCATTATTCAAACTACAGCCATTAACATCAAAAAAAGACAACATATCGTCGTCTTTTTTGATATAACTATTTTTTGGTATTAGCGACGTTTCACGCATTAGAGATCAAAATCCATTGTTATCACTAACTGTTTTGAACCAATAGCCACTTTTTTTAATTGTTCTTTTTGCATCATTGTCGAGATCAACAGCAACAAAGCCATATCTATTTTTATAGGCATTTAACCAAGACCAGTTATCCATACATGTCCACATATGATAGCCTTGTACTTGACTACCTTCTTGGATAGCACGATGGACCCATTTTAAATGCTCTGTCACAAATTCAATGCGATAGTCATCTTCTATCATGCCATTACTGTTGACAAAACGTTCTTCTCCTTCAACACCCATACCGTTTTCAGAAATATAACACCTGATATTACCATAATTCTCTTTTAAGTTAATCAGTGTATCGTAGATTCCCTTTTCGTATATCTCCCAACCACGATAAGGATTCATTTTCTTGCCTGGCATATCATAAACATCATAAAAGTCTTCTGGAAGCAAGCCTGCTTCACGCTTTTCTACTGGTGTTTCTTTTGCTTTGGCACGACGCGGTTGATAGTAGTTAACCCCTAATAAGTCAACAGTATTCTCTGCGATAATGGCTAAATCTTCTGGTGTCGTTTGAGGGAGTAACTCATTTGCCTTGGCCCAGTCAATCATATCTTGCGGGAAATGACCTTTAACAGCTGGATCTAGAAATGAGCGATTAAAGAAACCATCTACAAATTGAGCAGCTGCAAGGTCTGCTTCGTTTTGCTCATCTCTTGGATAAGTCGGTGTCAAATTTAAGACAATACCGATTTCACCATCTAAATCCATGGCGTGATAGGCTGCAATCGCCTTAGCGCTAGCTAAAGCCTCATGATATAGGACTTGAATGTCTGCTTTTAAATCAACTTTATCAGGATAATGCCAGCCATAAAGATAACCACCTTCGACAGGCACGATCGGCTCGTTATGGGTAAACCACTTTTTAACACGATCGCCAAACAATTCAAAACATGTTTTAGCATAAGCGACATAAAGCTCGACAACCTCAAGACTTTCCCAACCACCTTTTTCTTGGAGAATCATGGGCATATCAAAATGATACAAATTAATAAAAGGGTCGATACCGTTCGCCAACAAGTCGTCTATCAGTTGATTATAAAACTTGACTGCTGCTTCATTAACCACTCCAGTTGTTGGATCTGGAATTAAGCGACTCCATTGAATAGACGTTCGAAAAGAATTATGACCTGTTTCTACCATTAACTGGATATCTTCTTGGTATTTTTGATAAACTTGTGATGTTAGATTTGGCCCTACTTGATTAAAAAATTTGTCTGGTTGTGTTTTGTACCAATAATCCCAGATATTTTCGCCTTTATGATCACCTTCAAAAACACCTTCTGTTTGTGGGCCACTTGCTGCAGATCCCCACCAAAAATTTTTTGGAAATTGATAAGACATAACGTTTCTTCCTTTTCTATAACAAAAGAATTGAACCTATCATTCGTATGATGATGGCTCAATCCTCTATTTTTTAGTCTTCTGTAGCTTCTTGTTTCAAATATTGATCAGTGGCTACTTTTACAAATGGGAGGTAAATCACAACTGCAATCAGTAAGTTAACAGCAGCAAGTACCCCACCAGCAATACTTTTCGTTGCTAGGAATCCACCAATAATTGGTGGTGTTACCCATGGTGGCATGAACGTTGCAGCGGGTACTATACCCGTAGCTGTCGCAATATAGGCAACGGTTACAAGTACCATTGGTACGAGAATGAACGGAATAAACATGATTGGGTTTAAAACGATTGGTAACCCAAACATCACTGGTTCATTAATATTGAAAATACCAGGTGCCAAACTCAAGTTAGTCACCACTTTAAATGGCTTATTACGACGACCAACGATTAAGATTGCAATCAATAGCGCAAGTGTTGCACCAGTACCACCTAAGTTTACAAATGAGTCAAAGAAAGGTTTATTGACGATATAAGGAATTTTAGTTCCTGCTTCTACTGCTTTAATATTTGCATCAATCGCTGGTACATTAATTGTCTGCATTAATGGATCTACCATGTTAGCGCCATGTAGGCCAAAGAACCAGAGGAATGGTGTCACAAACGCTAATAACAATGCTGATGGATAGCTATTGGCTAGACCCATGAACGGTTCTTGAACTGCTTTATAGAAAGAAAGCACGATATTATCAACACCTAAAGCAAATAGAATTGATGTAAATAAGCTAAATACGCCGACAGTAATCATAGCAGGTAATAAAGCCGCAAAAGATTTTGCAACTGCTGGCGGTACACCATCAGGCATTTTGATCACTAATTTTGGATTACCTGACAAGCGTTGGAATAGTTCTCCTGAAATAATCGCAATCAATAAAGCGATAAATAATCCAGTTGCGCCCATACCTTGAAGACCACCTACTGCAAAGAATGATGCAACCGATACTGTACCAGCTGCGATACCATCTTTACCATAAGATTTAACTAAGTTATGTGCGACTAAGAAGGCCACTAATATGGCAAAAATTGCAAACGTACCATTCCAAATATTACCACCAAAGCTTTTCCATATTGGTGCTTTGTTGTACATCATTGGGAAAATTTTATTTAATAACTCTTCATATCCTGGGATTGGCAGGTTATTAATTAAGGTTGCGAGTGCCCCTAAAATCATTAAAGGCATCGTTGTTACAAATGCATCACGAATGGCGATTAAGTGCCGTTGTGCTGCAATTTTAGATGCTTTTGGCATGAAATATTTTTCCATCCATTGAACAAATCCGTCCATTACTAGTCCTCCTTGTATTGACGCTAGTTAGCGCCGTTTCTTTTTGCTTTATCTAATGACCTATTGCTTCGGCATAACACGATAAAGTTCGATAATTTCTTTTGCTAAGTCTACAAAAGCAATCCCTGTCATCAAATGATCTTGTGCGTGTACCATATAGATTGAGACTGGTACCTCTTCACCATTAGCTGCTTTTGTTAGTAGATCAGTCTGACCGTGGTGTGCTTCAACAATCGCTTGACTCGCAGCTTTAATCCGTTCATCAACTTTGTCAAAATCTCCTGCTTTAGCTGCTTGAATTGCTTCAACAGCTGATGATTTTGCTTCACCACCGTACATAATTAGCGGCATAATAACCGCCATTTGTTCATCGTTCATATGTCTCCTCTCTGGGTATCAATAGTTTAAATGATATTCCACTATAGTCGATATCAAAGAAATATCTAATATCAACATCGGTCTATACCAATACAATATCATTAACCTAATGTTTTTGCAACCCCTTTCACACATTTAAATATATTTTTAATTTTTCGACAGGTAACTCCTTAATTTAACAAAAACTAAACACCTAGAACTAGTCTAGGTGTTTAGCATTTCTGAAATTTTTTAACTTAACGGCCATTATATGCCTTGCTAATTTCATCCAATATCGCAAGCATTTGACGTTTCTTGAGTTTACCAAACATAAATGCCATGATCGTATCATTGATATTTTGAACCATCCCTGATGACTTGCTCTCCTCAGCAATCACAACATCTGTTGATTGATCATCAATCTTATGCAGCTCCCAACGTGTTTTAAATGTATTTCTATTCGTTTTTGTTGTAAAGGCGTAAATAGACGGTTCTGTTACTTCATCAAACTTAATTTTACCTGATTGATTTTTGCCAAAATTTTTCTGATATTCAAACCCGGTTAAGCTTGATATTTTTGGTGTTTTACCTGTATTTTGTTTTATATCGTATAAACTAGATTCAGTAATTTTGTCAAAAATGAATTGACGTGGTACATCAATTGTCTTTGTAATCTTCACTTTGTTTCTCCTTTTTTGTTCCTTTTACGATCATGACAATCCCAATGATCAGTAATATTAAACTAAATAATGAAAAGGACCTTTGATTTTGATATGTCGTCACAAATATTAAGAGCGCGACACTGACCAATCCCCAACCCCATTTTTGCATGGATTCTCCTTTTTTATACGATTACCTGCTAAATAACTCTTACACTAATTAAAGGGTTCAAATAACCTCAGTGTTGAAATAAAGTGCTGTTCCCCAAGGTTCAGCCTTGATGGCATTTTTTGCTACTACAGCAGCCTGAGCTGGCGCACCTTTTGTGACGTCAAAAAATAGTTTTATCCCCTTTTTTTCTGAAAATTTGTAAGTAAAGTCCCCGTCTAAATTCTCTAATAACGCAATCACTTTATCCTGCATTGCTGCCATATGAATCACAATCATGTCATTTCCTCCGATTTCATACTAACACTTAACTTCTTGTGCTGCAAGTCTCACATATGCCCGAGTGATTATCTTGGTAGATAAAAACTTCCTTTTAAAATGCCAAAGGAAGTTTTTATAGGCGCACGCTAATCTACAGATTTTGTGCCATTTGCCGCGATAACAAATGGTGCCCAAATCGCAAGTGCTACAATAAATGACACGAGCGTCACGATTGGTGCACGCCAGTCATAAGCTGTTGCCATCAAACTCATCAAGAATGGTGGTACAACCCACGGTACCGCTGTAACAATAGGATCAACTAAATGTAGAGCTGTTGCTACATAACCAATCGTTACACCTGCTAATGGCGCCAAAATAAACGGAATGAAGAAGATTGGGTTCAATACAATTGGTAAACCAAACATAACTGGTTCATTAATATTGAACACAGATGGACCTATCCCTAGTTTTGCAACCACACGATAATCTTCTCGTTTAGACAATGCTAAGATCATAATCAACAGGGTGATTGTCCCACCAACACCACCAAACCATGCATAGCTATCAAATGAGTTACGAACCCACATGTACGCATCACCATTACCTGCTTTGATTGCGGCTTTTACGGCTTTCATGCCCCCTGCTTGATAAACATTACTATTTTTAAGTAGTCCGACACCCCAAATCCCTTCGAGAACTGGCGCCATAACGTTTGAACCATGGAGGCCAAAGAGCCACATCAAAGAAACTAGGAAGGTCACTAATAGGATAGCCCCTAAACTTTGACCAATATTCATAAATGGTTCCGCAATTGTTTTTTGGACCCAAGTAATCATGACATCGCCATTTTTGCCAAGTGTTATACTAAAGACGTAGTAAATGATTGCCGTAATATATAGTGCGACCGTAGCTGGGATAATGGCTGTAAATGCTTTAGCTACAGCTGGTGGCACAGAATCAGGCATTTTGATGGTAATTTCTTTGAGCATCAATTTTGCATAGATGATTGTTGCTAAAGCACCCATCACCATAATGACAAAATAAGCATTACCATCTAACTGGCCAAGTTTCAGCCATCCCCAACCACCAGCAGTTAAGGTCCCATCTGAGTAAGACATACCACTTGTTGCAGTCCCGCCATTAATCGCTTTAGCTACTGCTGTTGGTAATTTTACTGCTGCTGTTGGTAATTTTACTGCTGCTGTTGATGAGAATGAGAACCCAACTCCTTGAATTAATGCCGCAAGAGAGACGATCCCTCCAGCTAATTCATTAACGTGATAGGCTTTTGCAAGATTATATCCCCATGAGAAAGCAAAAATAACACCTACAATCGCTAATGTACCATTCCATACAAACCCGTTAATACCAATAATTTCTTTTATAACAGGAACAGTACTACCATCATATCCTGGGAAAAACTTAGCTGGTAGGTCACGAACAATTGCATTAATCATTACCGCAATTGCCCCTGCCATCGTCGCAGGCATCGTACCAATAAAAGCATCACGCAAGGCAATCAGGTGTTTTTGACCACCTATTTTAGCCGCTAGCGGGACGAAGTATTTCTCCATCCAAAGTGTAATAGCATTCATAAAAACTCTCCTTATGTCCCTTAAGACGCTATGCACAAAGTAAGCATATAAATTGAGTCACTACTTTAAAAGACAAAGTAGGCATCAATATTTTTTTATTACCTTGTAAAGATCAATAATTTCTCTAGCCAAATCAACAAAAGCAATCCCTGTCATCAAATGGTCTTGTGCATGAACCATATAAATTGATACAGATACCGCTTCCCCACTTGCTGCTTGGGTTAACAAATTTGTCTGACCATGATGTGCCGAAATAATCGCTTGATTTGCCGCATCAAGGCGTTCATCAGCTTTTTCGAAGTCTCCTAGTTTGGCAGCTTGAATCGCCTCAATAGCAGACGATTTTGCTTCGCCACCATACATAATTAATGGCATAATCTCTGCCATTTGTTCATCGTTCATATATCACCTCTCTCTTTCATATCATTTTCAAACAGTCAGCATTGACGAATATTAAACATATGATATGGTGTAAGTTCAGATGTTTTGTCAGCCATTCTGACATAACTTAAGACAGTTTCTTAGTATTTACAAAGCATATAAACCATAATAAAAAAGAAAACGCTTACATCTGTATATACCATTTCTACATTATTTATTTTTGTTTTGCAAGGATTCAACCCATTAAAAAACTAATTATTTTATTCACAACATTAATCTAGCTAATGCTAATCAAAGAATGACACGAAAAAAAGCCTAAATTAATCTAAGCTTTCCTTTTTTAATAAAGCGTATTAAAACTGTGATGCAGTCCGAACCAAATCAATAGGACCGCTGAAACAATGAAAATGGTGAAGAAAATAATTTTTCGAATTTTTGAAATTCTATGTGCAACGATTCTTGGTGCAAACGGTGCTGCAAGTAATATCCCACCGATAGCACCACCAATATGTCCCGAAATACTAACATCTGTCTGAAACAAGTTGATGACCAAGTTAGCCAACACAAGCACAGCAAATTGCTTTCCGATCTCTAGAAAAGAGCTATTCTTTGTCAGATATCCGATCATTGCCATAGCTGAAAATACACCAAACAGTGAAGTTGAGGCTCCTGCTGAGAGAGAAAATGGTTCTAAAAAGAAGATGACAATATTACCATAAATACCTGAGAGGAGATAAATCATGAAGAAACGTTGGCTACCAAATGCACCCTCTATCTGTCTACCAATAAATACCAGAGTAAAAAAGTTGAGTAAAAAATGTTCCCATCCAATATGCACAAATATAGGTGTAACAAGACGCCAAAGATGTATAGGATGTGCGATGATATCTGGACCAAATAGGGCACCAGAATGAAACAGGTTGATTGGATTTTGGGAGTGAGCACCATATCTTAGTAGTTGAGTCATCCAAACCCCAAAGGTAATGGTTGCGAGTATATAAGTAGTTGGATATCGATTAAATTCATTGCGAAAATTAGTCAGTTTATTCATAGTTATTATATTATACCTTAAATATCTTAGAAATAGGCGCATCAAATTTTTCTGGTTGCAACTCTGAGGTCATCTGAAAGTCATAAACCAGGCTAACCGTCTTCCCTCGAAAGTTTGCTAAGTAACGATCATAGTAACCGCCGCCAAAGCCAACACGGTAACCTTCTAGATTCCACGCAAGACCTGGCACAATAATTAAATCAGGTGTCACACTAACAGTTGACATCGATTCTTTGACACCAAAAGCCGTCATCATTAGATTATCTGGCTCATAATCTGTAAAAATCATTTGATGATCAGCCAGTGTTTTCGGAATGACAAACCGTTTTGTTTCATCTTCAAATATTTTGGTGATATCAAATTCAAATGGCATGGGCAAAAAAACACCAATAATCTTCGCCTGTTTATAGACATCAGATAACTGAAATTGTGCCATAATCTCTGCTGTCTGACGTGCTTTTTCAACTGAGTCAAAGCACCCTAAGGATACTTTCATTTTTTTTCGTATTTCTGCTTTCTTTTTCATATCTTTTATGATACCATAAAGGGGTAGTTTGTTTACGATTTAAAAAGTTTGGTTCATTTTGTTTCATCCTTTCTAAGCGGTTTCAGATTTACACAAAATTAAAATGCCCAACGGGCGAAGGAGATTCAAAATGGCACAAGGTACAGTTAAATGGTTTAACGCTGAAA
>JAKDQI010000082.1 GCA_030454995.1 Pseudolactococcus plantarum | reverse complement strand
ATCAAACCTGTTATGATTAAAGCAAATCTCGTCTACCAACTAGGGTACTCGCTGAGATTGACTCCGAGTACCCTAGTTTTTTTATGCCCTTTTTTATCCATATCTAAAGTGATAGATTGCCTAAGGACAGGGTAATAATGACCTATTAAACCCCATCTACGCTAGAGGCATTTAAAGTATAAGATTACTATGAAAAATACCTGAAACGAATCGCGTTTCAGGTATTTTTTTAATTTATATATTGAGCGTATGAAGCCTTTATCTGATGATCAAGTAATCGTAGTCTCCCAACATTATCTTGAAAGCTTCTAAAACAAAACGTTCTTTCGCCTTCATTTAAATAAATCTCGATAAATGAATTATCTACAAAAATATCTACGGTATCCAGCTGTCCAAGTTTTGCCTGACGTTGCATACCATATTCAGGATCAATTTGACTTGCAAGTCCTGCTCTCGAGAGGGTTACAATTGATGTATGTTCGTCATAAGTTAGCGTCCACGAGTCATGTTCATCACCGATTGCGATATGACAGCCACCTTCAAGATGTAGTCGGTAATATTTTGACTCAATTTGCAGCTCTGATGTTTGAATCGGTGTGAGCGCATCAAATGCTTTGAGTAATTCTGGAACAGGAAAACGATATAAGTGATTGTCATTGACGGTCAGAGCTTGAGGCATTGTCAGACCATGCTTCCATTTTTCTTGGTCAATGGTATACATAGGCTCGCCACAACCAAACCAAGCAAAGCTGATTGGTTGCTGATGGTCTCCATAAAACGCCTGAGGGGCATAATAATCAAAGCCACTGTCGATTTCTAATACGTCATCACTTGAAGAGATAAATTTTAGATTGTCGATATCTAAGTGCCCCACCAGCTGAACAGTAGCAAAACGGTTTTTAAATTGACCTGGTGATTCAGAAATCCCCATCGGAGATAACATCAATACATCTTGCCCGTCTACCTTAATTAAGCTTGGACATTCAAGCATATAGCCAGTATTAATTGGTAAATCGATTAAATCAATATAGTGCCAGTTGTAAAGATCATCACTTTGATAAAGTAAGAGTACACCTTCATCACCAAAGCCTTCGCGATTTTCACCAGTAAATTTACTGCCACCAAGCAACATATAAAAATGATTATCTCTTTCAAAAACAAATGGATCACGTAATTCACCAGATAATCCCTCAGGTGCACCATCGATGATCGGTGCAGCTAACTTTTTAATGCTACCATCAGATGACATAATAGCCATTGCTTGTTTGGCAATTTTACCAGCGGGTGTTTTATAGTTTGCTGTATAAAACAAGAAAAGCTGTCCATCATGTTCAATGGCATTACCAGAGTAACACCCATTTTTTTCAAACTCTTGATTTGGGATTAGCCCCATTTCTTGGTTGCTCCAATGAATTAAATCTTGAGATGTTGTATGTCCCCAGTGTTTAAGACCATGTACAGCATCATACGGATACCATTGGAAGAACACATGGTACTTACCTTCAAAATAGGCAAGACCGTTTGGATCATTCATCAAACCTGATTTAGGATAGATATGATATTTAGGTAAGTATTGACTGTTGCTTACTTGATTTGCTAATGTGGCTAATAAGTCTTGATCTTCAGCATGATAATATTTTTCTTTCGGATTAAACATGTATAATGATTACTCACTTTCTATATATGACTACACCTCTGCACCAGCAACACCTTTAAATTTGTTATAAACGACTAAAATAACAATTGGCACTGCAAGGGCAACCAAGCACCCAATGACATAGTGAATCATCACAGGAGGGTTAACAATCGTAATACCAGGAATACCTGTCAAACCGAACCCTAGGGCTTTAACATCAAAAATTTTCATATAAGCACCACCGATACCAGCACCAATTACAGCTGAAATAAATGGTACGATAGAGTCTTTTAAATTCACTGCAAAAATAGCAGGCTCACTGACACCAACTAAAGTTGGAATAAAACTAGAAACCGCAATTTCACGACGTTTTGATTTTTTCTTAGCTAAAAAGAACATGCCCAGTGCAGCACCACCCTGTGAAATAATCGAAACAGCCCAGAGTGGTTGAATATAATTAAATCCCGTTTCTGAGAGGAGTTGTGCTTCGATTGAACCAATCATATGATGTGTACCTGTGATAACTAGTGGCTGTAATAAGGCTGCAAAGATGGCAGCACCAAATACACCAGCTTTCATATATAGGAAGTTAGCGACACTACCGATTCCTGCTGCAACAATATCGCCTAATGGACCAAAGACCAAAAATAGGGCTAACGATGAAACTAAAATCGTAATAGCAGGAACAAAGATAAAGGTCAGCATTTGAGGAATGCGTTTAGTGATAAACTTCTCAAATTTTGCCATAAACAACGAACTTAAAATTGCAGGGAAAATACCACCCTGAAAGGCAACTTGTGGAATTTCTAAGCCAAACAGATCCCAGTTGTTGACAGTTTGTAATTTACCTTGCATATATTCAAAACGATTGGCAAGATCTGGATGAACAAGAATTAACCCAAGAATGATACCAAAAACAGGATTTCCGCCAAATCTTTTAGTAGCAGAATAAGCAACAAAAACTGGTAAAAAATTAAGTCCTGTGGCGATAATATTTAGAAAGCTTGCAATATCTTTTGCCCAACGATAGTTATCAGCAAGACTACCTTCTAATCCAAAAATCCCTGTTGTATTAAAAATAGCTCGAATACCCAGAAGCATCGCACAACCAACAATAGCTGGGATTAAAGTGACAAAGATATCTGAGAATGCCTTGAAAAATTCTTGTGTCTGTCCTTTAAACGATTTATCAGTAGGAGCAGTGGGTGCTGATGTTTGCTCACTCCCCAAGTCACCAATGCCCGATTCTTTAACAAATGCTTCGTAAACACGATCAACTAATCCAGTACCAAAAACAATTTGTAGTTGTCCTTTGTTAAAAAATACCCCCTTAGCACCGTCAATGTTTTCCAATTTTTCCTTGTCAAATTTTTCTTCATTTAGTGTTAAACGAAGTCTAGTTACACAATGTGTGGCTCCTGAAATATTGTCTTTACCGCCCGCCCCAGTTACAATGTCTTCAACAATTTGTTTGTAGTCCATGGTAATTCTCCTTCACCTATATTATTCAAAATTGGAACGTTCCAAATTTAAGTATAGTATAACCGAGTTGTGCTAAAAAAGCAAGTGATTTTACATAAAAAAAACTACTAAATATGTTTAGTAGTTGTGAAGTCACCAAATGTGACAGGTATGATGTTTTTTTTCTGTGGGGAATCTGGCTTTGAAATTGCAATTCTTAAAAGCTCTGTGACACTAAGTTTGGCAATTTTTTCAACATCTTGGATGATAGTTGAAATAAATAGGTGTTGACCTGAAAAGCTTTTAGCACCGTCAAATCCAATGAGTTGCACATCATCTGGAATTGTCCAGTGAAGCTTTTTAAAGCTATGATAGATATATTCAGCATAGCGATCAGTTGCAGCGAAGATGCCATCATAACGACAATCATTTTTGTAGGCTTCTAATAAAAACTGCTCTAGTCTTGTTGAGAAGTCCTCAGAGTTGCCTTTATCTAAATGGACGTCATAGTCTACTTTTTTATGCTGACAATAGTCAACAAACCCATTTATACGTTCTGTAATCCCTAGGTTATCTGGTAGATGTCGGACCACCATTAAGAGTTTTTTTGCACCACGCTGTGTTAATGCCTTAGCAGCTAATTGTCCACCGCCAAAATTATCGCTTGTTACAAATGGAACTTTTTCATTTAGATACCGTTCAATGGAAACAATCGGTAAATCAGAGGTGATGTAGGGCGTGATATCACTATAAGTTATCGTAATAATACCTTTGACTTTTTGTTCCTTTGCCATTTTTATATAATCAAGCTCCAAATTATAATCATTTTGTGAATTACATAGGAGCATTTTATAATTATTTTTTTGTAGTTCTAGTTGTACGTAATAGGTCAATTCAGCAAAGAAAGGTGTCCAAATTGTTGGCAATATAAAAGCGATTAGGTCGCTATCTTGATTTTTGAGTGTTCTTGCTGCTTGGTTAGGGACATAGTGAAGTGTGTCAATCGCCTTTTGAACTCGAATAGCCGAGTCTTTTTTTATTTTAACGCCGTTAATATAGTTTGATACCGTGCCACGAGAGACTTTGGCTAATTTAGCAACATCATTTATATTTGCCATTAGAAGTTGTCCCTTTCATTTCCATTTTTTTGAATAGTTAATACTACAAGTTTAACATAACTTCGAAAAAATAATTACTAACTTTATTTTAAATGGACATCTGCATTTTATTTTTATATCAGTGATGACAATTAGACAAAGTAAAATAGTTGCAAAGTGGTGCATATATTATAGCACCAGGAGATGAGCGATGTATTGTTTTTAAGCTCTTTAATTTAAATAAGCCGTTGGCGTAAACTGTGGAGTAAAGTAGTCTGATATGCTATAATAATAACTATTATGACAAACCATATCGTACTTTTTGAACCTAGAATACATTTTAATACAGGAAATATCGCCCGCACTTGTGCAGCAACAAATACACATCTGCATCTGATACGGCCTTTTGGCTTTGAGATCACAGATAAAAATCTAAAAAGAGCTGGTCTTGACTATTGGGATAAGGTTAACATTACTTATCACGATGATTTAGCAGCCTTTTTAGCACATATCGAGGCGCTTGAGAGTATTAAACTCCATCTCATTACCAAGTTTGCAGAACATGATTATTCTGAAAACGGTCTTTATATCGATGAAGCCGACCATTATTTCTTATTTGGTCGTGAAGATACTGGCCTGCCAGAGGACTTTATGCGTCAAAATCCTGAAAAAGCCTTACGTATCCCGATGAATGATGAACATGTCAGAAGTTTGAATTTATCAAATGCCGCAGCCATCGTGATTTATGAGTGCCTCAGACAACAACAATATCAAGGACTTGAATTGGTACATCGTTATGAGAAGGATAAATTAAAATGAGACTTTATTTTGTGCGTCACGGTAAGACAGTTTGGAATCAAGAAAGAAGATTGCAAGGGATGACTGGTGATTCACCCCTTTTACCTGAATCACGTCAAGAAGTTGCGAGCTTAGGCGATTATCTAGCAAATACTGAGTTTGATGCCATATTTTCAAGTCCGTCAAAACGGGCGATTGATACGGCAACGATTCTATCAGAACATAATCAACATCCAAAAGAAATTATCAAAAAAACTGAGCTATTTGAATGGAATTTAGGTATTTTTGAAGGTATTTTGATAGAGGATGCGATCAAAAAAGACCCTGATAATATGCATGCTTTTCGCCATCATCCGGAACAATTTTGGGGAAACCCGATTGGTGCTGAAAATTTAGCAGATGTTTATCGTCGTTTTCGGAAATTTATGACTTGGTTAGCCAAACAAGATTATGAAAATGTCTTGATTGTCAGTCATGGGGCGTTTTTATCAAGCTCTATCAAGATGATAACAGGTACACCTATTGGTGAGTTGAGACCAGCAGGAGTAGGACTTGATAACAATACCTTATCTATTGTGGATTATGATGGGCATGACTATACTCTAATCCAGTGGAACGAAAGACATGGCTGATAAATTATATTTTTCTGGCACTGTTGAAGCGATATTCTTTAGCAATCCAGCTAATTTTTATAAAGTGCTTTTGGTCGAGATTACAGATACAAATGCTGAGTTTACTGGTGATGAAATCGTTGTAAATGGCATCATAGGTGATGTGATCGAAGGTGATAGTTATAAATTTTATGGTGAGTTGACAAATCACCCAAAATACGGCGAACAACTTAAAGTATCGACTTATGAAAAAGATGTGCCGACATCTGGTGCTGGTTTGGTGAAATACTTATCTAGTGAGCATTTCCCAGGTATTGGTAAAAAAACCGCTGAAAAAATCGTAGAGATCTTTCCAGAAGATACCATCGATCATATTTTAGAGGCACCTGATCAACTATCAGGTATTTTGTCTGCCCAAAAATTGACAGGGTTTGTGAAACGTTTATCGGAAAATCATGGGATGGAGAAGATTCTCTCGAAACTTGCTGTCTATGAATTACCCAGTAAAATAAATTTTCAAATCTATGAGCTATACAAAGAAACAACCCTAGATGTGATAAAAGAAAATCCTTATCAACTTGTACTTGATATCAAAGGGATAGGTTTTAAAAAAGCAGATAAAATCGCTGAAGATGAAGGGATTTCAGCAACTAGTGATGCACGTATCCAAGCAGGATTAATGCACACTGTCATCACGCATGCGATGGAATTTGGCGATACCTATATCGAAGCACGAGACTTACTGGAAAAAACGATCGACTTACTTGAATCATCTAGAAATGTAGAAATTTTAGCAGATCAGGTCGCAACTAATATTAATGTGTTATTAGCAGAAGGTAGATTGCAAGCTCAAGATACAAAACTCTTTGATAATGGCTTGTATTTTGCTGAGGAAGGGATTTATCAAAGATTAGATAAATTAACTAATGGTATCCCAACAAAGCTTGATCAAGAGCGATTTGAGACGATCATGACAGAAGTGGAGACAACACTTGATATTCAGTATGATAGTCTACAAAAAGAAGCGATATTTAAAGCATTAACGCATCAATTTTTTATTTTAACAGGTGGACCGGGAACGGGTAAGACCACTGTCATTAAAGGTATTATACAAGCCTATGCCCTGCTAAATAAGTTAGATTTGAACCCTGATAATTATACTGATGATGTATTTCCTATCGTTCAGCTAGCACCGACTGGTCGTGCCGCACGCCGCATGAACGAGCTAACAGGTTTACCATCGGCGACGATTCATCGACAATTAGGGCTCAATTCTGATGATCAGCCTGATGATTTTGGCAATGACTTATCAGGTAGTCTCTTAATTGTTGATGAGTTTTCGATGGTAGATACTTGGCTTGCCAATAAATTGTTTGCGGCGATATTGCCGTCTATGACTGTTATTCTAGTGGGCGATGCAGATCAGCTACCTTCTGTGGGCCCCGGGCAAGTATTTGCTGACTTACTTCGCATCTCTGATTTTGCTTCAGTTAGATTAGATAAAATCTTTCGTCAGGGCGAAGGCTCAACAATCACAAGTCTAGCACACAGTATCAAAGACGGTCATCTTCCAGCTGATTTTATTGCTAAAAAAGCGGATCGTTCTTATATCGAAAGTAAGGCAGTTAATATTGCGAACTATATCGAACAAATTGCTAAGGCATGGCTAAAAAGAGGAAACGATCCCTTTGATTTACAGGTATTAATTCCCATGTATAAAGGTATTGCTGGGATTAATCAAGTCAATAAATCGCTGCAAAATCTCTTTAATCCTTTAGCAGAGCGACTAGAATTTAACTTTCAAGACACGATTTTTAGGCAAGCAGACAAGGTACTGCATTTGGTGAATGAAGCTAGTTTAGATGTGTTTAATGGTGATATTGGTGTGATTACTGATTTAGTGCCTGCTAAGTATACAGAGTCTAAACAAGATGAAATCATCATGAGTTTTGATGGGAATGAAGTCATTTATCCAAGAGCTGAGTGGTACAAAATCACGCTAGCCTATGCCATGTCCATTCATAAGTCCCAAGGTAGTGAGTTTCCAACGGTCATCGTCCCTATGGTTGCCAGCTATAATCGGATGTTAGAGCGTAACTTGCTTTATACGGCTGTGACCCGGGCAAAACAATCGCTCATTTTACTCGGAGAAGTGACAAGTTTTCAAACTGCAGTCACTCGACAAGGTGCAAACCGAAAAACGTATTTGGTAGAACGCTTTGGTATCGAGACTAGAGAAGCTATCACGACTGCAGAGATTAAAGAAACCATCATAGCTCCCACGACAGTGATCAAAGAAAGTGGACTTATGGGTGCTGAACAATTAGATCATACAGCAATAGCTTCATCGTCGCTTGAGCAAGAAACTTACATTTTAACGGTGGAGAATATCTCAAATATTGATCCGATGATTGGGATGACTGAAGCAGATGTAGCTGTGTTTACAAATAGGTAGGTTTAAACTGATCGATGTTTTGGTCATAAGAGGTGTCAGTTATCAAATATGAATACGTAATAGATAGTCAGATATGACTATCAAAAAAAGATAAGCAAGTAGTGATGACTTGCTTATCTTTTTTGATTTTTATCAGGCCAATCGCTCACGTAATTTTTCAACAAATAAATACGTAGCAGGACAGATAATGGTATTTTTTATGGTTAATTGATTGATCTGATAGATTTTGTTTCGATCGGTATGCGGAAATTCACGGCAGGCTTTAGGTCTGACGTCATAAATATTGCAGAGATTATCTCCTCCCAAGAAAGGACATGGCATACACTTGAAAATCTTATCGCCATCTTCATCGACTTGTAGATAGGTATCCTCAAAAGTTGCTAATTTCATCCGCATAGACTTAGAGATTCTTGTGATATCAGCTTCTGTAAAGAGCGGCCCTAAGGATTTGCAACAGTTAGCACATTTTGTACAATCTATTTCCATAAAGACTTCTTCATGAATTTGTTTGGTGAGTTTATCTAAGTTTTTAGGTGGTTTCTTTTTGAGTGTTGCTAAAAATTGTTTATGCACTTTTTGTTTTTGCAGTGCTAATTGTTTATAATGTTCGATATCCAT
>JAKDQI010000013.1 GCA_030454995.1 Pseudolactococcus plantarum | reverse complement strand
TAAATAGATTAAAATTCTACGTTTGTTACTCTAAAAACTTGACTTAACGTCATTTGTACTTGTTAATCAATAATAAACGTTAAGTTAGTCATGATAAAGCATGAGATAGTTTATTACCACTATCCTTCATAATCGCATAATTATTAAGAAGACAATTTACTGGATAGTGTCAGCGCGTTTATCAAAAAACTTTTAAGTAGCTATTTGCTTAAAAGGTAATTGATCCTGTAATTCATATTTTAATTTTTTGCTAATCAGTTTAGGGTGTACTATAATGAACCTAATAGCGGTGTTACCGTTATACGTGTCATACTGAATCAGTATCACACGCGCATATCAGGTTTATAAGGAGGAAGCAAATGACTTTATCAGATACATATCAGCTGAATAATGGTGAAAAAATTCCTGTTGTAGGATTTGGGACTTGGCAAACCCCGGATGGTGAGGTTGCTGAGAAGTCGGTGATTGCAGCTATTGATGCGGGATATCGCCATATCGATACGGCAGCTATCTATAAAAATGAAGGGTCTGTTGGCCGAGGGATTGCAAATGCTTCAGTAGCACGAGAAGCCCTTTTTGTGACAACAAAACTCTGGAATGATAATGTGACTTATGAACAAGCAGCAGCGGCAATTGATGAGAGCTTAGCTAGATTAGGACTTGATTATCTTGATCTGTATTTGATTCACTGGCCAAATCCAGAACGCATTCGTGAGACGATAGGCTACGAAAAACGTAACGCTGAAGTTTGGCGTGCTAATGGAAGATGCAGTGACAGCTGGTAAAATCAAGTCCATCGGTGTATCGAACTTCCGCACCCATCACATCGATGCGTTGTTGAAAACAGCGAAAATTGTGCCAGCCGTGAATCAACTCTATATTAACCCAAGTGATCAGCAAGAAGAAGTGGTTGCCTATAACAAAGCACATGATATCTTGACAGAAGCTTATTCACCGCTTGGTCGTGGTGAACTTCTAGAAGTCCCTGCTATAGTTGAAATTGCTGAAAAATATGGCAAAAGTACAGCACAGGTTGTCCTCAAATGGTCACTCCAAAAAGGCTATCTGCCGTTACCAAAATCAGTGACACCATCACGTATTATCGAAAATGGTCAACTGTTTGATTTTGACTTATCTGATGACGAGCTAACAGCAATCGATCAACTTCATGGTGTGGGATCGCTAACAAGGGAGCCAGATACGATAGATCACTAAGCATGTTCTCATTTAGGTGATATAACAGTATGAAACATGAGGCTTACTTAAAAAATCAAATCACTTAACTTGAAATCTCTTTAAAATTTGGTATAATTAAAGAGAACTCAAGGGAGTAGCAAGCAGAATTCTGCGCGACTATCGTCATTACGGCCATATCTGGCTCGGTAGTTGCTTAATATGCGAGACTTGTAGCTGTAGCTACAAGTCTCTTTTTTTATCATAGTCTCCATGAAGATGATAAAAAACTGTTTTGCCTCATAAGAGAGAACGGAGTCATTGCTGGATAGAAACTCTATCTATCGGATTTATTTTATAAGGAGAAAAAATTGTCGGAGAAAAAAATCTATACGCAAACCCCAGATGATGTCTTGGCTTCTTTAGCAACGACTAAAAAAGGATTAACTTCTAGTGAAGTGGAAACACGTCTCACGCAATATGGTAAAAATGAGTTAGACGCGGGTGCTAAAAAGACTTTATTGGTGAAGTTCCTTGAACAGTTTAAAGATTTAATGATTATTATTTTGATCGTTGCAGCTATCTTGTCTGTTGTGACAAGTGGTGGTGAGGATATTAGTGATGCCATTATTATCTTAGCTGTTGTGATTATTAATGCAATTTTTGGTGTTTACCAAGAAGGTAAAGCTGAGGCAGCTATCGAGGCATTAAAATCAATGTCAACACCTTTAGCGCGTGTCCGTCGTGATGGCCACGTAGAGGAGATTTCATCAGATTTATTAGTACCTGGTGATATCGTCTCTCTAGAAGCTGGTGATGTTGTACCTGCTGATATGCGATTACTTGAGGTTAATTCACTGAAAATTGAAGAGGCTGCCTTAACGGGTGAGTCTGTACCAGTAGAAAAAGACTTAGCGGTAGCGGTTGCTGAGGATGCTGGTATTGGTGACCGTGTGAATATGGCTTACCAAAATTCAAATGTGACTTATGGTCGTGGATTAGGTGTTGTGGTTGCAACAGGTATGAAGACTGAGGTTGGTAAAATTGCCTCTATGCTTCAAAATGCCGAAGAAACTGATACACCACTTAAACAGAATTTGAATAGTCTATCTAAAATCTTGACTTATGCGATTTTGTTAATTGCAGCAGTTACCTTTGTGATAGGGGTATTTTTACAAGGTCATCCACCGCTTGAAGAGTTGATGACCTCTGTAGCACTTGCTGTTGCGGCAATACCAGAAGGGTTACCTGCTATTGTAACGATTGTCCTTGCACTAGGGACACAAGTATTATCTAAGAAAAATGCTATCGTAAGAAAACTACCAGCTGTTGAAACACTTGGGTCAACTGAAATCATTGCTTCTGACAAAACAGGAACATTAACAATGAATCAGATGACAGTTGAAAAAGTCTATACGAATGGTCAATTACAAGATGCAACGGATGATATCGCACTTGATGATATTACCCTTCAGGTTATGAACTTTGCTAATGATACAAAGATTTCAAAAGAAGGTAAACTGGTTGGTGATCCGACAGAAACTGCACTTGTACAGTATGGTATCGATCATAACTTTGATATTCGTCAGAATCTTAAAACGCAACCACGTGTAGCAGAATTACCATTTGATAGTGATCGTAAATTGATGAGTACGGTACACAAAATCAATGAAGACAAGTATCTCATCGCTGTTAAGGGTGCGCCAGACCAACTGTTAAAACGCATTACTAAAAAGCTCGTTAATGGTCAAGTTGTCGAGATGACACAAGCTGATCGAGATGAGATTTTAGCGTTGAATAAATCACTCGCAAAACAAGCACTGCGTGTCTTGATGATGGCCTACAAGTATGATCATCAAGTACCAGCACTTGAAACTGAGACACTTGAGCAGGATTTGATTTTCGCAGGCTTGATCGGTATGATCGACCCAGAGCGTAAAGAAGCAGCTGAAGCGGTTCGTGTCGCTAAAGAAGCGGGTATCCGTCCAATCATGATCACTGGTGACCATCAAGATACTGCAGAAGCCATCGCCAAACGTCTAGGTATCATCGATGAAGGTGACACAGAAGATCACGTCTTTACTGGTGCTGAACTGAATGAACTCTCTGATGAAGAGTTCCAAAGAGTTGTCTCTCAATACTCAGTATATGCGCGTGTGTCACCTGAACATAAGGTGCGTATCGTCAAAGCATGGCAAAACGAAGGTAAAGTCGTTGCCATGACAGGTGATGGTGTCAATGATGCACCAGCACTAAAAACGGCAGATATCGGTATTGGTATGGGGATCACGGGTACAGAAGTCTCTAAAGGTGCTTCTGATATGGTTCTGGCTGATGACAACTTTGCAACGATTATCGTCGCAGTTGAAGAAGGTCGTAAGGTTTTCTCAAATATTCAAAAAACGATTCAGTACCTGCTTTCTGCTAATACTGCAGAAGTGATGACGATCTTCTTAGCTACTTTATTTGGTTGGGATGTGTTAGAACCTGTTCATTTGTTATGGATTAACTTAGTAACAGATACCTTCCCTGCGATCGCCCTTGGGGTAGAACCTGCTGAGCCGGGTGTAATGACACATGAACCTCGTGGTCGTAAAGCAAGTTTCTTTAGTGGTGGTGTACTCTTTGCCACAATCTATCAAGGGCTGTTACAAGCAGCACTTGTGTTAGGTGTTTATGGTATCGCAATTAAATGGCCAGTTCATACGGGTGCTGCGATGCATGCGGATGCGTTAACGATGGCGTTTGCGACACTTGGACTAATCCAGCTCTTCCATGCCTTTAATGCGAAATCAGTTTACCAGTCTATCTTAACGGTTGGTCCTTTCCGTAGTAAAACATTTAACTGGTCTATCGTAGTATCTGGTGTCTTGATGGCGGCAACAATCGTTGTTCCTGGTTTTAATAGCATTTTCCACGTCGCACACTTAGATGGTTACCAATGGGCAATCGTCTTTGCTGGATCATTTGCTATGATTATCATCGTAGAAATTGTTAAAGCGATCCAACGTGCTATGGGATTAGATAAGTAATACAATAAAACTTTGTCAATAGACAAGGTTTTTTGTCATATTAAATTATGCTATCGATTTTTGTAACCAATTCAGATTTGATTCGTTATATAAGTAAGGAGGGAATTGTGAACATTAGTCGATATGAAGCGTTACTTGTGACTTATACTTTAGAAATTCAACGCTATTTAGTCAAACATGGTGCAACCGTCAGTGATGCACAAGATATCGTCCAAGACGTGCTCGTGAAATTAATTCAGGCTGATATTATATTGTCACCTGATAAACTACGACCCTGGTTATATCGGGTGGCACTGAGTCGATTTTATGATTTGTACCGGAGAAAAAAACGCTATCAAGCACTTTTAAATGAGCAGTTTTATTTACTCTATGGTAATCAGGAATATGTAGATGAAAGTAGCACTTTCTTACTCCATGAAGCCATCAAAAAGTTAGATGATTACCAGCTCGCCTTGATTATACTTTATTATGAAGAGAATAAGTCTATTAAAGAACTATCAAGTATTTATCAGATTTCAGAGGCTAAGGTTAAGACAGATTTATACCGAGTTAGACAAAAATTAAAAAGAGAAATGGAGCAAGCAGATGAACGAAACTGAAGTTTTTGGCAAGATGATCAAAAAAGAAAAAAGAAAAAAGATACTATTAACAGTTAGTATCTCTATCGGAACCACACTCATCATCGCTTTAGTTGGTTTTTTTATGATCAACCAAAGAATGGGTGTGCAATTTAAAAAGGCACAAGAAGTCGCAAATATTACAGATTTGATAGAATCACCAAATATTACCTCCACTTCTCAATATACCAGTGAATATGGGCGTTTTAGTTCACAACTCAGGAGTGAAAGATTTAAAAATATTGATGGGTATATGGTGAAAACTAGTCCTTTAGAAATTGACTATAACTTGTTTGGTGTTGGGTATGGGGGGATTCAGAATTCTCCATTAACTGTGCCAATTAATAAAACAAAACAAATCGGTGCATTTAGTCGACAAAATGGTGAGAAAATTCCAATCTTTTTCAATCCTAAACATGAACTCAATCAGGATGAGCAAGCAGTCGGCTTATCTCATGAGTCTAAAACTTTATCTAGCTTAGCAAAACATGTGGCTGAGGTTGCGATTTCCTTTAAAACCCCCATGAGTTACGCAGAGATACAAAAAGCGCTGCCTGATAATCTCTTGATTAATTGGTATTGGATCGGCATGGATAATGATAAGTTGGCAGTTACAGATACAGTTGGTAGGGTCATCGGTATTAATACTGATAGAGATGGGAGACTAATAGATGAGTCACTAAAAACAAACGATTCATCTGAGTGGGCTGATAATAACTACCCAGCATTTGTTGCAGCTGTCAAGAAAGCAGCTAGTCAACGGTCTTATACGGTCAATGGTATCGATATTTACCAAGATGCCTTAAAACAAGTCAAAAAATATCCTAGTCTAGATAAGGCTAAATTCTCTGGTGTCATTGTCAGTGGTCATACTGAAAATCTTGCAAAATTAGATGATGAAGCTTATATTTATGCGACTAGCGTGGGTGTTGAAGCAGAGATGTTACCTTATATCGAGCCAATCAAATAAGTAAATGACTTGTCTAATCAGGCAAGTTTTTTATTTTATAAGGCTTGCTAAATAGATTAACTCATTTAAAATAAAAAGTTTGACCTTTGTTGACCAAAGCGGTATAATATGTATTAGAGATGAAACATCTCTAGAAATATCGTAATTTTACTTCTTAGAAAAGGAAGGAATGAACATGCAAATTGAAAAAATGACAACAACTTTACAACAAACATTAGCAGAAGCACAAAAAATAGCACAAGTACGTCAACACCAAAATATAGAGATTGCACATCTTTGGAAAGTATTGGTCCAACCTGGCCAGTTTGCGCGTGATTTTTATCAAGATTTAGGTCTAGACTTAGGCAGTTTTGAAGCAGTAATTGATCAGGAACTAGATAAAATATCTGTCGTAACGGGGAGTAATATCGCCTATGGTCAAAATCTAAGTCAAAATTTATTTAACTTATTTAATCATGCAGAACAGCTTGCAACAGACTTTAAGGATGAATTTCTATCAACAGAGACGGTCTTATTAGCGCTATTTTCACAAGCACAAAATGCCTTAACCAAAGAGCTGAAACATCAAGGTGTCACGCAAAAAATGGTTAAAGAAAAGATTGAAAGTATGAGAGGGGGAAGTTCTGTGACCAGTCAAAATCAAGAAGAACAATATGAAGCATTAAAAAAATATGGGGAAGACTTAGTCGAAAAAGTTAAATCTGGTAAGATGGATCCCGTTATCGGACGCGACGAAGAAGTTCGTGATGTTGTTCGAATTCTGTCTCGTAAGACCAAAAACAATCCTGTGCTTATCGGAGAACCCGGTGTTGGTAAAACAGCTATCGTCGAGGGGTTAGCACAACGTATCGTCAAAAAAGATGTGCCGACAAATCTACAAGATAAAACGATCTTTAGTTTAGATATGGGTGCCTTAATCGCAGGTGCTAAGTTCCGTGGAGAATTTGAAGAGCGGCTGAAAGCTGTCCTAAATGAAATCAAAAAATCAGATGGTCAAATTATTCTATTTATCGATGAAATTCACACGATCGTAGGTGCTGGTAAAACAGAAGGCTCTATGGATGCAGGAAATCTCTTGAAACCTATGTTAGCTAGAGGTGAGTTGCATTTGATTGGTGCGACGACTTTAGATGAATACCGTCAAAATTTTGAGAAGGATAAAGCGTTAGAGCGTCGTTTCCAAAAAGTATTAGTCCAAGAACCTACGGTTGAAGATACTATCTCTATTTTGAGAGGGCTAAAGGATCGGTTTGAAGTCCATCATGGTGTGAAAATTCATGATAATGCGTTGATTGCCGCAGCAACACTATCAAACCGTTATATTACGGATCGTTTCTTACCTGATAAAGCCATTGATTTGGTCGATGAGGCGAGTGCAACGATTCGTGTGGAGATGAATTCATCTCCGACAGAGTTAGATCAAATTACACGTAAGTTGATGCAACTTGAAATCGAAGAAGAAGCCTTAAAGAAAGAAACGGATGATGCGTCTAAGAAACGGTTGACGCTTTTACAAGAAGAACTTGCCAATACCCGTGAAACAGCTAATAGTCTTAAGATGCGTTGGGAAACTGAAAAAGAAGCAGTTGAAGCTATCCATACAAAACGTGCTGAGTTAGAACAAGCACGCATCGAGTTGGAAAATGCTGAGAATGCCTATAATCTTGAGCAGGCAGCTATCTTACGACATGGCACTATTCCAAAACTTGAAAAAGAGGTCGTCGCATTAGAGCAGGCGCAAACTGAGGATACAGCGAATCATTTGATTCAAGAATCTGTAACAGATCAAGAAATCGCCCAAGTAATCGGTCGATTGACAGGCATCCCTGTGACTAAGCTAGTTGAGGGTGAAAAAGAAAAATTATTACATCTGGCAGATACTTTGCATCAAAGAGTTGTCGGACAAGAAGAAGCAGTTGATGCGGTATCTGATGCCATTATCAGAAGTCGAGCAGGTTTACAAGATCCTAATAAACCTTTGGGTAGCTTTCTTTTCTTAGGACCTACTGGTGTTGGTAAAACAGAGTTAGCCAAAAGTCTAGCAGAAAACCTGTTTGATTCTGAAAGCCATATGGTTCGTATCGATATGAGTGAATATATGGAAAAACATAGTGTCTCTCGTTTAGTCGGGGCACCTCCAGGATATGTCGGCTATGATGAAGGTGGCCAATTAACCGAGGCTGTTCGTCGCAATCCGTATACGATCGTGTTATTAGATGAAATCGAGAAAGCACATCCAGATGTCTTTAACATCTTACTGCAAGTCTTAGATGATGGTAGATTAACCGATTCTAAAGGTGTTGTGGTAGATTTTAAGAATACTGTGATGATCATGACCTCTAATATCGGCTCACGGATTCTACTTGATGGTATTGAAAGTGATGGTAGTTTAGAGAATACGACCAAAGAAGCGGTTTTAGATGAGTTGAAGTTACACTTTAAACCTGAATTCTTAAATCGTATCGATGATACTGTTGTCTTTACACCACTGACATTACAAGTTGTCAAAGAAATCATAGACAAAATCGTCGTACAATTATCAGCACGCTTGGCACATCAAGATATCCATCTAGAATTAACAGAAGATGCGACAAACTGGATAGCTAAAAATGCTTACGAACCAGAATACGGTGCACGTCCTATCAAACGATTTGTGACCAAACATCTTGAAACACCTCTTGCCAAAGCATTAGTCTCTGGTAAGATTGCACCAAATACTGTTGTCCTTGTTGGCTTAAAAGATGACAAATTATGTTTTGATGTGAAATAAGGGTTAATAATTGAACGAAGACCAACAATCTGATTGTCAGATTGTTGGTCTTTTTTGTTTCTTTTAATTGCTCAATTGACAAATCATCAAAATATGTAAGCGTTTTTAAAAATACCTGTTTTTTTAAGATTAATGTGTTATGATTAAGTTGACAGTTAAATAAAAAACGTAAACTATCTAAATGATAGAAAGGACTTATGTATGCAGTATGATGATTTTGAAGATGATGTTTTTGATATTCAAGCTACATTTAAAGCTTTACGTAAGGCAAGAGGCTATACACAAGCTGATTTGGCAGATGGGACTGTTTCTAAATCTCTTATCTCTAAGTTTGAAAGTGGGATCAGTATGATATCGGCTGATAAGATGCTATATCTGATTTCAAAGCTTAATATGACAGCTAATGAATTTGTTGCGGCCTTGACTCATTATCAGCCAGACCATATGCAACGACTCTATCAGACCTTAAACCAACTTCATCTCTCAGGTCTGCAAGGTGTGGACAGTTCAGAAAAGTTAATAATAGAAAAGGCGACCGATAAGTTTGACATTCTGTCTAATATCATGATTAAAAGTGCTTTGCAAGAGCTGACTGGACAGCGCTATATTTGCGAATGTGAAAAATATATTGTTGGTGATTATTTAACTGAAATTGATAATTGGACTGAGTTTGAGGTCAAGCTGCTTTATTACGTTTCTCCTATTTTGGATAGTGGCGATTGTCGTTGGTTTGGGGAAATATTGATTGAGAGACAATCCTATTTTTATCATGGTGCACATCGTCGATTATTTATTTTAACGTTAATTAGGCTGTACCAATGTTTACTGGAGCATGGGACGTTAGATTATGCTACATTCTTTAGAGATAGAATTTGCCAACTAGCGTTTGATGATCATTTAATTGCGACTGTGAAGTTTCAAATATTAAGGGATTTACATGATTACATCAACAAGCCAACAAAAGAAAATGTCATTAAAGCAGAGCGCTACCTAGATCATATTGAGGCATTAGGTGTCAAAAGTATTGTTGATGATGCAAGAGCTAGACTGAGGAGACAAAATGAACATGACTAATTTCATTTTAGTCTAATTTTTCGTTATGGAGGCTATGTACCAAGAGTAGCAGCTAGTCCAGCATAAAAGAAGAGGTATCATATGCGTGTGAAAAGAAAATATATTGTGTTAGTATTTCCTGTATTGATGATGATTTATGGTGTGATTTATATAACTTTTTGGACTCATACGTCCCTGACGGTTTATGGTGTTGATAAGATTGAGACTTATAAATTGACTAATGATAAGTCAACCGATGATTTTAAAATTAAGAAGATGTTCTTAAGTAGTGGGGAAGTTATCGATAATCTAACGCTAAGAGATATAAAGGCAAGAGGCCTGTTAGCCTTTAATACAAATGAGGCGTTTCAAAAAAATGTAGGATTTGAAAAATCAATGCTAAATTGAGCTCGTGTGCTGATCTTTGTAAACCCAAAAAGCTACGTCGTATCAGTAACCAGAGTAGTTAAGCAAGGTTTTATGTTGGTAATGACACAAGGTATCGTTCCTATAATCGTATAGCCCCTTCGTGATTAGGCGAGGGGGTTTTTGTGTGAAAATTTATTTTTTTGTTGACAAACTCTTTTTTTAGTTATATACTCAGTTAGTCAAGTAACGAACCAGTTAGGTTTGCGATTGAAACATACGATCGTCATAAATAACGATAATAGGAGGTATACATGAAGTTTGATGAGTCAAGTCACTTACCCTTATTTGAGCAAGTCGCACAACAGATAGAAGCAGCTATTTTAAGTGATGCTTTTCCGGAATCTAGTCAGATACCATCGACTACTGAAATTTCTAAACAATTTCAGATTAATCCAGCAACTGTGTTAAAAGGGATGAATTTACTAGTAGACAAAACAATTATTGAGAAAAAGAGAGGGATTGGTGTATTTGTGAAAGAAGGTGCAAAAAAAATAATTCAAGAAGAAAAACGTACGCACTTCTTTAATCAAGAAATCAGTCAACTAATTGAAGAGGCGAAGCGCCTTGATATTACCTTATCAGAGTTAATCTCAAAAATAGAAAGTGGGTATTAAAGATGAGTTTAGCTATTCAACATATTGAGAAATCTTATCGTAATCAGCAGGTCTTAACGGACATTCAAATCGATTTTCAACCAGAAACACTCTATGGTTTATTAGGTAGAAATGGTGCTGGTAAAAGTACTTTGTTAAATGTTATCAATAGTCGTATTTTTGCAGATAAGGGAAGCATTACCTTAGATGGAGAAAATTTGATTGAAAATGAAGCATTACAAAATCGTGTTTTCTTAACTAGTGAGGATAATTTGTATCCTAAGTCGATCAAGGTTAACCAAGTCTTAAAATTAACCGAAGCTTTTTATGGTGGATTTGACTGGGTATTTGCCAATCATTTAATCGAAGCATTCAAGTTAAATCCTAAGCTCAGTTTTAAAAAATTATCAACAGGTTACCGTAGTATTCTAAAATTGATTATTGCGCTTTGCGTGCCCGTAGACTATATTTTCCTAGATGAACCGATTTTGGGGTTAGACGCGAGTCACCGTGATTTATTTTATCGTGCTTTGATTGAGACTTATAGTGAACGGCCACGAACATTTGTCATCTCAACTCATTTGATTGAAGAGGTTGCTAATTTGATATCAGAATTCATTATCATTGATGGTGGTCGAGTGATCGAGCAGAAATCAGCAGAAGATATCCAGCAGTCTGGTGCAACCGTTTCAGGTGCCAAAGAACTTGTTGAAGACTTTATACAAGGTATGGATATCATGGGTATGGATCGCTTAGGTAGTCTAGTGAGTTACTATATCAAAGATTATCAACAGCAAGAGGTGCCAGATGGTATCAGCATCTCACCACTTAATTTGCAGGCATATTTTGTTAAATTAACACAAAGAGAGGAAGAAAAATGATGAAATTAAAAGTAGCATTACAGTATCGTATGATCTATCAGTTAAAGTCTTTGGGAATATTCTATCTGTATTTCATCGGGTTCGCAGTTGTCTTGCCTGGTCTAGCTATGTTTTTCTCTAATACCTCAGCTACAGCAGAATCAGAGTTAACTCTCCCTGCTTTAATCTTTGCTATTATCCTTTCAGTCATTGGCATTCGGTCTGATTTTAAATTATTCATTCAAAATGGCCTGAATCGTTTGCATATTTTTGTGTCTAACTTGATCAGTAATTTTGTGATTGCTAATGTTATTATACTTGCGATGGCAGCTTTCAGATTAATTTTTAAAACGTTTTTTTCAGATCACTTTGACTATCAGTTTATGATCCTTGATTTTTATCAGCCAAAAACCTTGTTTTCTCAGTACTTACTTTTATTCTTGATCATATTTTGGGGCATGGCATTAGGGCTGGTCATTGGTCTATTTTTAGATCGGTTCTCATTTATAGTTCGCCTATTGATTGGTGGTGGTGTGCTCTTATTTCCTATTTTATTTGGGACTGTCTTCACGACTTTGAGCGAGGCTGGTAAAGATAACGTATTAACGAATTTAGCACATACTTTAGGAATCACGGAAAATGGCTTAAAAGCGGGACCACTTATGTTGACTTTAATTATCTTGATCTGTGTGAACTTAGTGCTTGCTTATTTGATGAATCGTCGTCGTGAATTACAACGCATTGCTTAAATTATCAGCTACAGATTTCTCTGCTTACGCAGTTTATCTGGCTTTATAGCAGGTCAATCAATGAATTTAAAACTCTCCTTGACAAACTATATATAGTGTGTCAAGAAGGTTTTTTTAATTATTCAATACCATATATAGTAAATCTATCCTTTACAACTTTAAAAATGAGTGGTAGAATGTAGCTAAAATAGTTTAGAAAATGGGTAGTGAATATGAGTACTGTAACAAACATGGAGATAGGTCTTGATACGATAGTTGTCATCAAACGAGATGGTCGTCAGTTAAGTTTTGAACCAGAAAAAATTTATGAAGCACTGAGAAAAGCTTCAGATGAACTGACACATATTTCACCTGTTCAAGAAGTAAAACTAGAACGGTTGACAGACAAAATCGTGGCAACGATTTTTGATCGGTTTGATAAAGATGTTCAAATTTACGAAATTCAGAATATTGTTGAACATGTCTTATTAGATGCTAATGAATATCAGCTAGCTAAAGTGTATATTAACTATCGAACACAACGTGATTTTGAACGGTCTCAGGCGACAGATATTAACTTTACCATTGATAAATTGATTAATAAAGAGCAAGCTGTTGTCAATGAAAATGCCAATAAAGATAGTGATGTGTTTAATACACAGCGTGATTTAACAGCAGGGATCGTTGGTAAGTCAATCGGTTTGAAGTTATTACCACCACATGTTGCAAATGCCCACCAAAAAGGTGATATTCACTTTCATGATCTAGATTATCAACCTTATGCACCGATGACAAACTGTTGTTTGGTTGATGTAAAAGGGATGTTGCGAGATGGCTTTAAACTGGGTAATGCAGTGATTGATAGTCCGAAATCAATCCAAACAGCTGCTGCACAAATTTCACAAATCATTGCCAATGTCGCGTCTAGCCAGTACGGTGGCACGTCTGTTAACCGGATAGACGAGGTGCTTGCACCTTATGCTGCTCTAAATTTTGCTAAGCACATGCAAGATGCTCAAGAGTGGGTAGCACCTGAAAAACATGAAGCATATGCGCGTGCTAAAACGAAAAAAGACATCTATGATGCCATGCAAAGTTTAGAGTATGAGATTAATACACTGTTTACCTCAAACGGCCAAACGCCTTTTACAACTTTTGGTTTCGGACTTGGTGAAGACTGGTATGCGCGTGAAATCCAAAAAGCAATTCTTGAAAATCGCATCAAAGGATTAGGAAAAGAAGGTCGTACAGCGATTTTTCCTAAACTTGTCTTCACGTTGAAACGTGGGTTGAATTTGAATGAACAAGACCCGAACTATGATATCAAGTGCTTGGCAGCAGTGTGTTCGACGAAGCGGATGTATCCAGATGTCGTGAGTTACGATAAAATTGTCGAACTGACAGGATCGTTTAAAGCGCCGATGGGCTGTCGTAGTTTCTTGCAAGGTTGGGAAGATGAAAATGGCAATGATGTTGTTGATGGCCGTATGAATTTAGGGGTTGTGACCCTGAATTTACCACGTATTGCTTTAGAATCAAAAGGGGATAAGTCAAAATTTTGGCAACTTTTCCATGAACGTATGTCTGTCATGAAAGACGCTTTAGTTTATCGTGTTGAACGTGTGAAAGAGGCGATTCCTGCCAATGCCCCTATTCTTTATGAAAATGGCGCATTTGGTAAACGTCTTGGTAAAACTGACTCGGTAGATGAGTTGTTTAAAAATCGTCGTGCGACAGTTTCTGCTGGTTATATCGGTTTATATGAAGTCGCAACTGAATTTTACGGTGGCCAATGGGAAACAAATCCTGAAGCTAAAGCTTTTACTCTGGATATCTTACGTGAGATGAAAATGGCTGTTAATGAGTGGTCTGATACATATGATTATCATTTTTCAATCTATTCAACTCCATCTGAAAGTTTGACGGACAGATTCTGCCGTTTAGACACAGAAAAATTTGGTATTGTAAAAGATATTACAGATAAAGAATACTACACAAATTCGTTCCATTATGATGTTCGTAAAAATCCGACACCATTTGAAAAATTGGAATTTGAAAAAGATTATCCGGTCTATGCTAGTGGTGGGTTCATTCATTATTGTGAGTATCCGATGTTACAACAAAATCCCAAAGCCTTAGAAGCAGTGTGGGATTTTGCTTATGATCGTGTTGGGTATCTTGGTACAAATACACCGATCGATAAGTGTTATGAATGTGAGTTTGAAGGCGACTTTAAAGCGACTGAACGTGGATTTCAGTGTCCAAATTGTGGGAATACTGACCCTAAGACAGTTGATGTTGTGAAACGGACTTGTGGTTATCTTGGTAATCCACAAGCACGTCCGATGGTTAATGGGCGTCATAAAGAAATTGCGTCACGTGTGAAACATATGAATGGGTCTATCGGACATCTATCAAATGGGGATGATTTAGATAGCGCAACTGTTGATGCAGCAAAATCTAAGTTTTTTAAATCATAATTGATCGTCAAAAAACAGCAAGACTGGCTTGCTGTTTTTTTGAGTATAAATGATGTGACAAGTTGCAGATTAACAATACTCGTTATTGAGGTCATTTTCTATGGTACAATAGAGCTATTGCCAAAAAATGTATGGGAGAATGAGTATGAAACGATTGATGTTAGATGTTGTGAGAATCAGCGGGAAAGTTACCTGTGGTATGGTTCTCTTTGTGAGTTTTTGTTTGATTGGTTGTTTTGGCTATACCGCTATTATGAAAAATTCATTTAGTCTTCCCTTTAACTGGCTTGCCTTTTCTTACCAAACAACAGCTTCAGGCGGATATGGTGTTCAGATGGATTTTACTCAAGGGGCCATATCAGCAGTATGCACTGCGATCATCTGTATGAGCTTATTTATACTAGGGATTCAAAAAATACCAGCTATTAAAAAATAAGTCAAAAAGGTTTTTGATTATGCCTGATAGGCATCAAACTCAACAGCAGTTGTGGGTGATTAGCAGAAATAAAGATACAAATTGGATAAGTCGGTTAGATGTTTCGCTATGACCGTGTTTAAGATAACTACAGTCGGATAGGTATCATCCGTAAACTGTAGTTATTTTACTTTATAGAAATATCGTGTAGTAGGGAAGTTACGGGTACCATTCGCATTGTTAGTATCTGTACGATCTTGTGTGACAAGTATGCGAGGTTTCGAGGTATCAGACGTATCACCATCGGGATTAGCAAAACCTATTTTTAATAACAATAAAGCAAATAAATTTTTAGAACCTGCGCCATCACCAGAACCATAAAAAGCGTAAGGTGCTTTGCCAGAATAGACAGTATTTACTTGCGTATAGTCCGTCCAATTTGGTGCACCACTTACGGTCATGCCAGTATTAGTTGTACCATCAGTATTGATGATGAGTGTCTCTCCCAATCCATTTTGCCATGTACCAGCTAAAGTGGCAAAGTTATTCTGACTAATTGCATCAATATCTAGGTCTTGTGCGGTTGTTGTGGCTGTACTTGGTTGAGGTGTTGCCGGTTCAGATGATTGAGGTTGGCTGGTAGATGTTGTCTCAGGTTCTTTTGAGGTCGTACTTGCTTGACTTGTTGTTTTCGATGCACTTTTTGTAGTACTTTTTATAGTGCTACTTTCTGTGGTTGCCTCTTTACTATTTTTTTGAGTTGAACAGCCTACAAGTAAGATCGTGCATAATAAAGTTGTTAAGATACTTAGTTTTTTCATGATGTTCTCCTCGACCAGTTATGGTAACGATGACATGGGGTGTGTTACAGGATTATACAGTATCAGTTTATCATAATTAGCGTCTAAATTGAGAAATGAGCAAGAGGTGGGGGCGCAAAAAGACAAACAGTATATACCAACTATTTGGTAGTATTATCTCTGATAGTCTAAGAACTTGTGGAGCGTCAGTTTAGATGGTCTTTTTTTGCTTACTTATCAGTTGTTACCCGAGACTAAAATACGCTAACCGCCCGTTTGGTGCTTACTATTGCGGTTAGATGAGGTTACGTGATATAATACAGTCATGCAGAAAATTCTGGAAATAAAAAATTTAACTTATAAATATGAGGAAGCAAGCGACAGTTACGCAGTAAATGACGTGTCTTTTGATATTCTACGTGGTGAGTGGGTGTCGATTATCGGACGTAACGGGTCTGGTAAGTCGACGACCGCACGCTTGATAGACGGGCTTATGGCTGCAGCCTCAGGTGAAATATGGATTGATGGTGAGCTTTTAACACAAGAAAATGTCTGGCAACTCCGTCAAAAAATAGGCATGGTGTTTCAAAATCCAGATAATCAGTTCGTAGGGGCAACTGTCGAAGATGATGTTGCATTTGGTATGGAAAATCAAGGCGTGTCTCGAGAAGATATGCTGGGACGTGTAGAGACGGCTCTTTCACGTGTTGATATGACTAAATTCAAAACAAAGGAACCAGCACGACTATCAGGTGGCCAAAAACAGCGTGTAGCGATTGCTGGTATCGTGGCGTTGAGACCAGATATTATCATACTTGATGAAGCAACGTCAATGTTAGATCCCAAGGGACGTTTAGCGATTATCGAGGTCGTACGAGAAATCAAAGAAGCATTTGGGTTGACTGTTATTTCTATCACCCACGATTTAGATGAAGCAAGTTTGTCTGATAAAATCATCGTGATGAATAATGGTCGTGTTGAGCAAATTGCTGAGCCAAGCACGCTGTTTCTCAACCGAAATTTGGTAGAGATTGGCCTAGATATTCCATTTTCTGCTAATCTAGCGAATGATTTGCAAAAAAAGGGCTTAGAGATTCCTGAAAAATACTATACAGAAAGCGAGTTAGCTGACTTTTTATGCCAATCCATTTTGACAAAGTAACCTATACCTATCAGCCTAATACGCCTTTTGAGAGTCGCGCATTGTTTGATGTTACCCTTGATATTGTCGATGGTAGTTTTACAGCAGTCGTTGGCCATACTGGTTCAGGAAAATCAACGTTATTGCAACAACTGAATGCCCTCTTGTTACCTACCTCAGGTACTGTAACAGTTGATGATATCACGATCAGATCAACCAGTAAAACGAAAGAAATTAAGCCGGTCAGAAAGCAAGTCGGTGTGGTTTTTCAATTTCCTGAAACACAGCTGTTTGATGAAACGGTGCTAAAAGATGTTGCTTTTGGGCCGCAAAATTTTGGCGTGACAAAGGAAGTAGCAGAAGAAACAGCGCGTGAAAAATTACGATTAGTTGGTATTTCAGATGAGTTGTTTGAGCGCTCACCCTTTGAATTATCTGGTGGTCAGATGCGACGTGTTGCGATTGCGGGAATTTTAGCGATGAATCCCAGTGTTTTAGTGTTAGATGAGCCAACTGCTGGACTTGACCCGAAATCTAGAATTGATATGATGCGGTTGTTTGAAAGTATCCATGCGTCTGGAGTGACACTTATTTTAGTGACACATTTGATGGATGATGTAGCAGATTATGCAGATATGATGTATGTCCTAGAAAATGGGCGCGTGATCAAATCGGGACAACCACGTCAGTTATTTCAAGATGTTGCATTTATGACGCAACATCAGTTGGGGGTACCTAGAGCAACTGAGTTTGCCCTGCTTTTACGTGCGCGAGGACAACATATTGAACAGCTACCGATTACACGTGCTGAGTTAGTGGATTATTTGACGGAGGCAGCCAAACATGGATAAATTAATCATTGGCCGCTACATTCCGGGTCATTCTATGATTCACCGTATGGATCCTCGCAGTAAGTTAATTGCGATGTTCGCTTTTGTGTTTATTATTTTTTTAGCACATGATATTGTTGGCTATGGTATCTTGGGCGTATTTGCGTTACTTGGTGTATTGCTTAGCCAAATCAAGTTGTCGTATTTTCTAAAAGGGTTAAGGCCTATGATTGGCTTGATTTTGTTTACTGTCATCTTTCAGATGCTGTTTACAACAGGTGGTGAGGTGCTTTTTCAATTTTGGATTTTAAAAATCACAACTTACTCACTACAAAATGCTTTTTTCATTTTCATGCGCTTTGTACTGATTATTTTTATGTCAACCTTGTTAACACTAACAACGCCGCCTTTAACATTGGCTGATGGCATTGAGACGGGTCTTGCACCTTTAAAAAAAATTAAGGTACCAGTTCATGAAATTGGCTTGATGTTGTCAATTTCACTCCGATTTATTCCGACCTTAATGGATGATACGACTATGATTATGAATGCACAAAAGTCGCGAGGAATGGATTTTGGTGAGGGTAATCTGATTCAGAAAGTCAAGTCTGTTATTCCAATTCTCATTCCACTATTTGTTTCAAGTTTCAGACGTGCTGATGATCTCGCAGTAGCTATGGAGAGTCGCGGGTATCAAGATGGAGAAGGTCGGAGTAAATATCGTGTACTAAAATGGCAGTTCTGTGATACACTATTACTTATAAGTTTGCTTGCGATTACGGCTATCTTAATCGGTTGGAATATGTTTAATTGAAGGAGATTATAATGTCTAATACTATGAATGCACAAGAAATTATTCAATTTATTGCGAATGCTGAGAAAAAAACAGCTGTGAAGGTGACGTTTGAAGGCGAGTTAGCTACAACTGTCCCAGATTCAGTTGTTAAGCTTGGCAATACGTTGTTTGGTGATTGGGCAGATATTGCCCCGCTTTTAAGTGGGTTAACAGAAAATAAAACGTATGTAGTAGAACAAGATGGTCGCAATTCAGCAGTTCCTTTGCTTGATAAACGTGAGATTAATGCACGAATTGAGCCAGGTGCTGTCATTAGAGATCAGGTTACGATCGGTGATAATGCTGTGATCATGATGGGTGCAGTCATCAATATCGGTGCAGAGATTGGTGCAGGTACCATGATTGATATGGGTGCTATTCTTGGCGGTCGTGCAATCGTTGGAACTAATTCACATATTGGTGCAGGTGCTGTGCTTGCAGGTGTTATCGAGCCAGCTAGTGCTGAACCAGTACGTATTGGTGATGATGTGTTAGTTGGTGCGAATGCTGTCGTTATCGAAGGTGTTCAAGTAGGCAATGGCTCTGTCGTTGCTGCTGGTGCGATCGTCACACAAGATGTTCCTGAAAATGTTGTTGTCGCTGGGGTGCCAGCACGCATCATTAAAGCAATTGATGATAAAACAAAACAAAAAACAGCTCTAGAAGATGCATTACGCACGCTTTAATTAGCCTGTTCATAACGCAATATTTGACGAAGACAGGCTTGATAGATCGTCGAGTTTGTCACAGATAAAAAGGCAAAGCGTGTTTTGCCTTTTTCGCTATTAGTACACAGATATAAGGAGACGTCTATGCTTGATCTTATTGCAATTCGTAGAGCACTACATCAGATACCAGAAATAGGGCTAGAAGAAGTTAAAACTCATGCTTATTTGATGGCTACCATTCAAGAGATGATTGCAGGTAAATCATTTGTTGAGATCAAGACATGGCAGACTGGCATTGTCCTAAAAATAAATGGCAGTGCACCTCAAAAAACGATCGGTTGGCGTACTGATATTGATGGCTTGCCTATCATAGAAGATACTGGTCTTGAGTTTGCATCACGTCATGAAGGAAATATGCATGCGTGTGGGCATGATATGCATATGACGTTAGCACTCGGTGTGTTAGAGCAGATGTTAGTGCACCAGCCTAAAAATAATTTGCTTTTTCTGTTTCAACCTGCTGAAGAAAATGAAGCAGGTGGCATGCTTATGTATGAAGCAGGTGTATTTGATGGAGAATACCATCCGGATGAATTTTATGGCCTTCATGTTCGACCTGATCTTAAGGTAGGCGATATTGCGACGAATACTGGGACTTTGTTTGCTGGAACGTGTGAGGTCAAAGTAACCTTTGAAGGAACAGGTGGTCATGCAGCGTTTCCACAACATGCGAATGATGCCTTAGTTGCAGCAAGCTATTTTGTCACGCAGGTGCAAACGATTGTGAGCCGAAATGTTGACCCAATAGAAGGTGCTGTGGTCACATTTGGTAGTATGCATGCTGGGACAACAAATAATGTCATCGCAGAAACAGCTCATCTACACGGGACAATTCGAACATTAACACAAGAGATGAATGACTTGACCCAAAAGCGTATCCGCGAAATTGCTGAGGGCGTGGCACTCAGTTTTGGCTTATCTGTTGATATTGAGCTTCGACAAGGTGGTTATTTACCAGTTGAAAACAATCCAGAGTTGGCGACAGAATTGATGACTTTCTTTGATCAAGCAGAGGGTGTTAATCTCATCGATATTGCTCCAGCTATGACTGGCGAAGATTTTGGCTACCTATTATCCAAGGTGCCAGGTGTGATGTTTTGGCTTGGCATAGAAACACCTTATGCACTACATCATCCTAAAATGTCGCCTGATGAACGGGCACTTGCCTTTGGCGTGAAACACATCTCAGATTTTCTAAAAGTAAAAGCAGCCCAATAAGCAATGGGGCTGCTTTTTTAATAGCTTTTTCGCTTGCTAGAGGCTAGTATACCCAAAGCGTTTCTATATTTTACAACAATTCTTCTAGAAATAGCTAGGTCGGATTGACTGAGTAGGTCGGCTATTTTTTGATCAGACAAAGGGGTTGTTTATCTTCAGTTTCGACTAATTGTTGTCGTTTTGATTTAACAGATAAGCTGGAAATTGCTTCACCTTTTGCGATGTTTTGACCATAAAATGATGAGAGATTTTTAAGATGGATACCTATCAAATCCAGGACGATGTTTGTAAAAAATAGTTCAGCTGTACTACTTAGCAAATAATATTATATAATTGCAATAAGATGAATTATTTTTAAATGTTATGTTAATAGTTTGTTAAAAAGTAGTTGTTTAACTTGAAACAGATAGCATAATCCGTGCTATGTCTGAAATAATGCCGAAATGACAGCATTTTAACTATAGTTCATAGTTTTAGAAAATAGTTAGCAACTTTTTTCAAGAACTGTTGTCTTTGGTTTAAGCTACTGTTTTTAACATTGGGTAAACTCAGCATTTTATTAACTTTTATCCCACACATGTCTGCTAAGATCTGTTTCTTTAAGACGTTTCCGTAGTCTTTTTGGATAAGTTTTGCAAATAGATATGGCGTATCATGTGTGACAATGATATCAGCTGTTTTGCCTTTTAGGAGTTTAATGGGAATGAGTTTTTTTGGTGCGTAGGCATAAGCAAAGTTTTGGACGAAAACTCTGTCGATGAATCCTTTTAAGATAGCAGGCATCCCACTCCACCAGATAGGAAAGATAAAGATGATGTGATCACTATCAGTGATAGCATCTCGATAGGCTTGCGTTTCTGGATCAAATTGTAGATCTCTGCGTCTATGTACTTTATCAAAATAAAGTACAGGATTAAAGTTGTCTTGATAAAGATCAATTGTTGTGACTGTGTGTTGTTTATCAATACTTTGTAGGACAGTGTCCAAAATTTTTCCGTTTAGGCTATCATGATGTGGATAACTATAAATAATTAATATGTTCATGAACTTAGTATAACGCTTGAGTAGTCAAACACGATGAACAAAAATAAGGAAAATGGTGATTTTTTGAAAAAAGAAACGAGAAATAAGCTAATTGATGCTTTCATAGCGCTGACCAATCGTAAGACATTAGATCATATATCTATTAGTGAGCTAACAACATTAGCGCAGATAAACAGAGGAACTTTTTATCTTACTTATGAAGATTTTAATGATTTTATACTCTCTATAGAAAAAGAGCTATTAACTGGTTTTAAGAAGACGATATTTGATCATACGATAGATTGCGGATTAGGTGAAGGTATGGTTGACGTTCTAACCTATATTTATGATAATATGCCACTGCTAAAAATCTTTATGTTAGATCAAAAATTTGTTGAAAAAGTTAAAGCAATTATTGCTGACTATATTCAAGCCTTTCATAATTTTAACGCAACGATTCCGATTGAGTATAGTCGGTCAATCTTATTAAATACAACGCTATCTATCATCCAACTTTGGATTTTTGAACCTCAGCCCAAAACAGTTAGAGAAGTTGCTGATATATTTTATAAAACCAGAACCATTGCACCGATGGATTTAGCGATATGATGAAAAATGACATCGGTCTAAAGTGATGCATTTTATTTTGTGAATCACCAAGTTTTTTGTAAAATAAAGAGTAGTCTTTTTAGATAACTAGTTAGAAGTAGAGGGGCATCAGATGATTGATGTGATTAGTGTATCTAAACGGTATTTAAATCATGTAGCATTAGAAAACTTATCATTTTCTGTTGAAAAAAATGATATTTTAGGGATTGTGGGTAAGAGTGGTTCAGGAAAAACGACCTTACTTAAACTCCTTAACTTGGTGGAGAAGCCAACAAGTGGTCAGATATTGATAGATGGACAGACAACTGATCAACTAAGCAAAGCGCAACTATCTCACTATAAAACAAAGATTGGTGTTGTATTTCAACACTATAATCTTTTAGCGAATAAGACGGTCGCACAAAATATTGCATTGCCGTTGACATTAGTCGGTCAAAAAAATAGCAAAAAAGTAGCTGAATTATTGAACTTTGTTGGGATGTCAGAAAAAGAGAACGCGTATCCAGCTGAACTATCTGGTGGTGAAAAACAACGCGTCACAATAGCAAGAGCGCTAGTTAGACAACCAGAAATTTTATTGTGTGATGAGGCGACAAGTTCTTTAGATGAAGACAATACAGCAGCGATTTTACGATTATTGAAAGATAGTCATCAAGCATTTGGCATCACTATATTTTTTGTCAGTCATGACTTGGATGCTGTTCAAAAACTTTGCAATCGTGTATTAGTTTTAGAGAAAGGACGGGTATTAGGTGAGGTCAATAACATACCTGAGCTACTATCTGAATCAGAGAGTTCTTATCTAGATAAAGTACGTCGGAGGATGGTGGAATGAGTTTAATACAGTCAGTTCAGTTTTATTTACCTGAGCTTTTGATTGCCATCAAAGAAACGTTTATCATGATGGGGATTGCCATCATGAGTTGCTTAGTTTTTGGGTTACCGCTAGGCATTATGATGTTTGATTCAAACCCACAAATAAAAGGTAAGCGGCACTTTCGGTATTGGCTATTTAATTTTTTTGTCACGTTTGTCAGATCTTTTCCGTATTTATTATTTGTCATCACCTTAATTCCTTTGACACGCTTATTACTGGGTAGAGCATTTGGACCGTATCCGGCTTCTTTTCCCTTAAGTATCATTGGTGTTGTGATTGTTGCACGTTTAGTAGAGCAGGTATTGCTAGATGTACCAGTCGAGACTAGAGCACTAGCTGATGCCTTAGGGGCCACAAAATGGCAATACATTTGGCACTTTTTATTGCCAGAAGCACGGAGTGGTCTAATTTTAGCTTATACGACTGCAATTGTCAGTTTGGTTTCTTATTCAACTGTAATGGGGATTATTGGTGGCGGAGGTATTGGTAGCTTTGCGATTTTATATGGCTATCAAAGTTATCAGTATGGGATTATGGCACTAGCGATTGCGATGATGATCTTTATTGTTTTCGTGATTCAAATGATAGGCAATACAGTCGCATACAAATTAGATAAAAGAAAATAGGACATGGTAACACTTGTCAAGTTGTTACCATAATAAAAAATAGGAGTAATATAATGAAAAAATGGGCTTTAGCAGTTGTGATGGTTGGATTAGGTCTTTCGTTAGTGGCTTGCGGTAGCAATAAGTCGAAAAATGACACAAGTGATAGTAAAAAAGATAAAAAAGATAAAGTAATTACTGTTGCAAGTCAGACAACACCCATGACAGATGTCGTTAAGGTAGCTGCAAAGGTTGCCAAAAAAGAAGGTTGGGATATCAAATTAGTTCAAGTGACTGATAATGTAGCCTATAATGATATGGTTGCTAGTGGTGAAGCTGATGCTAGTTTTGCAGAACATAAACCATATATGCAAAAATACAATTCAGAAAAAAAAGCTAAATTAGTTGCGATTCAACCAATTTATAATGCTAAAGTAGGATTTTACTCTAAAGATTATAAATCAATTGATGCAATTCCCGAAGGCAGTAAAGTTGCCATCCCTAATGATCCTTCTAATCAAGGACGTGCTTTAGCTATCTTAGCTGAACAAAAATTAATTACGTTAAAATCTGGTGTAGGTGCTAACGGGACAATCAAAGATATTACTGAGAATCCAAAACACCTAGAATGGTTACAAGTAGATCTACTTAATTTATCAGCAGCCTACAGTGAACCAGGTGTCGCATTAGTTTATAATTACCCAACTTATATCGCAAAAATTGGGTTGAAACCAGCTGATGCACTATTTTTAGAGAAAAAAATTGATGGTCGTTTTGCGATTCAAGTTGTCGCAAGACAAGATAATCAAGATTCTGATAAGATAAAAGCACTGAAAAAAGCTATGACGAGCAGTACTGTTCGTGACTTTTTAGAGAAAAACCACAGTGCAACACTTGTGCCTGCGTTCTAAGTAGGCATCTGCTCGTGTTAGCGTTAAAGCAACTAAAAAAACCTTTGGTAGTAATCTACCAAAGGTTTTTTGTGTGTGATGACTCAAACTGAATTAACGCGCCTATCATAAGATTATAGGATAGACAAATTTTGCTCACTTTTCGTTTTCAAATCTTTAGTAATTCTGAAATAACTTGGTACCAGAATCACGACACTACCAATCCAGGCAGCTGGACTAGAAAATAGGACACCGATTAATCCGATTGTAAACAGTCCTAAAATGGATACACCAGCTCTCATCAGGAGTTCTGCTATACCAGCTAAAGTTGGGACTAAGCTATTACCATACCCTTGAATAAAGGAACGGACAACAAATAGTATGGCTAATAGCCAGTAAAATGCACCGTTGACTAAGTAGTAATCAAACGCTAACTGAATGATTTTTGTTTCCTTGTGACTGATAAACAGTCCTGAGAAAAACTGATTAAAGACGAGTAGCACTACGGTAAATAAAATCCCCCAGATGACATTGATAATCACTGAGTGTTTCAAGCCTATTAACATCCGTTTATATTGTCTAGCACCAAAATTTTGAGCAGTAAACGTAGTTACGGCAAGCCCTAAGCTCATCATCGGTAGCATGGCAAGTTGATCAATTTGTCTGCCGATAGCTTGCATGGCAACAACATCTGTACCGAGTTTATTTAGAACGATTTGTAAAGTTAAGCTACCAATTGCAATGATACTAGATTGAAATCCCATTGGGTAGCCAAGCCTTGCGTGTTTGTGTATTTCAATCTTATCTAACATGAAATGTTGCTGTTTAACATGCAGTAGTGGCATTTTTAGCTTGATGTAGATCAGCAGATAAACAACTGAAAATGCTTGTGCAATAATCGTTGCGATACCAGCTCCGAATACACCAGTATGTAAGCCTAGAATGAAGTAAAATTCTAGAATAACATTGAGTACAGTAGAGATGATTAAAGCGATTAAAGGTGTTTTAGAATCGCCAAGGGCACGTAGTACATTTGATAAATAATTAAAGACTACTGTGAAAATCATCCCACCAAAGATGGCCCTCAGAAAATCATGCGCGTCAGCTATTAAATCTTTTGGTGTTTGCATCCACTCCAGTAAAGGCAGTGAAAAGGCATAAGCAATCACAGTGAGTCCTATCGATGTGATTAAGGTTAAGAAGAACCCTGTCACATAAGATTTTTTTATACCTTCTAAATCATTAGCACCAAAACGTTGTGAGATGATGATGGCAAACCCGCTGGTAATCCCTATAGCAAATCCCATGACTAAGAAATTTAGCGCACTGGTTGCACCAACCGCAGCAAATGCGTCTTTTCCCAGTGTATGTCCCACGATAATCGCATCAATGAAGTTATAAAACAGTTGAAATAAATTTCCTAAAAGCAGTGGGAGCGTAAATAATAAGATGACCTTAATTGGTGTTCCTTTTGTTAAATCTATCATAATGATTATCACATCGTTTGATGATCACAAACGACGATAGGATAGCTCCTTTCTATAGTTGTATGAGTTTAAAAGTTATGTTAAAAATTGTTGCCTTTATTTTTCTGCAATATCTTTAGTTTAACATAAAAAATAATGGCTAACATGAA
>JAKDQI010000081.1 GCA_030454995.1 Pseudolactococcus plantarum | reverse complement strand
ATCAGACATACACTATCTTTTACTCGAGTTATGAAACTGATGTTCATGTGATGTATATGACTTAACGTATTACTGATAAATATGTGAAAATTTGCTGTTTCTCAGGAGCTTTATCTGCGCTTGTCGTGATATAGGTAGCATGTTCTTGTATGTAAAGTTCATCATCAGTATCATCATGGATACCAAATTTTGTCTGAATTAGCTTGTATAACTCATCATAAATCAGATAATCTAGACATGATGGTAGTGATAATGAATCCCTGATTTGATGATAGTCAGTTAATGGTGTGAAATCATAGGTTTTATCTAACAAAAGTAGTATATGGTGAATCATAAAGCGATTTGCTTCATACTCGATATGACTGTTTTGACGATAGTTCGAAATAATTTTTGTATCATCTCCATTTAGGAAGTGATAGGATTCGTGTAATAGTGTGATAGCAGTTGCCAGTGTATCTAGTTGGTCGTTGATGATAATAATAGGTGTATCCTGATAAATACCAAAAAAACCGTTGTTATCCAAAGGAGCATATTTTATTTTAATTCCTAATGCATTTAGTTGTTTGGTGATTTGTTTGATCATGGCTTACCTATCTTTGAACATTTCTGTTAATATATCACGAATTATATCACGGTCAGTGCCAGTCATAGGCTTCCCATTAAAAGCTTTGAATGAGTCAAGTGCAATATCAAGATCTTTATCCATGTTATCCATGCTCCTGCTATCAGTACGGCCTAAAAGATAGTCAGGTGAGACGTTAAAAAATTCAGCAATCTCTTGTACCTTTTTAGGGTGTCGTTTACCACTTTCCCATAGCGCATAAGATTGTTGTGACATACCTAAATGCTCCGCCACTTGTTTTTGGGTGAGTTTGCTCTCTAGTCTTAGATTTTTCAATCTTTCTGGTAACATATCCATTTCTCCTTAAAAAAATAGTTTTTTTATAATATCACTTGACTAGGAACAACAAAAGTTGTATACTTGAATTAACAACAAAAGTTGTTTATGTTTGAATCAAAAGCGCATAAAAAAGTGAGCAGTTGTTTCAAAAAAACATATGGTGATCTTTGAAAATTAAATACTGAGTGATCGCTTATCAAAACGCTCAATCTATTGTGTTTATAATAATGCCTAGACAGTATTATTATATCACGAAGATCAAAGATTATCAGTAATTAGTATGAAATTGTGGCACATTTTATATGATCACAACAATAAACAGTATGATTTGGTAAAAAAGTCGTTCGAATTGATAATTCTATAGTATGAAATGCTCAGACATTTCAAGATAAGAATGTTTTGTTACAACTGAATTTGAGTGAATTGTTATCTAAGCTAGGATATATAACTAGCACATAATTGATTAACACTGCCTCTAAACTCTATTCTCATCATGACTGCTTTTCTACCCCTACACGAACTGACCAATCAAGTTAAAGCTCATATCCTAGTTGATACGTGCTAAATGCTGCTATCCTGCTCGCGCGTGGATATGATTGACATGATAAGAGCAGTGAACTATTAATCAATGAGGTTAGAAAATTGACTGGTCGACTCAGTTGTCTAAGCATTTGCTTGACATGAAACCTCCCCTTTTCCATGGTTGTTTTTGCATCATACTATGGATGAACCAAATCTCTCTCTTATGATACTATACTGGTAAGTGATGGCAGGTTTTAATTTTACATGTTTATCAATGTTTTGTATTTCAATTTTTGTTGTCATAAGAAAACGACGTCTAAATATAGCTAACTTGAGTTCAAGTAGGTAAGTTTAGGCGTTTTTTTGCTGTTGCCTACAGTCCATCATACGTGGCATAGCGCAGGGATATATGTTATAATATAAGAATGAATTATTACAAAGTAGGAACAATTGTTAACACGCAGGGATTGCAAGGAGAAGTACGCGTCATTTCTGTGACGGATTTTGCTGATGAACGCTACAAAAAAAATGCCGAACTCGCACTGTTTGATAAGCAAGATCAGTTTGTGAAAATTTTAAAGATAAAGACACATCGCAAACAAAAAAATTTAGATATTATAAAATTTGATGGTCTGTATAGTATTAATGATGTTGAAAAATATCGAGATTATTCACTTAAGATTGCAGCAGAAGATCGTGCTGAATTGGATAGTGATGACGAGTTTTATTATGATGATATTATTGGTCTCACTGTAGTTGAAGATGGTATTGAGATTGGGAAAGTGAAAGAGATTTTGCAGCCCGGTGCAAATGATGTTTGGGTCATCAAGCGCAAAGGTAAAAAAGATTTACTACTCCCGTTTATTAAGTCAGTTGTTTTATCAGTCGATATCGCAGGTAACTGTGTAACGGTTGAAGTTCCGCAAGGATTGGACGATTAACATGCAGATCGATATTTTAACGCTATTTCCTGAGATGTTTTCAAACTTGGAGCATTCTATTGTTGGTAGAGCGAGAAAATCAGGAAAAATTGACATCAACTTTCATAATTTCAGAGACTTTGCGACTAATACTCAAAAACATGTCGATGACATGCCTTATGGTGGTGGCCAAGGGATGTTACTAATGCCACAACCTATTTTTGATACCTTAGATTCTTTTCCTCATGAAAATGCGCGTGTATTGATGATGGATCCTGCAGGACGAACGTTTGATCAAGCCTTTGCAGAGGAACTGGCATCTGAGGAGCAACTTGTTTTTTTATGTGGACATTATGAAGGATTTGACGAGCGTATCAAGACATTAGTGACTGATGAGGTTTCTCTGGGTGATTATGTATTGACGGGTGGAGAAGTTGCAGCGAGTGTCATGATTGATGCAACTGTAAGATTGATTCCAGAGGTTTTAGGTAAAAAAGCGAGTCACGAAGATGACAGCTTCTCATCAGGCTTATTGGAGTATCCACAGTACACACGTCCAGAAAATTTTAGAGGTTTGACAGTACCTGAGGTATTGATGAGTGGCCATCATGAAAATATTCGTAAGTGGCGATTAACTGAGAGTTTAGCAAAGACACTACGCTTACGTCCGGATTTATTAGACACCTTTGACTTCACTGAGGAAGCCGCGGATATCGTGAGACATTTACAACAATCGGATAAAGCAGAGCCATGAACATAAAAAATTATATTTGGGATTTCGATGGTACTTTGTTTGATACTTATCCAGTCATGCTTACTGCTCTTAAACAAGCGATTACTAAACATGGCATACAATATGATTGTGATCTTGCAAGGTTTATTAAAGAAAAGTCAATTCGACAATTTTCTGAGCAATATGGGACACAAGCATTTTTAGATGACTATCATCAAATAGAAACTGAACTGCAACAGTCCCCAGTATATTATCCGGAAATTCCGATGATATTAAAAAGGATCGTAGCGCGTGGAGGGCAACATTTTGTTGTGAGTCACCGCGATGATAAGACTTATGCCTACCTGGGTGAGTTAAGACCTTTATTTATTGAAATCATCACAAGTGATAATCACTTTGCTCGCAAACCAAATCCAGAAAGCTTGTGCTATCTTATTGATAAATATCAGTTGGATCGTAATGAAACAGTGATGATTGGCGATAGGCCATTAGATATTTTAGCTGGTCAACATGCAGGAATTAAAACGATTTTATTTGATGAAGCTAATATTTTTTCAAAGCAACAGTTAAAAGCAGATGCTATAGTAACAACATGGGAGAATTTTAATAATGAATATTGAACGCGAAAAAGAATTTGTACACCAATTCCACTATGATGCAAGAAATCTAGAGTGGGAAGCAGAGAATGGGACACCTGAGACAGGCTTAAATGTTCATTTTCAATTAGTTGATCAAGTGGATAATGATACAGACACAGCGATTAATGCCATGTTAAGTTTTGTTATTGTACTTGAGAACTTAGTGATTTCAGGTAATATTGGACAACTCAGTGTCATCCGTGGTCAAGTGATTGAAAATAAAGAACAACTGACACAAGAAGATATGTCTGAATTAGCAACGCCATTATTTGATTTACTAAAACGTTTGACTTATGAAGTGACAGAAGTAGCGTTGGATCAACCTGGCATCAATCTGGAATTTTAATAACTTATGAAAACTGCAATTATTACAGATAGCTCAGCATATCTGAGTGAAGAGATGAAGCAAAAAGAAAATGTGTTTGTTCTGGATATCCCCATCACTATAGATGGCCAAACTTATATCGAAGGACAAAATATATCAGTTTCAGAATTTTATCAGAAAATGGCAGCAACACAAGAATTACCTAAAACAAGTCAGCCCACTATCCATGATCTAGCAACATTATTGCAAAAATTATCGGATGAAAAGTACACCCATGTGGTTGGCCTATTCCTATCTTCAGGGATTTCAGGTTTCTGGCAAAATATCCAATATTTAAAAGATGAATTTCCTAACTTAACGATTGCTTTTCCTGATACTGTAATTACCTCAGCACCTTTGGGCTACATGGTTGAGGTGACTGCTAATATGATCAAAACAAATGCATCATTTGACTTTATCTTATCAGAATTAGCAGAAATCATCGATAAAACAACGGCATTTATCATCGTAAATGATTTAAATCATTTGGTAAAAGGAGGTCGTTTATCTAATGGTGCGGCCATTCTGGGTAATCTGCTAAATATTAAACCAATTTTACGATTTGATGAATCTGGCAAAATTGTTGTTTACGAAAAAATTAGGACAAGTAAAAAAGCCTTTAAAAAGCTTTATAAAATTCTAGCAGATACAACAAAAACAGGGGATTACAAAGTATATGTGATTCATGCTAACGTACCTGAAACTGCAAAAGATGTCGCTGAGGAATTAACAGAAAAAGGATTTGATGTTTCTATTGCGACATTTGGTGCTGTGATTGGGACACATTTAGGGGAAGGGGCACTCGGATTTGGTATCAGTCCGAAGTTAAAATAAGATGATAAAAGTAATTATAGCAGGCTTTAAAGGACGTATGGGATCAGCTGCAGTTAAGATGGTACAAGAAGATGAGAATCTTGAACTAGTCGCTTTAGTAGATCCTAAAACAAGTGAAACAGCAGTTGATGGCATACCAGTTTTTAACGATAAGTTGTCACTAGTCGGTTTTGATGCTGATGTGTGGGTTGATTTTACGATTCCAGCTGTCGCATTTGAAAATACAAAGTTTGCTTTGGAAAATCATTTCTGTCCAGTTGTCGGGACAACTGGATTTACAGAATCACAGATTTCAGAACTTATCTCATTATCGCAAGTTAACAAAGTAGGTGGTTTGATTGCTCCTAATTTCGCGATTGGTGCGATTTTGTTGATGGAATTTGCACAAAAAGCTGCACAATATTTTCCAGATGTAGAAATTATCGAGTTACATCATGATAATAAACAAGATGCGCCTTCTGGTACAGCGATTAAAACAGCTGAACTCATAAAAGAAAAACGCGTGTTTAAAAAACAAGGTGCTGCTGATGAAGTTGAAACAATGGCAGGTGCTAGAGGGGCTGAGTTTGATGGCATGCGCATTCATTCAGTTCGCTTACCAGGACTTGTCGCACATCAAGAAGTTATTTTTGGTGCCAAAGGTGAGGGATTAACGATTCGCCATGATTCATATGATCGAGTATCATTTATGGGTGGTGTCAATGTCGGGATAAAAAAAGTAGTTGAAATTGATACTTTAGTATATGGATTAGACCATTTATTATGAAATTAGAGAAGATGCCGGCGGAGTTTGTAAAAGCTCTGCCGATTTTGGAAAAAATTAGAGAGTCAGGCTATCAAGCGTATTTTGTTGGCGGTAGCGTACGAGATGTTCTATTAAATCGACAAATTCATGACGTTGATATCGCGACAAGTGCTTATCCTGCCGAAGTGAAACAAATATTTGAACATACGGTTGATATTGGTATTGAGCATGGAACAGTGCTTGTCTTAGCTGATGATGATACTTATGAGATCACAACATTTAGAACAGAAGATGTGTATGTGGATTATAGAAGACCTTCTCATGTGAATTTTGTCAGAGAGTTGTCAGAGGATTTATTACGACGTGATTTTACGATTAATGCGTTTGCCCTTGCTAATGATGGAGAGATTATAGACTTATATGATGGCCTAACTGATTTAGATCAAAAGGTGCTAAGAGCAGTAGGTCTTCCATCAGAACGCTTTAACGAAGATGCCTTAAGGATTATGCGTGGTGTAAGATTTATGGCTACACTTAATTTTAGCTTGGAGTCAGAGACTTATGAAGCTATGAAAAGACAAGCTCACTTATTATCAAAAATCTCTATTGAGCGTATTTTTATTGAGTTGGATAAATTGCTACAAGCTGACTATTGGTATAAAGGATTTGATGCACTATTATCAATCGATGCTGCAGCATATTTACCAGGCTTTTCGGATGAGCAAGCACTTTTAAGTCTATTAACATTACCAGAAACATTTAAATTCACAAATAGTATACAGGCATGGGGATTTTTACTGCACCAACTAGGGTATGTAGATGGCAAGTTTTTGATGAAAAAATGGAAAGTATCTCGTGATTTTGCGACGGCTATCACGCATTTTTTAAGTGCTTACCATAAACGGCAAATTGCAGCATTTTCTTTAGAAGACCTTTATCGTCATCGCTTATCTAGTTTGCTATTGGTCGAAAAACTGTTTGAAGCACAAGGTCTAACCACGGATTATGAGCATATTGCAGTACTAGATGAGACATTACAAATCCGAGATAAAAAAGAGATTGTTGTATCAGCTGGTGAGATCATGAAACAATTCAGAATTAGTCCAGGGCCCGGCATTGGCAAACTCTTTCATGAGATAGAGATGGCTATTGTGAGTGGAAAGTTACGCAATCATCCGGATGATATTTTTAATTATGTAAGAGAAAGTAGTGAATATGGCAGCAATGACTGATTTTCGAGTTGAAAATTTAAGCAAATCCGTTGGAGATAAGATGGTTTTTGCCAATCTTGACTTTATTATTCATCCATTAGATCGTATTGGGTTGATTGGGGTTAATGGTACAGGTAAAACGACATTATTAGATGTAATCGCAAAAAAAACTGGATTTGATGGTGATAACTCACCATTTTTTGTACAAAATGATTTTAAGATTGAGTATCTGACCCAAGAGCCACAGTTTGATGAGTCGCTATCGATTATGGATACTGTCTTATCAGATGACTTACCACAGATGAAAGCAATCAAACAATATGAACAAGTATTAATCGCGTTAACCAATGATCCTGAAAATCAAAAGTTACAACATGATTTATCTGAAATCGAAGGGAACATGACTGCGATAGATGCTTGGGAAGTTGAAAATCAAGTTAAAACGGTTCTCTCAAAACTGAAATTACCAGAGCTGAGCCTACCAATCAAACAGTTATCAGGTGGACAAAAACGCCGTGTACAATTAGCACAAGCGCTATTAAATCCTTCTGATTTATTGCTTTTAGACGAGCCTACCAACCATTTGGATGTGGATACGATTGCTTGGTTAGAAAATTATGTGACGAGTGCTAAGCAGACTGTTTTGTTTATTACGCATGATCGCTATTTTTTAGACACCTTAGCGACACGTATCTTTGAACTTGATAATGGTAAATTATATGAGTATCAAGGTAACTACCAAGATTATCTATCACAAAAAGCTGAGCGAGATGAGCAAGAGCAGGCACAACATCATAAAAATAAACAACTGTATAAGCAAGAATTAGCTTGGATTCGAAAATCACCACAAGCACGTGCGACAAAACAGCAGGCACGAATTGATCGCTTTGAAGCAATCAAAGATGATGTAACTAATGTTACATCATCAGATAATCTAGCGATTAATGTTGCAACATCACGTATTGGTAAAAAGGTAATTAATTTTAACCATGTTGATTTTGCTTTTACACCTGACAGGCCTATTTTAAAAGACTTCAATTTATTGATTCAAAACACAGACCGAATTGGTATTGTTGGGAATAACGGTGTTGGTAAATCTACCTTACTTAATCTAATTGATGGCGAATTGACACCAGACTCAGGAACACTTGAGGTTGGTGAGACAATCAAAGTTGGTTACTTTTCTCAACAAATTCGTGGATTAGATGATTCAAAACGTGTCATCAATTTTCTTCAAGAAGTGGCTGATAATAGCGTGACTGCGTCAGGAGAATCGATCAGCATTGTTAATTTATTGGAACAGTTTCTATTTCCACGTTCGACACATGGCACCTTAATTGCTAAACTGTCCGGTGGTGAGAAAAAACGTTTATATTTGCTAAAGATCTTATTAGAGCAGCCGAACGTTTTGCTATTAGATGAGCCAACAAATGATTTAGATATCGCGACGTTAACTGTGTTAGAAAATTTTATTCAACACTATCCAGGTGTTGTGATTACGGTCAGTCATGATCGATATTTTCTGGACAAAGTTGTCAATAAATTATTGGTTTTTGATAAAGGATTAGTATCTGAGTTTCATACCAGTTATTCAGAGTATCTAGCTGATAAGTTGAGTGAAGAAAAAGAAGAAAAACTTGTTAAAAAAACACCTGAACCTGTCACTACCTCTTTGAAATCAAATGATAAAAAACGTATGACATATATGGAAAAGCAAGAGTGGGCAACAATCGAAGATGATATTAGTGAGTTGGAGTCTGAAATCGCTGATATTGATAAAGAAATGCGTGACCATGGTTCAGACTTTACAAGATTAGGTGATTTACAGGCAGAGCTTGATAGTAAAAATACAGCGTTATTAGCTAAGTATGAGCGCTATGAATATTTAGCAGAATTTTAACTGATACACGAATGTTTGCAACAGTTTGTTGTAATGTAGGTGGTTGAGATATACCTAAAATTATATAGGAATGATAGTATAAAGATATGAGAAAAG
>JAKDQI010000012.1 GCA_030454995.1 Pseudolactococcus plantarum | reverse complement strand
TACGATGAGTAATACACCTTTTTATTGCTCCCTAATACTTTTCAACAAAGGTATATCCTCTCTAAATATTATTATCTGATATCAGACAGATAAGTACTAACAAAACGGCTAATTTTTGGTATAATAGACTTAATTTATAAAAATTTGAAAAAGACTGTACATAAGGATGATTAACATGAATATTTTTGAAGAACTAAAAGCGCGTGGTTTGATTTTTCAAACAACTGATGAAGCTGCTTTGATCAAAGCATTAACTGAAGACTCTATCAAATTTTATTCGGGCTATGATCCTACTGCTGATTCACTACATCTAGGACATCTAGTACCAATTCTAAACATGAGACGCCTTCAGTTAGCAGGTCATCAGCCCGTTGCTTTAGTCGGTGGTGCCACAGGAATGATAGGTGATCCTTCTTTTAAGGATGCCGAACGTTCCCTTCAAACAACTGAAACAGTAGCCGCTTGGTCAGCTGCAATTAAACAACAACTCTCTCGTTTCCTAAGTTTTGAAGGTGAGAACGCTGCAACAGTCGTTAACAATTATGACTGGTTTTCACAAATGAATATTCTCGAATTTTTACGAGATGTTGGTAAGCACTTTACAATTAACTACATGATGAGTAAGGAATCTGTAAAAAAACGGATTGAAACAGGAATTTCATATACTGAATTTGCATATCAAATTCTACAAGGTTATGATTTTTACCAGCTAAATGAAAACTATGGCGTTACCTTAGAAATTGGTGGATCAGACCAATGGGGAAATATGATTGCTGGGACAGATCTTATCCGTAAAAAATCTGGTAATGACACCCATGTCATCACAGTCCCTTTAATTACAGACTCCACTGGTAAAAAGTTTGGTAAATCAGAAGGTAATGCTGTTTGGCTAGATGCGGATAAAACATCTCCTTATGAATTTTATCAATTTTGGCTAAATGTCGCCGATGCTGATGCAGTAAAATTTCTCAAAATCTTTACTTTCCTAAGTCTTGACGAAATAGATGACATTGCTAAAGCCTTCGAAGCAGCACCACACGAACGTTTAGCACAAAAAACATTAGCTAAAGAAGTTGTAACACTTGTTCATGGTGAAACAGCTTACGACAATGCTGTACACATATCTCAACAATTATTTGATGGTCATATCAAATCATTATCTGTTAAAGATATTAAAACAGGCCTATCTGATGTGCCTAATTTTACAGTGACTGCCGATTTTGATGGTAATCTAGTTAATCTCTTAGTAGATGCTAAAATATCACCTAGTCGTCGTCAAGCTCGTGAAGACATCTCAAATGGTGCGATTTATATTAATGGTGACCGACAAACTAGTCTTGACTATATCATTAGTGATGAGGATAAACTTGAATCACAATTAACTGTAATCCGTCGTGGTAAGAAAAAATATACAATCATTAACTTTTAAGATTAAATAAAAAAGCAGTTCATTTCAAAAAATGAATTGCTTTTTTATGTATTTATCACTTTTTTAGTCAACTGCTCGTTGTCGGGTCACTAATCGATAACCTGACAAACACCAAGCAAAAATAACTAAGGCAAGACCAACATAGAAGGCATGATGCATACCTGTTAGGAAAATGTCAGGACGTGATGTGATATATCCAGATACACGATGCCCTACTAGAGTTGACATAGCAACAAATAATACTGTTGTCGATAGTGTTGTTCCTAAAACGAAACCAAGATTTCGTGCTAGTGCATTAACAGAACCAGCAATTCCCAAATATCTAGACTCAACCGTTGACATTACTAATGCATTATTGGGACTTTGGAAGAACCCCACACTACCACCATGTAAAAATAAAATAATCATCACAAAGGCTATCGCCGTTGTTTGACCAAATATCAGATATCCTAGTTGTACAATCAGCACACCCGTAATCGCAATAAATGTGATAATTTCTTTGTCAAATTTATCTGATAGAACACCAGCAATTGGACTAAAAATAAACATCCCAACAGGATAAGCCATCATCACCATACCAGCAAATCCAGCAGCACTCCCTCTATAATCTTGAAGATAAAAAGGCATTAAGATATTGACAAAACTACCTGCTGTAAACATTGTCATACTAGTAATAACACTCATAGAAAAAAGTTTACTACGGAAAATATTAAGATTTAACAATGGCTTATCAACTGTTCTTTCTGTATGAATAAACCAAATAAACAGGATAATCATAGCAACAAAACTGATCAAGACGGGAAGGTGACTAAATCCTTGTGCTTGGCCTAAACTCATCGCGACAAAAAAGGCAACAATTGTCAAGAACATTTGTGTAGCCCCTAACAAATCGGCATCTTTAAAAGTGCCTATTCCTTCGTCTTTTGGCAATGCCTTGCGCCCTATCAAATAAGCCACAATACCTAAAGGAACATTTATCCAAAATATGTATGACCAACTCGCAAACTGTAAGATAAATCCGCCAATTGCAGGTCCTGCAATCGCCCCTAAGCTAACAAACATTGACATGATGCTCATCGCTCGCGCTCTAAGTGCCGGTGGAAATAGCTGACTGGTAATCCCAAAACTGTTAGACATCGTCATAGATGCACCTATGGCTTGAATGATTCTTGAGAAAAGTAAAAAATTTAACCCTAGGTTAATCCCAGCTAGTAGCGAGCCTAATGTAAATACGACACTCCCAATACTGAAAATTTTCGTTTTCCCCAGTAAATCGCCTAATCTACCAAATAACAAAATTAACCCTGAAATCACCACTAAATAAATCGTTACCGACCAAGTTACTTGACTCATCTCAAGATGCATTTCACGCGCCATACTTGGTAAAGCAATATTAACTATTGATCCATCAAGTGTTGACATAAATGTGAAAATACCAAGGGCTAAAAGTCCTGGAAATTTTTCTTTACTAAACATATCTACCTTCTTTTCTTATAGCAACTCCTGAATATCCATATCTAACTGATCTGTTCTATCATCACTAGATAATCGACTAATCATAATCCCATCAACAGCTCGCGCCACCAACTCATCAATGTCCATGCGTTGTTCAAATTTCTCCGCATGTTCTAATTTCGGATTTGTTTTTGGTTGCGGTGGTGCAAAAATAGTACAACAATCCTCAAAAGGTTGAATAGATAAGTTAAAGGTATCAATCTTTTCAGCTAATTCAATAATCTCTAACTTGTCCATCGTTACCACCGGCCGAATAACCGGTGTTGTCGTTACAGCATTAATCGCTACCATCGATCCTAAAGTTTGACTCGCTACCTGCCCTAGACTTTCGCCATTAATGATAATTTGTCCGTGACGTCTTGCTCTTATTTCGTCAACGACACGCATCATAAATCGGCGTGTTACTGTCATCAGATAAGGCATAGGCACATTATTTTTTATTTCTTCTTGAATTTCTGTAAACGGTACTTCGATAAATTGGATATCTCCACCAAACACTGTTAATTTTTTCGCCAAATCTTTAGCTTTTTGTAATGCAGCCGGGCTTGTATAAGGAGGAGAAGCAAAGTGAACCGCTTCTATCTCAACACCGCGCTTAAGTGCTAAATATCCCGCCACTGGTGAATCAATCCCACCAGATAACATCAACATGCCTTTACCTGCTGTACCAACAGGTAAGCCTCCTGCGCCTTTGATCGTCTCATAGCTCAAATAAGCAGCATCAGAGCGAATCTCCACGCGTAAATCAATGTCAGGATGCTTCATCTGTGCTTTGGCATAAGGGATCGTTTCTATTACCGTATGCCCTAATTCACGATTTAGTGCTGTACTATCTAGTTCAAAGTCATGATCAGAACGTTTAGCTGAAATCTTAAAAGTCATCCCTTCACGATATACTTTTTTCATCAATTCAGCCACAGCAGCTTCAAGCGCAGGCATATTCTTTTCTACCTTAATAGCTGGAGAAAAGCTCTGGATACCAAAAACTTTGATCAGCTTTTCAGAAAGTGGCGTATAATCTGCCCCATTAAGAAATATATGCGTTCGATCTCTATCTGATTTAACTGACACCATCGGCCACTGTGTCAACACTTCTCGCACATTGTTTGCTAATCGAGAAATAAACTTCATCCGATTTTTGCCTTTAGTTGATAATTCACCATAGCGAATTAATATTTCTGAGTAGTTTAAATTTGTCATAAGTACTTTCTATCTTCATTTACTACGACTTGTAGTAAACTATTTTACTAGGTTATTTTTTGAAATTTTTCATGTAACTGTTTGAAAATTGTTAAGAACTGTTCTATTTCAGCCATATTATTACTCACATCAAGAGAAATTCTTACAGCCGAGGTTGCAACTCTAGGTGATATATTCATTGCCCCAAGTGTGCTAGAAGCAACGCCAGCTTTTGATGAACAGGCACTGGTCGTAGAGATGTAGATATTATGCGCTTCAAAGCCATGGACTAATACCTCACCACGGACACCTTTGATCCCGAACGTCAAAATATTTGGAATGAAGTTTTCTGTTTGACTAAAAATCACAACATCAGAATAAGCCTCGAGCGCAGTCATAAGCACTGATTTCATGGCTTGTATTTTCTCTTGCTTTTGCTCTATTTCTGATAAGAACAAGCGAAATGCTTTTGCAGTAGCTGCAATTCCCGCAACATTTTCCGTTGTTGAGCGTTGATTTTGTTCTTGACCTCCACCAGAAAGCAGGGGTTGCAGTTTTTTTCCCTCTTTTATGTAGACAAAACCAACACCACGTGGGCCATGAAACTTATGTGCTGAAAACGTTGCAAAATCAACTCTATCTGGCAACATATCAGTCGGCATTAATTTACCAATCGCTTGGACTGCATCGACATGAAAAGAAATTTTTGGTTGATTCTCTAATAAATTAGCAATTTCCTGAAGGGGTTGAATGGCTCCAATCTCGTTATTAACTGCCATGACAGAGACTAAAATTGTATCTGGTCTGATTAACGCAGCAAGTGCATCAAGTTTAACAAACCCGTTGCTATCTACTGGTGCTAAATCAATCTCAAATCCTTGCGTTTTTAACCATAAAGCAGATGTTTTTACAGCCGGATGCTCAACCGCTGATATGATAATGTGCTTACCATAACTTTTCTTTTCAAAAGCAACACCCTTTATCAGCCAGTTATCCCCTTCAGTACCGCCTGAGGTAAAATAAATTTCTGATGTTTTTTTCTCTAATAAGTCCGCAATTTGTTTACGTGACGCCATAAGCATCCGACTAGCAACTGTTCCTAAATCATGCAAACTAGATGGATTACCCATAATTCTAACCGCAACATCAGTATAGGTTTTTAACACCTCAGGATAAATGGCTGTAGTCGCTGCGTTATCTAAATATATCACTTTTGTTTTCCTTTTTACTTTAGCTATAAATATTAAACTTACATTATGTTTTATATCACAAATGACCCTTGTTAATGATAACAATTTCAACAAATAAAAAAACCACTGCTGGTTTTAAACTCACATCTAGTATGCTATAGAATTTAACGTTAATTTATCATTGATAATTACTGATTAAACGCTAACAGTCAAACGCATCTCTATATAGTGATGCATTAACTAACTATACTCATACCCATAATACTATATTATACCTTTTACACGCGAATAGCAACTTTTTAATTCTTTTAACTATCTTCATTTTACATCGTTACTCATCATACTGCGTAGCTTTTATTTTGCTTTATATTCTAGAAAATCATAAAGCAAATTACTGTGTTGGTCATTCATAGAATAATTTTCTAATGCATTGACATTCTTTCTCATCATTTGTGCTTCTCTTGCTGTCAAATCCCCTTTTGCTTCATACTCAAAAATCAATTTTCTTTCAAGATAATAACCCCGCATCATTTCATCCAAATTATTTGGACGTACCTTGGTGATAATTCGGTTAATAAACCCACCAGACGCTACCTGCTCTGATGTTCTTAAGCGCTCCGACTGCAGGTAATTAATCAATTCTGGATTATAGACACCTTCAAGACTCTCTAGAGCTTCCATAATCAGCGTTGTATTACTGAAGTATAACTCACGGATTTCTGTCCTAGAATCACCAATTAACTTTCTAATTTTTTTACCCCTAAACGCAATATTGACATGAAGAATATTACTTAATACTAACCTGATAGCTCTTAAAAAGATGGCAATTGCAAATGCTAAACTAGAGACAAATCGATGGACGATTGAACGTTCTAATTCTTTTAGGTATCTTTGATAGATACGATATGTTTTCATTGTAATTTCATTATTTCTGAAAGCATTCTCAAGCCCTTCATTTTCTAACCTTAAGATTAAAAGTTGTAGGTCATTAAATTCTGCAGTCATCTTTGCTGACTCTTGACTAATAATCAACTTCTGAATGCGTGCTTGATAATTATCAATAGTTGCGATATAACCTAGACGATTTTTATTGTCTGCTGATTCTTTTTCCAACTGTGAAACAACACTTGTTAGAATAGCAATCCTCGAAACATTATCAACTTTTTCTTCTTTCTTTGGTGCAATAATCGGCAATATCAAAATACCTGCTAAGAAGCTCAACACCGTAACCGATGCACTCAAAAAAATAAGCAAAGAATATTTTTGAGATACAGCTGCTGGCAATAATAAGATAGTGGCAACAGATACTGTACCTTTAACACCTGAAAAAGTTAACAGCAACACATCATCCACGTATCTGCTAAATTTTTGACGTCTTTTCTTAGCAATAATCGCATAGTAAACACTTAATACGATATATCTAACTAGAAACAATGTGACAGTCAAAACGATAACAGTCACTAACAAACGACCATTATCATAATAAGCATTTGTGATGATTGGCGTGATAATCTGTTCTAATTCAATCCCTAAAAATAAAAAGACGATGGAATTCAATATAAATGAGATCGTATCCCAAACTGTTTTTGTCACATTTTCTACTTGCGCATCAAATAAGGTAATTTTCTTAAACCCACTTGCCTGCATAACACCTGCGACCACAACAGCAATGATCCCCGAAACATGTAACTCCTCTGCCAGAAAAAAAGCTAACAGTGGCATGATCAACTCTAACATTAGATAGCCTGTCACATCTTGTGCTGCTACATCCTCCATCAAAGTAAGAATTAAACGATTTAACCAAGAGACCGAGAAACCAATCAACGCACCGCCAATTGCCGAAAATAGTAAACTAGTTGATGCACGACTTAAAGAAAATTCCCCAGTCGTTAACGCTAAAATGGCAAACTGGAAGGCGATAATGCCCGATGCATCATTAAATAAACCTTCTCCTTTTAAAATAGCTATGGTTCTTTTTGGAAAATCAAATCGTTCGGACAAGGCACCTACTGCTACAGCATCTGTAGGACCTAAACTCGCACCAAGGGCAAAACTCGCAGCCAAAGGAATACTCGCATAAAAACTATGACTAATCACACCGACGACTAATGTCGTGATAAAAACAACTGGAAATACTAACAAAGTTACTGTTGGCGCATGTTTTAAAATACCTTTTACATCTGCTTCTTCCCCTTCTCTAAACAAAAGTGGACCAATAATAAAAGCTAAAAATAGTTCTGGATTAAGTCTTAACACGTTACCCGCACCCAGCAGACCCAAAATTAAGCCAAAAATAACCTGAATCAGTGGTAAGGGTAGTTTAGGAAATACTTTATTAATGACATTTGACGTAATTAAGGCCGCAAAAAATATGATGACATAAAATACAGCATGAATCATTTGTATCTCCTTTCTATACTACCTAATACATTTCATGACAAAATAATATCCCAAATGCATTTAACTTATACTCGGTCACATCCATTTGGGACATCCCCATGATTACTTATTATAGTTTAAATTCCTATTCACTTTTCATCTAACAATTTTTTAAATAGTGCTTTTTTGATGGCTAATTTTTCATCTACTTTCTGAGCAGATTTTTTATCTAAAGTAGCACGACAACGTTTAACTTCTAATTCTGCCAACTGTCTGCGCAGTCTTTCTTTTTGATTTTCTAAACTACGGAACCGATCAAAAAAAGAAGCTTTTACACTAAGATTAGTATCTAGATCATGTTGTTCTTCATTCTCTAAATATAGTTTTCGCATCTCCTGAATTTTTTTTTGACAGTCATCATCAGATAATCTTTTCATTTCATAACCCCAATTAAATTTATAAGGCTAATTATAGCATATTTTCACTTAGAATTCTCGACTCCAAACCGAGAGTAATTGTATCTAAAATATTAATATTGTTCATCTGTATGACATTTTCTTTTACTTTTTCAGAAAATGAGCATATAATGACAATATATGAGTTACTAGTTTCACCATTATACCTCTTGCATATTAACCTGTGCAGGTCGTAACGCAAATAAAGCAGGATTTTAAACAATCTCTCGGAGGAAAAGGAAATGATTCAAGGGTACAAAAAGATTTTAATTGGTATTGACGGTTCAGTAGAGTCAGCAGCAGCATTTGATAAGGCAGTTGCTGTGGCAAAACGTAATGATGCAGAACTACTATTAGTTAATGTCATTGATTTACGTTCTTTCCAAAGCATCTCAACTTATGATACGATGGTCGCTGAGGATACGAAAAAAGGTGCTGAACAACTGATTGCTGACTTTGCTGATGAAGCACGAGCAGCTGGTGTGACAAAAATTAAAACAATTGTCGAATTTGGGTCTCCAAAAGTGATGATGGCCATGACAATCCCAACGCAAGAACAAGTTGATTTGATTATGATTGGTGCAACTGGATTAAGCTACATTGAACGCTTATTTATCGGTTCAGTTGCCCAATACATCGTGACACATGCAACATGTGATACACTTATTATCCGTTAACCTATTAAATCAGGACAGATGCTCATGTCCTGATTTTATTTTACGTTTAATTTGGCAATTTCAATCATTGTTTCAACAGCTTTTTGCATCGTCTGTAAACTTACAAATTCAAAACGACCATGCATATTTTCACCACCCGCAAATATATTAGGTGTTGGGATACCCATAAATGATAGTTTCGAGCCGTCAGTCCCGCCTCGAACAGGTGCAATCTGCGGTACAATACCTAAATTTTTCATTGCCGTTTCAGCTAATGACACAATAGACATATCTTTTTCGATAATTTCGGCCATATTATAGTATTGATCTTGCATCTCTACTTTGACACGTTGTGTCGTGTAATGACTATTCATATCAGATGCAACTTTGCTTAATGCTAACTTCATCTCTTCAAAGATTTGACGGTCGTGATCTCGAATAATGTAAGTCATCTTAGCCGATTCAGGTGTACCTGTCAAAGCCGTTAGATGATAAAACCCAACGCGTCCTTCTGTTAGCTCAGGACGTTTCTCCTCTGGTAAGGCATGATGAAAATCATGGGCAAGTTGCAAAGCATTGATCATCTGATTTTTTGCTGTACCAGGATGTACATTACGACCAAATAGTGTGACCGTTGCACTCGCAGCATTAAATGTCTCGTATTCTAACTCACCTAGCGGTCCACCATCAATCGTATAAGCAAAATCTACATCAAAATCCGCAACATCAAAACGATCGGCACCCACACCTATTTCCTCATCTGGTCCAAATCCAATGCGAATTTCACCATGTTCAATTTCAGGATGTCGCATTAAGTAATCTGCAGCAGTCATAATTTCAGCTATTCCCGCTTTATCATCTGCACCTAATAGCGTCGTCCCATCAGTTGTGATCAAAGTTTGACCTTTATAATTGTTCAAATTAGGAAATTCATCTGGATCAAGTACATAGCCACTATCGCCGAGTAGAATATTTTTCCCATCATATTGGTCAATCACTTGTGGGGTTACACCTACAGCATTAAAATCAGCTGTATCCAAATGTGCAATCCATCCCATTTTACGTACTTCTTTTGTAGTTGTTGCTGGAATCGTCCCAACTACAAATCCATTTTCAGATAGATAATGCACAGCTTCAAGTCCTATTTCTCGCATTTCTTGGGCCAATAAGTTAGCAAATTCAACTTGAGATTGAGTCGTTGGTACAGTCGTGCTTAATTCATCAGATCGTGTATTTATTCTTACATAACGTAAAAAACGTTGTAATAATTTTTCATTATTCATATGATTTCCTTATCAAACTATAGGTAGTATCTAACTATTATGGTAAAAGAAAAAGCCTGATTTTAGTCAAACTTTTTCTTTTTTATGTTAACCTTAATTAATTAAAATTAAGCTTTTTTAGCTACTGGATATACAGAAACTTTTTTCTTATCGCGACCAAAACGTTCAAATTTTACAACGCCTTCGATTTTAGCGAAAAGTGTATCATCTCCACCACGGCCAACATTTTCACCTGGATGAATTTTAGTACCGCGTTGACGGTAAAGAATTGATCCGCCAGTTACAGTTTGTCCGTCAGCAGCTTTTGAGCCAAGACGTTTAGATTGTGAATCACGACCATTGGAAGTTGAACCACCACCTTTTTTGTGGGCGAACAACGATAGATTCATTTTCAACATAGGGTTTTTCCTCCTTGATTTATTAATAGCTTACAGATCATTATCAGTAACGCTAATGAAATTACGATACTCTGCTTCATCTGCGATAGCACTAACGCCATTTTCAAGATTTTGCAATAATATTTGGGCAATTTCTTTTTGTTTGTCAGATAGTTCTGCTATAATTTCACAATCCAGAAACCCACCATCTACTGCATCAATCTCAACCAAAGGTTGAAAATGTGCTAGTGTTTCCAGTGAGTTAACTGTCGTAATCGCAAGACTAGATACCCCTGCACAAACTATATCATGTGCATGTTTACCATCAAAAGCATGTCCTGTAATAACGAAACGTGTAATCATACCATTTTTCCGAGTAAACTTGATGTTAATCATGTTAAATGACGCGATTAAGCGTTAATTTCTTTGATAACAACTTTTGTATACGGTTGACGGTGACCTTGTTTACGGTGTGAGTGTTTTTTAGGTTTGTATTTGAAAGTAACAACTTTCTTTTGTTTACCTTGTTTCTCAACTTCTGCGACAACAGTTGCACCAGATACGAATGGTGCCCCAATCACAGTTTTTTCACCGCCAACAAGTACAACTTCGTCAAAAGTTACAGTAGCGCCAGCTTCAACGTCCAATTTCTCAACGTAGATTGCTTGTCCTACTTCAACTTTGACTTGTTTCCCGCCAGTTTTTACGATTGCATAAGTCATTTGCGTGTTTCCTCCTTATAGTTTGGTATGTTAGACTCGCCTAAGCAGGTGGACTAAGTCACTTAAACCTTACCTCGTGCGGTTGCACTTTATGAAACTCACAAAGACAACGTTATTATTGTATCACAATCATATCACTTTTGCAATAGCTTGTTGTACTTTATCTTTTTGTGCTGCTAGTAATGCTATCTTACTTGTGATTTGTGTTTTTGCCATCTCTACGATTCTTTTGAATGCTGGTTCATCTTTAAAACGATCAGTAAATTCAGTAAATGCCACAAGTTTTTCTTGCGTATCAAAATTATTGCCAATAATTTTAATGAAATCACCAGATGCCATATCACCACCAAGTTTCTCTTGAACCCAATCCCAATTTTGAACTAACCAGTTAAAGGCAGCGTCTTGTGAAAACGCCCGAGAAATTAAAGAAGAGAACCAAAAACGTAAATCTTGTGGTTTAACTAATTCAGTATTGTGATACTGTTTGATAATGTATGTAACAGTTTCCTTATTTTTTGTACTCGACAACGCCACATTTAATTCACGTTGGAAAGTTTGGTCTGTCGTTTTAGCATAAGCGTCAATATACTGCTTGATTAATGCATCTGACTCTTTTTTGACGATTTGATTTTTCAACACAACCTGTCTGATATCTGCTGGAATTGAGTGTATATCAGACTTGTGTGCTTCAAACATTTCTGATGCTTTAGCTAAAGCATCAGCGTCTTCAGCGTAAACTTCCCAAGAAATTGGTAGGACCCGTAACTGCTCATCATTAAATGATTCACCAGAAATTTTGTCCCAACCTAATCGTTTATATTGGGCATTAAACAGTTGATCAACAAATGATTTAAACGCTTTTTCAGACTCGCTTGCTTCGTCGATAAATATCTTGAGTGCGTTTAGTGCTTGTGAGATCGCCGTATTGACTACTTTTGATGACTCGTTGCGACAGTTTGCTAATAAACTAACCAAGTCTGCATACTCACTCAAACCACCTTCGGCGAGTTTCAATGCAGATTGAATCAATTGCACTTTTGTCACCGCATCATAAGTACTAAGATTGGACATTACTTTGTGAGCAAGATCTTCTGAGTAGTTAACTAGGTAATGCGCAGCATTTTGAGCATTAAACAATAGTGGTACCCCACCGTTTTGATCTGATAACTCAGCAAACCCCGGGATACGAACTTCAGCTTCTGACATGACATCAGGTAACCCGACCCAATTACTATTGAGTGGAATTTGCCATAAACGATTTTTATCACTACCTTGTCCCGTGAAAAATTGTTGTTGACGAAGGACAAGCTCATCTTCTTCTACAGATACTGACAGCACCGGATACCCAGGCTGATCAATCCATGACGTCATAAACGCAGAAACATCACGACCTGATGTTGTTGATAACGCATGCCATAAATCTGCACCGACAGTATTGCCGTACTGATGTGTTTCAAAATAAGCACTAAGACCGGCTGAAAAATCCTTATCTCCCAACCACTTACGTAACATGACCATTAATCGTGCACCTTTAGCATACACAATCGCGCCATCAAACAAGGTATTGATCTCATCTGGATGGTTAACTGCAACGTGAACACTTTGAACCCCATCAATGGCATCACGATTAAGTGCCATAGGTGCTTCAGCTATAGAAAATTGTTCCCAAATATGCCAATCAGGTTCAATACTATCAACAGCTACATACTCCATCATATTGGCAAAAGATTCGTTCAACCAGAGATCATCCCACCACTGCATCGTCACCAAGTCACCAAACCATTGATGCGCCAGTTCATGTGCAATGACTAAAGCGACATATTGACGGCTCTCTAGTGTTGAATTATTTGGATCAGCAAGTAAAGCTACCTCACGATAGGTAATTGCACCCCAGTTTTCCATCGCCCCAGCAGAAAAATCAGGTAATCCGATATGCCATGAATGAGGCAACGGATAAGGCACTTTGAAGTAATCCTCATAAAATTCAATCACACGAATCGCAATATCAAGCGGAAAATCCAAAGCAGCCAGTTTATGTGCTTTTGTCGAGAACACGCCTACTTGTGTACCAGTTTTTGTTTTGCCTAATTTAGATTGCAAATCACCCAAAACAAAAGCTAGTAAATAAGAAGACATCTTCACAGAGGTATCAAAAGTATGAACCCCATTTTCATTAGCAATCTCAGGCATATTTGAAATAATTGACTCACCAGTCTTTTCATCAAATTTTACTGATAAGTCAAAAGTTGCTTTAGCGGCAGGTTCATCAATAGATGGGAATGCTTGACGTGCAAAATGCGTTTCAAACTGAGTCCCAACTAGCTGTTTTTTCTCACCATCTACTTCATAATAAGAGGGGTATATCCCTGTCATATTATCTGTTAGTACTGCTGAATAGGTAAACGTTACTTCAGTTTTTCCCAATTCATCTATTGAAAACCTAACTGTTTCAGCAGGTTCATCTATTATGAACACAACTGCTTTGTCGTTAACTAAAACAGACTGAATAGACAATCCCTTTTGATGAAAGGCTAACGAATTTGTCATGGCTTGACCAGTAACCGTTACCTTTCCTTCAAATCGTTTTGTTTCTCGATTAATATCTAAAAATATGTTGTAATTTTCTGGTTTAAAATCATTATATAGCTGTTTAAATGCTTGCATCATTGCCTCCATAAAAAGGTATACATACTACCCTTATTCATCACTATTCTTCTCTAGTATATCAAAATCCCTATCAATCAACCACTGATGGCGATGCTAATCCTTACCAAAAGACCACCATAAGCGTGTCACAGGCTATCAAAAAACAACTCATCAAGATGAGTTGCATTTTTCTTATAAAATTCCCCAAACACTTTCCAAAATATTAGTCTGTTCACGACCAGGACCAACTGAGAATGTAGAAATTTTAACACCCACAAGTTCTGATACACGACGGACATAATTTTTAGCAGTTTCTGGTAAATCATCTAAGTGACGAACGCTTGTGATATCCTCAGACCAACCTGGTAGTGTTTCATAGATTGGTTTACAACGTTGTAAAGTCTCAAGACTCGCAGGATAATAATCGATACGTTCACCATCTAAATCATAGGCAACGCAGATTTTAACTTCATCAAGACCTGATAATACATCGATAGAGTTTAACGATAAGTTTGTCAACCCTGATACACGACGAGAATGACGCATGACCACAGAATCAAACCATCCCACACGACGTGGACGTCCTGTTGTTGTACCATATTCATGTCCAACTTCACGGATTTGATGTCCAATTTCATCGTTTAATTCTGTAGGGAATGGCCCATCACCAACACGAGACGTGTAAGCTTTACAGACACCAACAACTTTTGTAATTTTCGAAGGTCCGACACCTGAACCAATGGTTACACCACCCGCTACTGGATTAGAAGAGGTTACATATGGGTATGTACCTTGATCGATATCAAGCATAACGCCTTGTGCACCTTCAAACAACACACGTTTTCCAGCATCTAAAGCATCATTTAAAATAACTGACGTATCTGTCACATATTTCTTGATTTGTTGACCATATTCATAGTATTCTTCGAACACATCATCGAAAGCAATCGGATCACATTCGTACATTTTAACAAATTCACGATTTTTTTGTTCCAAATTGATTTTCAAGCGTTCTTTAAAAATATTTTTATCTAATAAATCAGCGATACGAATACCAACACGCGCAGCTTTATCCATGTACGCTGGCCCGATGCCTTTAATCGTTGTACCAATTTTCTTATCGCCTTTAGCATCTTCTTGTAATTGATCAAGTTTAATATGGTAAGGTAAAATCACATGTGCACGATCAGAAATACGCAAGTTATCTGTAACGATACCAGCATCATGTAAATAAGCTAATTCTTTGACTAATGATTTAGGGTTGATTACGACACCATTCCCAATAACAGAAATTTTTTCTGGATAAAAAATGCCCGATGGAATCAAATGTAATTTGTATTTAGTATCCTCGATAACAATGGTATGGCCTGCGTTATCTCCACCTTGGTAACGCGCGATAACTTCCGCATTTTCACTAAGAAAGTCTGTAATCTTTCCTTTACCTTCATCACCCCATTGGGTACCTACAACTACTACTGATGACATATTCTCTCCTTCAAGATTAGTATCCTAAGCGATACTAATTTAAAAACTCGCAAAATTGCAACACTTAATTATATCAAATCTAGTAAAGTATTACCACAGTTCAAGCTATTTTATCTGAGCCATTTACCAAAAATCACTTAAGCTCAGTTAACTACCTGTTATAGGTTTCAATTAAATTTTGCCCCTTTTTGCGCACCAAACAACAAATAAACACTAAAACATAAAAAGAACCCTTTATTTACAAGGGTTCTTTTTGACTATTACATCATGCCGCCCATCATAGATGGATCCATGCCTCCTGGCATACCCGCAGGTGCTGCTTCAGGTTCTGGTTTATTTGCGACAACTGCTTCAGTTGTTAAAATTAAACTTGCAACTGATGCAGCATTTTGTAAAGCTGACCGTGTTACTTTAACTGGATCGATAATACCTGTTTCTATCATATCCACCCATGTACCAGTAGCAGCATTGAAGCCTATACCTGTATCAGATTGTTTCAATTTATCAATCACAACAGAACCTTCATACCCAGCATTTTTAGCGATTTGGCGAACAGGCTCTTCAAGTGCACGCAAAACAATATTACGTCCTGTTAACTCATCTCCAGTTAAGTCAATTTCAGAAACTTTTGAAATGACATTCACCAACGCAGTACCACCACCAGCAACAATACCTTCTTCTACAGCTGCACGAGTTGCATTTAAAGCGTCTTCAATACGAAGTTTCATCTCTTTCAATTCAGTTTCAGTAGCAGCACCTACTTTGACTACTGCTACACCACCAGATAGCTTAGCAAGACGCTCTTGTAATTTTTCACGATCAAAATCAGATGTTGTTTGTTCAATCTGTGATTTAATCACTGCAGTACGGTTAGCAATCGCATCTTTATCGCCAACACCTTCTACGATTGTCGTTGTATCTTTATCTACAACTACCTTACTTGCTTGACCTAAAGAGTCTACTGTTGCATCTTTCAAATCAAGACCAAGATCTTCTGTGATTACTGTCCCACCTGTTAAGATAGCAATATCTTCCAACATCGCTTTTCTACGATCACCAAATCCTGGTGCTTTCACAGCAACAACATTAAAGGTCCCACGAATTTTATTTAAGACAAGTGTTGGTAATGCTTCACCATCAACGTCATCCGCGATGATTAAAAGTGGACGATTTTGTTGCAAAATTTGTTCCAATAACGGTAACACATCTTGGATATTTGAAATCTTTTTATCTGTAATTAAGATATACGGATTATCAAGATCAGCAACCATCTTCTCATTATCTGTCACCATATATTGTGACAGGTAACCACGATCAAACTGCATCCCTTCTACAACGTCTAGCTCTGTCTCCATCCCTTTAGATTCTTCAATCGTAATGACACCATCATTACCAACTTTTGCCATCGCTTCAGAGATGTATTCACCAACTTTTTCAGAACGTGAAGAAACTGCCGCTACTTGGGCTATTGCTTCTTTTCCTGAAACAGGAATAGCAATATTTTTCAAAGCTTCAACAGCAGTTGCTACTGAACTTTCTATCCCACGACGGATACCTATAGGATTTGCTCCTGCTGTAACATTCTTTAATCCCTCGCGCACAATCGCTTGAGTCAAAACAGTGGCAGTAGTTGTCCCATCCCCTGCGATATCATTTGTTTTAGATGCTACTTCACTAACAAGTTTTGCACCCATATTTTCAAAATGATCTTCTAGCTCTATTTCTTTAGCTATCGTTACCCCGTCATTTGTGATCAACGGTGAGCCAAATGATTTTTCTAATACAACATTACGACCTTTTGGTCCCAATGTTACTTTTACCGTATCTGCTAATACATCTACACCACGTACCATAGCAGCACGAGCATCTGATGAAAACTTGATTTCTTTTGACATGTTTACCTCCTAAAAAATATTTATATCTTTAAGCTATTTCACTTTTTGGTTTATTCTACGATTGCTAAAATATCACCTTCGCGTACAATCAAAACATCATCTGATCCATCTTTGATTTCACTACCTGCGAATTTTTCAAAAACAACGATGTCTCCAACTTTAACACTGGGTGCTATCACATCACCATGGTGAGTTCTTTTGCCTTCACCAACGGCAATAACTTCTGCAGTAGATGGCTTTTCTTGCGCACTACTTGTTAGAACAATGCCGCCAATTGATTTTTCTTCTTCTTTTTTAACACGTAAAACAATACGATCACCTAATGGTTTTAACATCTGGTAAGCCTCCAATTATTTTTAATTTTTGGCACTCAATACGTACGAGTGCTAACAATTATTATTATACTGATTTGGTCAGTAATAGTCAAGGAAATACTATTTCTTTTTTTATATCTCACTGTATACTGTTTAATCACCATGGTTATAACCTGCTCATCGAAAAAAAACCTCTTCTGATGCAAATTATCCAGAGATATTAGTCGGACGTAGAATAGCCGTAACCTGTCCACCTGTACCCTTATACACCCGATCATAATTTCTAACAACATTTGAAATCACATATCGTTTACCTGCATAATTTTGCTCATAGATGACCATATTATTTCCTGTTACTGAGTAAACCACAGCCATATGACCATAGCCACCGCCGTCTTTTACCCAGATAACGATATCTCCTGTCCTTGCTGTCACACCTTTTTTATAATTAATGCGAACATAGCCCGCTGGCACAGCTTGCCTGGCATAATCTTTAGCACCACCACTGATCGAAGCTCTACCAATATCTTTTCCCACAAATCTTTGGGAATAGGCTCGAGCCAAATCTACACATTCACCACCAAACCCGCCAACAGCTTTGACTTGTTTATTTTTCACTGCATTTAACCAGTTTCTGACACCTGTACTGGTTTTAACACTAGCAGCGTTTACGTTTTGACTAGATAACACCACATTAAAAAAACCTAGTACTAACACCCCGATAAATACGCATTGTTTTACTGTGATTATTTTTTGTCGTCTATGATTCATCTCAACTCATCCCTCTAGTTATCTAACATAAAATCCCATCGTGTGACGGGATAATACTTATTTTTTTAAAAAGGTAGCGTCTCTACATCATCAGCTGATGATACAACATTATTTTCTCTTAGCGCTACTGCAGCTTTACTCTCCAGCAAGTTAAATTGCTGGCATAAAACTTCTGTTACGTAGTGCGTTACACCCTCTTTATCATAACGACTACTCCGCAATTCACCTTCAATAGAAACTAAACTGCCTTTATCAGCATAGGATGTAAATAGTTCTGCTGGCTTGCCCCAGATAACAACAGATATAAAATCTGCCTCTCGCTCGCCATCAGTATTTTTAAAAATCCTATTTACAGCTATCCTAAACCGTACGACAGATTTTTTAGAAGCTGTTTTATTTAGTTCAGGCTTTGCTGTCAAGCGACCAATTAATAAACTTTTATTCATCATATAACTATCCTCCTAGATACTTATACGAAAGTCTACATGATATTGCTCACTATCTTATTTTTGCCAATGTTTAGCTTGAGAAAATGCTGTGCCTGGGACCTCAATTGACCCTAGCTCTATAATCCCACGTTTTTGTGGTGCATTAGGCAACGCTAACTCACGTGGACTTGCCATCATGCCATGGCTTGGGACACCACGTAACTGACCAGCAAAAATAAGGCCACCATTTGGCATCATCGCACCTGGTAATACAACGATTGTTTTCAATCCAACACGCGCATTGGGAGCACCTGCAACAATCTGTATCGGCTCGTCAGCACCAATGTTCACTTGTGCGATATTTAAGTGATCTGAATCAGGATGTGGTGTTAATGAAACAATTTCACCTACGACAAATTTAGGATCTGCATCATAAACGAGTGATGCATCAAAACCAGCTTTCTTGATCTCATCATTTAAGGTATCAACATCTGACGCTGTCAGTTTTATCTCTCCATTACCATTGATTGAGATAAGTTTTGAAGCTTCAAAAAAGTTCCAAGCTACTACTTCGTCAGTATCTTGACGCGAAATTTGAGCAACATTCTGCTGTCTAGTTGCCATTAATTTTTCACCTTGATTATCACCAACAATCAACATTAAAACATCATTTAAGTGGGTGTTATATATTGCAATCATTTATCTTTTTACTCCTTGATATAGTGCCTATATTACTGCAACAACTATTAGCCGTGTCTATTACACAATACAGGTGCAGTAAGCAAGGCAACTATGCTTTTATACTTGTTAAAAACGCGTTAATCTCTGTTTTGGTTTTTCTTAATTTATTGACTAAACGACCAGTCTCCTTGCCATCTTCAATGACAACAAAACTAGGTATCCCCATGATCCCCCATTCAATTGCGATATCTAAATACTCGTCCCGATCAACTTCAACAAATGTATACTCAGGGTGGGCTGCCTCAATTTCAGGCATTGATGGTTTGATAAAGGAACAATCCCCACACCAATCTGCTGTAAAGAAAAATACGTGTCTGCCTTTTTCTACATAAGTTGCTAATTCTTCAATACTTTTAGGAATAATCATACTAAACACCTACCTTATCTTTGTCAATAACTGTATCAATAATACTTAAACTATCAGCATCAATTTCAAATCTGACAACTACACCATCTGCACGAATGATCCCACCTTCATAAATATGAAATAAAATAGGATCTGATACAAGCCAGCTGGTCAGGATATCATCAAACATAAAATGTTGTTTGGCAACAGCCAATAATTCTGCTAACTTTTGGTCTTGATGCCTCTGATAGAGTACGGTCGCTGTCGTTGCAACACCCGCACCTAACAGTAAGCCCATACCAATTTTCAAAATTTTTTTCATGTCCCTATTTTAGCATACTTTTTAACGCATCGCGAGTGAGATTAACTTTAAAAACCTACAGTATCACATTTTTTGGTATCATTAATGAAAGACATACTTTCCTATTATTTTTTCATTTAAAAGGCAAGTTGATCAATAAAATAAAGGAGCATATACCATGCCTATCACATTTGATAAAATTAAGGAAATAACTGAAATTCAAGCCACATCTGGTTTTGAAGGACGTCTGAAATCGTTCATGCGTCAAAAAATAACGCCTTATGTTGATGAAGTCCAAACAGATGGTTTAGGTGGAATCTTTGGTATTAAACATGCACAATCAGACAATGCACCAAGAATTATGGTCGCAGGTCATATGGATGAAGTTGGCTTCATGGTTAGCACGATCAAAGCAGATGGGACAATGCGCGTTGTCGCACTAGGTGGCTGGAACCCACTAGTTATTTCAGCCCAACGATTTACCTTATTTGCCAGAAATGATGTCGCAATACCAGTCATTACAGGTGGCGTACCACCGCATTTAATGCGTGGATCAAATGGTAGCCCGAGCATCCCCAAACTAGAAGATATTATTTTTGATGCAGGATTTAGTGACAAAGCTGAGGCTGAACAATTTGGTATACACCCTGGTGCAGTGATTATTCCTGAAACCAAAGCCATTTTGACAGCCAATAAGAAAAACGTGATGAGTAAATCATGGGATAACCGTTATGGGTGCCTCATGGTCACAGAACTTTTAGCACATTTAGGTACAAAAAATATACAATTACCTAATACACTCATCGCAGGAGCCAACGTCCAAGAAGAAGTTGGGCTTCGTGGTGCACATGTATCAACGACAAAATTTAATCCCGATTTATTTTTTGCGGTAGATTGTTCACCTGCCCAAGATACGTTTGATGCTAATGCTGACGGTCATATTGGCGACGGTACCTTAATTAGAATTTTTGACCCTGGTCATATCTTACTGCCAACCATGAGAGATTTTTTATTAGATACGGCTGAATCAGCTGGAGTTAAGTATCAGTATTATGTGTCTAAAGGTGGTACAGATGCCGGTGCAGCACACCTTAAACATGCAGGTATTCCGTCAACAACTATTGGCGTTTGTGCACGATACATCCACAGTCATCAAACACTCTTCTCACTTGACGACTTTGATACTGCACAAGCCTTTTTACGAGAAATTGTTAAAAAATTAGACCGAAGTACGGTTGATTTGATAAGAGGTGTATAAAAAAAGATGACTAAGCGGTCATCTTTTTTATTAATCTATTAAAGCTATTTACTAAATTAGTTTGATGTTTTTTCGAAGATCATTTGGTTAGCTATATCAGAAGACAAATCTTCTTGAGACGTCATAGGATAAAGTTTATTTTCTCTAATCGTGAAATAATAAGACCTACCATCGACTGTTTGCACGAGATAACCTTCATGATCTTTACCTACCTTACTAATATCTGATGTCGTAGCATCCACACTACTTCCTGATTCTATCTGAGTTTCTGTAATCTTATAATAGTCTCCATTATTATGATTTTCCCAGGTTCCTAGATACTCAGCTGGTAAATTAGCAACTGTTTCCGAAATCGTAGGTTGCTTTTCACCAATAACAGGAGATGAACTTGTATTATCCTCAGGGTTGTCCGATGTTTTGTTACTAGATGCTGGTATATCTGGTTGTGCTTGCTTGACAGCAGTTTGTTTTGATTCTTTTGTATATTTGAGCTTAGAAGTACTAGTTTTACTGGAATTATCTGTATGCTTTGCTTCTTTTTTTTCAGTGACATGTTTACCACATCCAGTTAGTAAAAGTAATGCGCCTACTATTAATGCTATTTTTTTCATATTCACCACCTATTTTACAAGTCGTCTTACGACATTATCTTGGATTTGTTCCCAAGTTTTATACGTCACCCAATGTTTCCCGTCAGCTGGATTTTTTGAGAGTACATCTGATAATTTTGAAACACCTACACCACCATAATATACCCCATTATAATCATAGGAAGAATGTGTCAGATTAGGCTGTGCTTGACCATCATAAACAGTTGAATATTTAGCATTTGGTGAAGAATGAATAAAGTAGCCACCGCCAAGATATAGCCCTACGTGTCCAATATTACTCATCATAAAAATATCGCCTCGTTTCATTTTTGAAAATGCTACGGCAGTCCCTAAATTTCGCTGTGTCCAAGTAGTTGTTGAGGACTGATTTCCTAGGGACACACCCGCTTGTTGATACATCCAGTAGACAAATGATGAACAATCAAAATGGTTTGCAGCAATTGATGCAGGAGTTCTACCACCTCCTAAAACGTAAGGAGACTTACCAACTTTGGTCATACCTGAAGCAATAGCCTTTTCAATTCTGCTATCTCCAGACGTTAATATCCCGTCAGTGTTTAATCTGTATGTATTCCCACGATCTGTTACCGTTGTATTTTTTTTCATATTACCAGATTGGTCAAAATAGTAAACTTTACCTGATATCCATTGAAAACCGGTCATCCAATTACTTTTTTGATCGGTATGTCTTTTTTCTCCATTTACCGTATACCACTGATTAGGTAAGTAAGTCTGAACAGGTTGCTGATTTTTGTCGTCGTTTGGTTTGATATCACTACCATACCAAGCAATCCCCTCATCTTGCCAACCCACTAAAATTAATTGGCGTTGTTCGTTGAAATTAGCAGTATAGTTATGACTGCCAGATTTCGCTCTCGGATTGTAGGCACGATATAGTTTAACCTTTTTCTTGGTATCAGAATACCACCCAATACCTTCATAACGCCAACCTAATTTTACTAAGCTATCTTTTTCATAACTAGATAGTGTATAATGATGATCTCCTGCTTGAGGATTATAAACTCTATATACAGGATCTCCCGAAATCGGTGCATACCAGCCGATACCCTCATAATTCCATCCAGCATTAATAACTTGCTGAGCCTCAACAAGATTGGCCGTATAAAAATGTTCTCCACTATTTGTATTATATAACCTGTACATAGCTTGAGTTGCAATAGTTTTATTCAAAACTCGAGTCGTGCGACTTGGTGGAGCTGACTGTTCTGTTGTCGTAGTAGAAGATGACGGTATCTCAGTTGATGTTGCCGATGTCTTAGAAACAGAACTTGTCACATCAGAACTTGACTGATTAGGTTCTACGGCGCTAATTTGTGCTGTTTTTGTCTCACTAACTAGTGTATTGACCGAAGAACTATCTTGTGCTGATATTTTCTGTGTAAATAATAATGCCGTTAAACATACGACACCTAAAATCTTTTTTTTCATGAAGTTCCCCCTATACTTCCTAATCTAATGCTTGCAAGTTATATGTTTCAATGACATTAATAATACTTTGTGCATATTTAGGATCTGTTGCGTATTTCCAACCAACCTCATCAACTAGAGCTTTAGCAGATGATTTATAATCTTTCGCCTGTGTACGTCTCACATCAGCATAGCCACTTTGAGACAAAACAGACACATAGTTGGCCAGACTATCTTGTTGAGAACTATACTTACGAAATGGTGTGATAATCCAATAATATTGTCCTTTTTTAAGGTCTAAAACTTGAGCTTTACCACCTGCATTTGCTTCTGCTTGTGTTCTGTATCCAGTATATTTCCCATTTTTGTGGGCAGCTTCTGCAGTTACAGCTTGATAGACTTCACCCGACCAGTTTCCTTTTTTTATGCCAAAGAGGTTATTGGCTTTAACCGAAAGACCACTTTCACCCCAACTACTTTCAAGTATAGCTTGTGCAGTCATAACTGATGGATAAAGGTGACCGTCTGCCGCTAAAGGAATAGACCATTTGATAGTTTGATAAAGCCAATTGCTACGTTTTTCAGATCCAACTTTATCAAAACGCACCTTATTGAGCCCAACTACACCGTCAGATAACTCTTTTAAAATCGAATCTTTATTATCTAAAGGTGTAATATTAGTGCCATACCACGCAAGCCCCTCATCTCTCCATCCTACTTTTATCAGACTGGTCTGTTCGTCATAAAATGTCGTATAATTATGGCTGCCTGATTTAGCATTAGGGTTGTAGGCTCTGTAAAGCTTGACTGATTTTTTAGCATCCGAATACCAACTAATCCCCTCATCTCTCCATCCTTGGTTAACTAACATCACTTTTTCATTTGAATTTAATGTAAAGTGATGATCTCCTGCATTTGGATTGTAAAGTCGATAAACTGGATCTCCACTACTTGGTGCATTCCAACCAATATGTTCATACTGCCAACCAGCAGTTATAATACTTTTGGCCTCAAAAAAACTTGACGTGTAGAAATGCTCACCACTATTTGGGTTATACAGCCTATACATCGCTTGTGATGTATTAGCGGAAACTGTATTTACAAAAAAAAGCGACGTAACAAGAACATACATTATATAGACTGCTATTTTTATTTTTCTTATCATAATATAAATTATACCATACTTTTTAATAATTAAAAATATAAATATTAAAAAATCTAAAGATAATAAAAAACATATCATTATTGATATGTTTTTTGGGCTCTACGGCATACTCATCTAAAATGCAGCTGACTGACTGATTAATCACCAATAAAATAGTTTAAATCAAACCAGTTACCTTAATTTATTTTTTAGACGAAGTAGATTATATTTAATTAAAAATTTAGCTGCTCTAAAAGCATACTTAGGTGTAGCAAATAACAAGTTTAAGCTCCGCTTTTGACCAATTCTGCTATATAAACCCTTATCATTATTCAACACATTGATCGCTTCCACTTTCAACATGTTGTTTTGTGCAACATTTGATATAAACCCATTGGTTAAAGATTTATTTTTAGAAATGCGATAATCGTAACCATTTGCCCATGCAACATAAACTAATAACCTCTCAAAAGCATGTAAGATGGATGTATATGGCAGTGGCTCCTCAGGTACATCATCACTAATTTCTAAAGATAATAAATTTTCTAAAGCTTTGGGTCGATACCAGATCATCGTGCCATAAGACATTACCGTTGTACTGCTCTCTTGTAAATTAGCTTTTTTATCAAATTTTATTTGTGACCAAAGATTTTCTTTAAACGGTAGTAATTCATGCTCACCGAGATATGATGGTCCGTAATTAAAGTTAAACGTAGTTGGTACATCATTTATAAAAATACCTAACTCAGGATATTTCACAAATTCATCAAAGATGCTTTGAGCAGGTTTTACCAACATCTCAGAAATATCATTTCGCCATGATTCACCCACAATCCAGTCATTATCAAGTGATTTCTTAGTATGAAAATGTCCAACCACATCGTAGTTTGACAGTACACTCGTCAAACTCATCCATGGCAACACATCTCTACCTTTTTTAAATCCTGATACGATTTGTTTTACATTTGGTAGTGACATCGCTTCTAACTGCTGTTGTTTTTCTAGTGTGTCTGTTGTTAAATATAAATCATATTGACCTACAAATTGTTCAAAATTATCGACAAAATCTTGAACTAAATCAGGATAAAAAGCGTGTAGATGAATAGCTATCTTCAACTCAGGTTTATCGCTTGCAATACTCACTGGTAAATCGAGTACTTTATAGGAAATAAGATACGGACGATCAGGATAATCATATACTGACATATGATTAGCAACAAGTCCGAAGGGATAGTCAGATTCTTGAATCAATTTATTTACTAATAATGGTGTTTGGGGATGCATCGACCAAATCATGAAAGCTTTAACTTTAAGAAATGGTATTTTTCTCTGAATAAGTGCAGGCATGTTAAACACTGAAAAATCATGCGTCAACATATTGTCCCATGTCATTTTTCTTGTATCAAATAAAACATCTGAATTAAATCCTCTATCTTCAAAGAATTTTGTCATTGCTGTTTCGTATTGAATGATAACTTGTACAACATCATCAAGTACTTTAATATTAGCAAAGAAATCATGAAAACTCTGACTGATTACTACTTGACGTTTAAACGTAACAAAGTAAGATTGGATATGATCAGGCAAAGTAACTGACGAGCTGTTCTCTGGTTTAACAGTATGAGACCGATTATTTGTGATACCCCAAAAATCTACGTTTTCGTTATTAGTAAATTTGTCGAATGTTGGTTTGAAATCCCAAAAAGGTCCAAAACAAGTATCATTCATCAAAGTGAGGTTATCAAATTTGTCTAATTGGTCATAACCATATGCCTTAATCCCGTCTGACCACGCACAAAAATCATAGCCACTATTTTTTCGCTGTAAAAATTGGTCATATAATCCCTTGTTAGCAAGAGAATTTAAATCCCCGTCAGATAGCTGACTATTTGAGATTAGATATATTTCATCATATATTTGACGCATTGCCTCAAGTTGGAAAATAACATGATCACTCCTTTCTCTTATACAAATCTGACGATGACTAAGAATGCTTAGTTGTATATCTATGTGTTCGCCGTATCA
>JAKDQI010000080.1 GCA_030454995.1 Pseudolactococcus plantarum | reverse complement strand
TGATAATCATGACATATAGTACATACAATATACATAGCAAAAAAATATTGGGAGAGGGTGTACTTAATATAATGAACATACTCAAACATAGATAGATAATAGAGGCGAAACATATGCCATAATTTATCAAAGCATAATATGTAAAAATCCTTCTTTTTGTCAGTTTCATATTTTATTACTCACCTTTCTTGTTTTTATCTTCCGATAAAGCTAACCCAAGAAACGTTGATACTGTTACCAATGCGCCAGATGGAAGTGCAACAGGGGCTGAAACGATTAAAATTACTAAAGCTCCTACAGCTACAACAGCTGTGATAGCTTGTCCGCCATTCAGATATTTATTTCCTATTTCAACATTTGTTACAGCTTTCCACCCATCTTTCAAATTTTTTGAAGTCGTATTTTTTCCATATAATGAAATTAAACCAGTCTCCCAATCTGCATTAGTCTCAAATCCATAAGACATTTTTTTATTATCATTTCCTAAACCAACTGATGAATTTAATCCTTTCGTACCTATACTTGTGGTACTATCAATCTCATAGTTAGCAAATTTCACTGTATTACCTGAAGATAAGTTCCAATTATGAAAATCAAGATTAGTACTTACTATACCTAAATCAATCGAAACACCTGAAAACTTACCATTCGTAAAATTCCCCTTCAATATTCCTTGACCTTTTTTAACAATTTTTGTGTTTACTTTTGTATAACTTGAACCATGGCGTTTTATTTTTTCTGCTACTTCAATAGTGATCTCATTCTTTCCAAATAACTTGCCAATCATAAAACCTTTTCGTTTTTTCTCACGCTTGTCTTTAGACTTTTTACTAGATAAGAATTTGTTGATTCTGACTAAATCTTTATCACTACATGTCATGGAAAATTTTCCCGAACTATTAAATTTCCCACTACCAATAGCCGAAATTACAGTAGATAAATTAGCAAATGTAGCCTCAATATCGCGAAATAATCCACTCACATTCGTATTAAACTGATACAACTGCCTCAGTTTATTTTGAATGCTTTGAATACTCTCAGCTGTTACACCCATGTATGAAGATAGCTCTTGACCAAAAGTCTTATAGGTAAACATTAGTTCACTATTATCTAGATGTAAGAGTGCTTGTTGATTGTAGAAACCGATTTGCCCTGTTAAGGCGACTTGTTGCGCCTGGAGACTTTGAAGTTGCGTATTTAGCTTATCTTCATCTAGGAGTTCCACTCCTGCATCTGCGGCAAAACTTTCATATTGCTTCACATCAGTTCTTAATTTATCAAGTGTTTGTGAAGCTTTTGAAATTGTTGGGATGACAACTTGTGAAAACATGCCCTTACCTGCCGTATAAGCTGCACCTGATAATGTCTTATTTTCCAAGACACTAACGAGGTGTTTACTCCCACGTTTAAGACCTGATATCATCTCATCTGCTGTGTTGATATTGGCATTAAGGGCAGATAAAAGATTCCTTGAGTCATTTGGATCATAGATTAATCCCATGATAGATTATCCCTTTCTGTTTGAAATTGTTCGCGTTCATCTTCAAGTTTCAAATTAGCTTTTTGATAAGCTTGTGTCAAGCTTTCTTGTTGTCGTTGCATAAGGCTAGCTATATATTTTTGTTTTTGAGCCGTTTCATCATAAGCGTCTTTAATTTGACTTCTTCTGTTAATCTCCGATTCAATTTCTTGAAAATGTCTGAAACTTTGCATCATCACAGATTCAAAGCTTTCAATCTGTTTCTGAGTTTGACGTTCTTCTAAATGCAAATCATCGCTCTCTCGTTCTTTAGATGCAATCATCTGATTAAGTAATAAACGCCTATTTGCTTCTTTATCTTTTACCATATCTTATAATCCCCAGCTCTTATTCGCCAAACTAGCCGCATCTTGTTTATCACGTGCTTCAATAGCTGCTGCCAGCTTAGGAAATTTATCCGCTTGCTTTTTGATACCACGTTCAAGTTTTGATAAATCTCCGATAATCGAATTAGAAATTTTTTCTGCACTTTTCATCCCCGAAATATTACTTTCTCTGAGTGAAAAATGTTGACTTGAAAATTTTCCTGTATTAAATTGCGAAACTGCTGCAGTCGCTGATCCTAGATCAGAACTTACTTTCCCTGCCATGGCGATCTCCTTTTTTATCTAAATTTATAGAAAGGATCTTTTTTTAAGAGTTCCTTATCATCTTCAACTTTTGGTGGTGATGGCACCACATTTTTTTCTGGTTCTTTATCTTGAGCTACTAGTGTTTCTTTTTTAGGAGCTGACCCTACATTTTTTAGTTCATTTTCCATACTGGTTATCAGTTTTGATAAAAAAGCCTCATCTTTGTCATCGAGATAACCTTCGTAAACCACTTTTGTAATACTAACTTCAGCCAATGTAATAATGTCATCTGCTTGCTTGGCTGATCCACCTTGAGGGTGAGGTGCGACTTGATAACGTAGGATGGTCTTCCCATCTACATCTTTACCAACTGCTCTGGCCAAAATAACGTATAGCGTATCAGCTAAAGCATCCATATGCTCAATCTCAACTATGCATCCTAGTCCTAAAAATTGAAAGTTTTTATTATTTTTAGTCATATTTACTCGCCTTCCTCATCTGCTATAGGAATAACAACATTAAAGAATTCTTCATCTTTTACCGCATGTAGTACATTTTTATTGACTACTTCTTTTTTCGCTTCTAGAGAAAGATTTTCAATTAGCTGTTGATTATTCAAATCTCCACCAAATAGTATTTGATGTGCATTTTCTCGAACAACTGTTGTCGGCATATTAAAGCTATTGCCGACACGTGTAAAGTAGTCCATCACGATTACTTGTTTTTTTGGATTATTTTGTGTTAGTAAAGAGATGAGCTGACCTTGTTGTATATTTAGTTGTGTAATAAGATCAGCCAATCCATTCATAATCAATACACGAGGTGTATCTGAATCGTCACTTATCCATGCCTGAACAGCTTTTTGGAGATCCATATTGCGCTCTACGAATACTTCTTTAGAAATATAGACTGATACTTTCGACTTATACAGCATCATGTTTTTGGCTGCATCAATTAGTATCACTTCCGCCTCCCCAATAGAATCAAACAGTTGTGTCATTAAGAAAGGCATTAAAGATTTAAACTGCTTCGCTGAAGCTGGGAATATGCCCAAACTTTTAGCATCAAATAATTTGAAGTACTCTGCTTGAGCAGTCAGTTTATTAAGACCCAAATCCATCGTATTTTGTGCTTTATGGATAACTGATTGATAAGCTTTTAACGTTAACTCATCAGGAACCATCGGAATAGCTTCAGGTAAGTTGCCAGACCAACTGTCACTCATGGCTGTGATTTCTTGTTCTAAGGCTATTAATATGTCAACTTCGCTATCTCCTTTTACAGGTAAATAAATTTGGAGGGCAAGTGGCTGTTCTAACTTAATTTGTGCACGTCCTGGAATCTCTACTTGTGCTAATTTCTCACGTCCAAATAGATTACCTAAGTCACCGTCATCATTTAAAAAGAGTGCTAGTTTAGTTTGAATATTTGCCATCATATTCATGCGAATAGCATTATAGCGACCAGCACTAAAGACCAAATACATGCCAAGTGCAGCTCCTTCGCGTAAGAGTTTTACCAACAGATTGTCAATCGCATCTTTACGATTATCAGTTTGACTCAATCCATCATATGCATCTAGAACAGTTACAAGAATAGGTAACACCTCTTTAGTTTTGGCTTGATACTGGCTAAGATTGGCGACACCAATTTTCTTGAACAGTGACTTACGTTCTGCTAAATTTTGTGCCAATCGATCAAGCATTTTTTGTAACTTTTCATGCTCCTCTAGGGTCACGATATCTGCCACATGTGGTAAGTCTTTAAGCGGCAATAACCCATTTGTCCCGAAATCTAAGAGATTAAACTGAACTTGTTCAGGCGTGTTTTGACGTGCTAAATTCATAACGATGGTTTGTAGGGCTGTTGATTTACCACAGCCAGGACTGGCAAAAATAACTGTATGGGAACACTTTTCTAAATCATAAACGTATGCTTTTTGTTCCTGCATACTAGGGATATCTAATACCCCCAAAGCAACACAAAGATTACGATTCTCATCTACTCTACCTGTCGGTGTCACAATGACTTTCTCAAGATTAGGCAACCAAGGTTTATCTGGTTGACTATAGTTTGAGTGCTTAAAGATTTTGACGATTTCTTTGATTGTGGCTTTAAGTTGTGTTGGCACATCTGCTTTGACGATATCTTGATCAACGATGTCTTCTCGTGGATCATAAATCAATTCCCACTGTCCTGATGTGTGGATATGATAAATACGTTCATCTTGGATGGCTTCTTTTGTAGCATGAGGGGTATAGTCAACACCACCATACCCTGATTGGAAAAGTTCATAGACCTCACTTTCCCCAACACGAAGATAGCCACGTCCTGCTTGTGTGATATGCGCGGCATCTCCTGTTTTAATCAAGGCTTTCGAATTTGCTTCATCTGACATTTTAAGTGCCACTTTAGATGTCGCATTGGCATCTATCTGGTCATTCACGACGCCATCTGGTTTTTGTGTCGCAAGAATCAAGTGAACCCCTAACGAGCGACCAATCCGTGCGACTGAAGTCAATTCATCTAAGAATTCTGGCACATTTTCTTTCAACTCCGCAAACTCATCAGAAACTAACATGAGATGTGGGAGAGGTTTACTTGGATAATTGATCCCCTCACGTGGCGATTTACGTTCACGATACAGTTTCGTATATCCTGCGATATTCGTCACACCGTAAGTTCTAAACTCACGTTGACGTTTTTTGAGTTCGGCATTAATAGATGCGAGTGCCCTCGCTGTACCAGCCCCATGCAAGTTAGTGATAGACCCCATAAAGTGAGGCAGATCTGCTAAGGTATCAGCGATCCCCCCACCTTTCCAGTCGATGATTAACATACCGATATCCTCTGGTGAGAAGTTAATGGCAAGTCCCATCAAAAAGGTCGTTAAAAATTCAGATTTCCCAGAACCAGATGTTCCGCCGACAATCGCATGCGGGTCATGTACTTGTTCATGTAAATCCCAAAAAGCAGGTTCTTTCTTCCCTTTCCACCCAATCATAGAGGCAATAGACTGACTTGGATCAGCTGCAGCCCAACGTTCATCAATAGTCAACGCTTCGACCGTTTCAACCATATATTGTTCGAGTAAACTCAATCGGTCAGGGATGGCATTTTTTTCTACCTCCATATGCACTAATCCTGAAAGTTTTCGAAGGGTTACCTCAAAACTTTCCTTACTGTCAAGAGCGGGATATGGTTGATAGAGCTTATCTAAGTGCTGGCCATTATCTTGAATAACGATGCCGGTTTGATGGTTTTTCACTTCTACAAGTGCCGTGATCGTTTCAGGTAAGAGTTTTCGATTCTCTTTACACCAAATCACTGTCACACCTAAATCATGCATATCCTCAGCTAGAAATTCATTAAGACCATGACCTGCAAGATAGCTATCGTCAAAAATAGTAAAGACAAAATGAGGCAAGAAAGTAGGTTTTTCTCGACCTGCTGCAGCTAATATTTGTTTCCTTGAATTCACAATTTGATAAAAACTTGATAGGACCATATCTCGTGATTTAGCGTTATAGACAAGCCCTCGTGTATTGATTGATTTAAGTTTAAAATGTGGTAAGAAGCGCCATTTGTCCCAACCTGTTGTATAAGTAGCTTCAGGCACTAAAGTAATCAAGTTAACATCTCTATACGAATGGAAAAACGCCAGTTGTAAATACAAGTTTTCAACCGTCTGTCTTAACGCCTCATCATTTCCGATTAAGCCTAAGGTTTGATTGCTTAACGATAAAACAACCGGAACATCTAGCTGTTGACCATATGTACCAACTATCTGTTTAACGTGTGTAGCCCAGTCATCTTCATCTCTGGACGTATAATCGCTTGTTACCTTCAAAGTTGAGGCTTGCTCACCTGTTCCTAATGACACTTGTAAAAAATCTTTATGATTCACCATACGTTCATACAAACGGGCATCATATCTATCAATCATCTCAAGCAATAACTCAGGTGAAACATGTTGATAGTGAAGGATTTGTCTTTCTTTTCGGTGTGCAAGACCGAGTTGACCTGTTAATTTGACTAGATACTGTTGGTAGTCTACTTCACGATGACTTTCTCTCGCCAATCGGTCTTGTTTATCTGTACGATACTGAGTGATCGTAAAGGACACCGTCATGAGACTAGCAAGTGCTGTAGCCATCATCATCATGGGATTACGTCCGCTCATGAGTGTCACCGCACTACCTGCTACCAACATCCCGACTGGTGGTAGAATAGCTTTCAGTAAACCACCTTTAGGGGCTTGTTCTTTATCTTCGATCTTTTCATACTTAAATGTTGCATCAGGTAGCTGTAAATTTAATCTTGGAGAACGCCGATACTCAGGGAAATCTTGCGGATTTTCAAGTTTGCGATGTTGCGGTAAGAAAAACTCTGGATTGAAACTAATGTCTTTTGAAAAAGTCGTCACTTTCCATTGTTCTGGTCGTCTTTCTAACATTAAATCAGGGGTTAAAATCGTGTCGCCAACTCTAACTTCACAAGACATACTCTGCGTGATTTTATGATCATTATAGTAAACAAACTCCCCCAATGGGTTAATCAGAACGTTGGGCTGTTGCGCATTTGTGTTATCGATCAGTAACAGGGTATCATCTAAGGTTCGAATGGCACAGTGCTCATTTTGATTATGAATGATCACTTCCTGGGTATCTAAAACTAAAAAATGGGTCTGTAACACTTGCTTTGGTAATACCAAAAAACTCAGACCGCCTATGTCATTTTTACCAGTTGTCGCTTTATTACCATTTAGCATCACTTTGTCATCTACAATGCCACATGGCTTGCCATCATAAGTAACACTCATTTTTGACTCAGTAAGTGTGATACGAGCTAACTGGTCTTTCACAATAAAAATAATATAGAGAATTTCTTCAGGATGGCGGACATCATATAAGAAATTTTGGTTGTCTTGTGTCCCATGTGCTGTATCAAATAATGTTGTCATCTTATTTTCCTAAACTTTTACTTAGCTCTTGAATTTGCTTATGATACGTTTCAAGTTTCTTTTGTTTGGTTTCGCCATTCATCATCGTATTTAATTTCGTGGCTTGGTAGAGATCCGTATATGCAAGTAGTGTCAACTGATCATCGCCTATATTTTTAGCCATATCTAATGCTTTTTCGAATTCACCGCGTCCTTGATAAATCCAATAATTTAGGGTGTTATCATCTGTCATAACAGAGATGTTATTTAGCACTGCCTGTTTTTGCGACACCGTTAAATCTGCCAACTGAATCGCAGATGAAGCCAGGATAAAGCGAGCATTTTTCGGCAGTTCTTTTGGTTGGTAGGCTTTCAAATCGTTCAAAGATTTATCATAATGCTTGGTGATAAAATCAGCTTGTGCTGAGATAATAGCTTCTTTTTTCGGTATAGTAAATCTGCGATCGATAGTCATAAAACTCCCCATCACGATGGCCAAAAGCAACCCAATTATGCCAGTATATTTGAAGATATGGTAGCGGACTTTGCCAACTTTAATATGATTTTTTGCTTCTCTTTGTTTTAATTTGGCTAATTTTTCGGATACAGTACGGTGGAGGGTTTCAAAATCCTCACTTGCCGAAATTGCTTGACTATCTGGGTCTTTTAAGCTGATGTCTCCACCTACAACTTGATCATAACTCAGTTTTGGATTTAACAAACATAGTACTAACCCTTTGTATTGCGAAAGCAAAAACTCAGGATCAGACGTCATAGGAGATAAATCATCTTTTAAGCCGCTATGTATAAAAGTAAAGCAATCGTCAATCAAAAAAATATTTTCAGGGTGCACAAATGGTACATTGTAACCCAACTTTTGTGTGAGTAACCCCTTTAATTTGACCGCTAGTGTCAAACGTTCAATCTCAGATTTTGTTTCACGCAGTAGGGTCGACAAACTTTTACTATACCTAGGGATGTCATACGTGACTTCAAAACTATAGGTGTCGCTTACAGATGCCTTAAGCAGCAATTTACTTTGAATAAACGCTAATCCTTGTGGGTGGACTTGTGTCCCTATCAAAAATACGGTTAGGTTTGTGTCTCTTTTTTCAAGTGCTAAGGTGTTTTGTCCATCAAAACAGTTCATCATTCTTCTCCTACAATAAGTTGCAAAATATCACCATTCCCCAATCCTAATTCAGCTAAAGTCAAGTGACTAGCAAATGCTAGTGTTTTGCCTTTCACAGTAAAATGCCAGTGGGGAGGTAAACTTTGTTTATTTTTTTCAAAAGCTTGGCTTAATAACTCAATCAAGCGGATAGCCGTAACGGTTGATGGGACAGCTAAATCTACTTGCTTCCCTTGCCATGCCAAACTAATTTCAAGATGGTCTTTCATCTTCTCCTCTTTCTACGCGTCCAAATCTTGGACATAACAGCTGTTAAGATCATCAATGGCAGTGCTAGCACTAACAAAAAAAACATCGGCCTTGTATCAGATGACTGCGCCACCTTCGCAACAGGTAGGTATGCCTGATTATAGGTTTTAAATAAATTTGTTTTAAGCGGTTGATAATCTTTTTGGTATAAAGCATTTTGGCTCGTTCGATTAAAATCAATCTTCTGAATCACTTGATGACAACTGACAGTTTGATCCGCCCTCTCCTGAATTCTTTTCGTTAATGTTTGTGAAAAGAGTTGGCCACGAATGTCAAACTCAGAACCACTTGATCCATCACCAGATTGATTAGTGATCACAGTCGTATTTAATTGCAGACTGCCATCACTATTAGCTAGCGTAACAGATGGTAGCAACATGATACAAACACAGGTTATAAAACTGGTTAGCAAACTTATTTTTTTCATCCTATCTCCTAAAATAAAAAAGCACCACACGGGCGCTCTCAATTAGAA
>JAKDQI010000079.1 GCA_030454995.1 Pseudolactococcus plantarum | reverse complement strand
ACTGTCGTAGTATTATTTACCTTTATTTTTATAGCAGCTCCTATACGAGCCGATACACCAGGATTTACAGTACGTTCGATCATTCCAGAAAATCAAACAGGTGATGATCAAGGCTACTATAATTTATTGATGAAAAGTGGTGAAAAACAAGAGATTTCTACTGTTTTAACAAATACTTCAGACAAAACAATAACTATAGATATCTCATTTTCACGCGCTACGACAAATGGTAACGGACTGGCAATCTATGATTCAGATAGCGAAAAAAAGCATACTGCTTTAACCTATAACATAGAAGACTGTGTTCAGATACCAGAAAAAGAAGTGATACTAGCACCAAACGCGCAAGCAACTGTAAAGGCGCTAGTATCAATGCCACAAGGTGATTTAACAGGAGTCTTGGCTGGTGGGTTTACATTTAAACAAAGACCATCGAGTGAGAATAACACAGGAAAAAGTGATGTTTCCATAGCAAATGAATTCAGATATATTCTAGCACTTGTCATGCAGCAAAATATGCTACCCGTCACACCCGAACTTAAGTTACCAAACGCTTATGCAGATCAAGTTAATGCAAGAAATGTCATCGCTGCACAACTGGATAATATATCACCTACTTACATTAAAGATATGGCGATCTCTGCTACAGTTAAAGGGCTGACAAATAAAAAACTCAGCTATTCATATACAGCTGATAATATGAAGATGGCACCTAATTCTGATTTTTCTTTTAAAATTCCATTAACAAAGCAAGGAGATCCGAATGCACCAATCGCTCCGCCTTTAAAGCCAGGAAAATATAAGGTCTCTATGACCGTCTATAGCCAGAAAAACGAAAACGGTGCTTACCAAAAGCCTGCTTCAGATGGTGGTAAACCTACCAACTATACTTACAAATGGCAATTTGAAAAGGAATTTATCATTCCAAAATCAGTAGCGACTAAGCTAAATAAATCTAGTCAAAAAACGCTAGCACCAAAAACGAATAACTGGCTAGTTATCCTACTACTGATTATCATAATAGGTCTATGTATATTGGTTGGTTACCTAATATCTAATCGTAAGAACAAAAACGATGAAGAAGCCTAAGTTATACAGATTAACTTATCTTCTAGACGCGTTTATTCTATATTTTAAAACTAAAAGGAGAGTATCTTTATGAAAAAAGTACTTACACATGCAACTCAATCACTTATTATCTTAGCTGCTGGCTTATTAGTGGCAATGCCTGTCGCTGCAGATTCTGTTGTCAAGACAACGTCTGATGGCACCGTTGGCTTTAAGGAAAATAATTCTTCTGACATACCCATTGTCAACCCAGAAGCTCCTAATGAAGAGATCCATAGTGACACAACTGGGCCTCTCTCTCTTAACTATGTTTCTAGTATCGCTTTTGGAAAACAGGAACTTTCTACAAAGCAAGAAACCTACTATGCAGATTTAGATTCAAGCGTTTTTAAAACAGGCGTAGCACCATTCGTAGAGATGGTCGATGCCAGAGGTGCTGGTAATGATAGCAAAACAGCTGTCACTGTCACACAAGTATCTCAGTTTAAGAGTGGCAAAAACACGTTAGATGGTGCTGCTTTAACTTTCTCAATGGGACGTGCTGTCAATGCTGGTGGCGGTAAGTATATACCAAATAGTACTGATAAGTTTACACTGGTACCAGGTACAGCTCAAACTGTGATGGAAACAGATGGCACAGTAGGACAATATCTAACAAGTTATGGTACTGCCAAAGACTATCAAGACACAACAAAAGGTAGTCCTATTTCATTAACTGTACCAGCTGGAGCTGCAGTAAAAGGTGACTATACTGCAACACTTCAATGGGACTTAACTACTGCACCTTAACATAAAAAGTTGTTGCTTCGTTACTGATATGACGTAACAACTTTTTCCTGATTTATCAGGAAAATAAAAAAGAAGGGATACTAACATAGTGGGTAAAATACAAAAATTATCCAAAAAAGCCATCAATCTTAGTATGACTTTTGGACTTTTAACGACAACACTTTTTTCTCCTATAAGTCTGTTACGAACAACGCCGGTGACTGCTGAGACTACACCTGCCACATTAGAACCTGGGGAGACGATAGATACCAAAACCCAAGAGTTGACATATACGGATTTTATAACACAAACAAACTATATACCAGTGATAATAAATACAGTTAACGCAGGATGGGCATCTACAGGTACTTACAATTTTGGAACTTTTAGCAATGGCGCTGGTTCTTGGCTCCCATTAAATTATGCCATTAATATGGAGAAACCTGTACACCTAACTGGATTTACTTATGCAAAGGCAGCTGGTAAGTATGCAGCGCAACAGTTAGGTGATGCAAACGGTATCATCATAACTGACCGACCTGCTAGTGATCTCTCTAAAGGTCGTAGGGGAAATGGCCTTGGTATTGGAAACCTAGGTCCAAATACCTATTTTCTAGGAAATAACTATTCTTATAAATATATGGGGAAGGGTGGTCTATACAAACGATTCAACACTGCTACAGTTATTGCTCGAGGAAATGGAAGTAATGCCCAAATATTAGCAACCTCCGCTGATTACACCCCTGAAAATGGTACATTCCATAAATTCGATATGAAATGGCAACCAATCAAGAGTGATAATAATGGAAATGTAGAAGGCACGTTGGAATATACGTCTGAAAACGATGGCGTCTACTATCTCGCTCAAAAAAATATTACGCTACAAAAAAGTATGGCTATCGGATTCGTAGCTGCTACTGGGAATAATTACTCTGAGATGTCAGTCACAATTGGTAATGAAATAACCGCAAGCAGAGGGCAACAGGCCGTTGGCATCAAGTATATCAACACCAAAACTGGTCAACAGATGACCCCAGCTAATCAAAAATGGAACCCTTCTACTATTATTGGAAGTGTAGGAGACACAGTCAGTGTCGTGGCACCAAATACAAGTACAAATACTTCTGATTTTATTGCCCCAAAAGCACCTGAAGGATACACATTAGATAGCATATCTAACCCAATTACCATCCAAAATTTCCCTGCAGGAACACCTAATCCAAATGTAATCACAGTCAACTATAAACCTAAATTGCAAGCAGGTAGTGTAAAGTATGCATGGGCTGAAGATGTTCCAGGGCAAAATGGTATTCCTGGACAACTACAAGCAGATTTACCTCCACAACTTAAATTATCTGGTTATACGGATAGCCCAATACACTTCCCTGTCACAGTACCAGATGGCTATGTTATCAGTATGGTGCACGCACCAAATGGAAATGACTATACAGATACAACTATACCAGGACTTACTGCACTTGAGGCTGCACTTCAGGAAAATCCGACGTTTGTTAATGGGGTTAATGATTTCTTAATCACACTAAGTGCCAAGACACAAGACGTCAACTTTTCTATATCCTTTGATCATGATGGATCACAAACGCCTCCTGATAGCCCTGGTACTCACACCATAACACAAGCATTAACAGGTGCTGTCATAGACGATACTAAGATCAACGCAACACAAGATTGGTTTGACAATTGGGTTAAAACTCAAGCTAAAGGCTGGCGTCTTGAATCTTATGTAGATCCAAAAGGTGAGCGCTCTATAGACAATCTCAAAGCAGCGATCACAGGTGCTGGTGGATATGTGCTACCTGGCAGTAACGACTACAAAGCCATCTTAGCCTATAACGGTGCACTAACATTTGAAGAGGTACCTAGCCAGGTTGATTTTGGTACACATCCTGTCTCAACAAAGCTTCAAACCTATACGGCTAAGCTAGATCAGTCACTAAAAATAGCTGATACCAGAGGGAAAAATAGTTTATCAAAATGGGAGCTAACTGTTCGTGAAAGCTCACCCATACAAGAGGTTAACGCTAAACAAAAAAGGATATCGTTTGCTAACTGCTTATCTTATGGGAATACGATTTTAAATAATGAGGACACCTTGATTTACACAGCAGATAATCCAAGTGATGGGGAAACGACGGTGATTGATAAAAGTAAGACATCACCACTTGCGTTATCAGTGCCAATCGACAAACAAAAAACTAATGCTAAATTTAGCGGCACTATCATGTGGACACTGTCTAGTACACCTTAGTTAAACGCATATATACACCTATCTATGTAACACTAGACTTACATATGATTACACAAAAAACGATGCAATGAGATCACCTCATTTGCATCGTTTTTTTATTTTAATTCAGCTAGTAAACAAATTATCTTGTTCATTTCATTTACTTTATCAGCTATTTAATGCTTAATGTACAGAATAGTTCGGAGCTTCTTTGGTGATTTGAACATCATGTGGATGACTTTCTTTTAGTCCTGCACCTGACATCTCGATAAATTGTGCATTATCATGTAACGCCTTAATATCTGCCGCACCAGTATATCCCATACCTGCCTTAAGTCCACCTAACATCTGGAAGACGATATCTGTCGCAGAACCTTTATAAGCAACACGTCCTTCGATACCTTCTGGTACTAGTTTATTTGCTTCATTAACCCCACCTTGGAAGTAACGATCTGATGAGCCTTTTTTCATGGCTGATAAACTACCCATACCACGGTATGTTTTATATTTACGGCCTTGGTAGATTTCAAATTCACCTGGCGATTCATCTGTACCTGCAAGCATTGAGCCAAGCATAACCGCATGACCACCAGCAGCTAACGCCTTAACGATATCCCCAGAATATTTGATCCCACCATCAGCGATGATTGCTTTGCCATACTCACGCGCCACAGCTGCTGCATCATAGATTGCTGTAATTTGAGGAACACCAACACCTGCGACAACACGTGTTGTACAAATCGATCCCGGTCCAATCCCAACTTTAACAACGTCTACACCCGCTTCATATAAAGCACGCGCACCTTCTCCAGTTGCGATATTTCCTGCGATCAAGGTACGATCCGGGAAATGCGCACGAATTTCTGCAATTTTTCTTAAAACACCAGCTGAATGACCATGAGCCGTATCGATAACGATCGCATCAGCACCAGCTTCAAATAGGGCTTCAGCACGATCAAATGTATCAGATGAGACACCTACAGCTCCAGCAACTAATAAACGGCCTTTGGCATCTTTGGCAGCGTTTGGAAATTCGATCACACGTTCGATATCTTTGATGGTAATCAAACCAGACAAACGGCCTTCGCCATCAACTAACGGTAGTTTTTCAATCTTATGTTTTTGTAACAATGATTCTGCTTCTTTTAACGTAGTACCTACTTGAGCAGTCACCAAGGCATCAGAAGTCATCACATTTTGAATTTCTTGTGTATAATCTTCCACAAAACGTAAATCACGGTTAGTCAAAATACCAACAAGTTTTCTATTTTCCAATGTTTCAACAATCGGTACACCAGAAATACGGTAAGTAGACATCAAGTCTTCTGCTGCTTGGATAGTATCTGTAGGTGTTAAAAAGAACGGATCTGTGATAACGCCAGACTCTGAGCGCTTCACTTTTCTGATCTCATCGGCTTGCTCATCAATACTCATGTTCTTGTGTACGACACCCATACCACCTTGACGTGCCATAGAAATCGCCATAGCACTGTCAGTCACTGTATCCATCGCAGCAGAGATGAGTGGAACATTTAAAAGCAAGTTGGGTGCAAGTTGTACTTTCATATCTACCTCATTTGGTAGCACATGACTTTCAGCAGGAATTAGCAGTACATCATCAAAAGTGTAGCCTTTTTTCAAAAATTTAGTATCCCAATTTGACATCGAAATGGTTCCTTCTTTCTTATATTATAATGAGCAATTTCTTGCTTGGCAATTTGATATTGTTACTATTTTATCACGCTATCTAACTTTGTCAATAGATTTATCTTGAACTCATGGTTGACGTTTTTTAAACGTTCGAGATGATCATAAAAAGAGCCTCCATCACCACTAAGCCCTTTCATTTTTTTCCTTTTTCACCTGTTAATAAGTCTGAAAAATAGCTTTAATCAATTGCCCAAGCTCAGACCTTTTCAATAATATATCTGATTAGCGTGCTATTTTCTCTCTATAAAGGACCACATTAAAACCAAATACCACAGGTAAGATGGCATAAAGTGCGCGTTGATGAAAATGGATAGACAAGACTGTGGATAAAAAGACACCTAAACAAAACCCTGCTATCACCAGAGATACATAAAATCCGCGTTTCAAAGTCTCTCTATTTTTCTCATACAAACCCTGTGAAATCAATACAGTCATATTTTTTAAATTTCCGGTCATCATTGTACTCGTATACGGCGCGCCACGCATCTTTCTAAAAGATTCTAGTTGGACTGCTGCGATAAACGATAAAGATAAAACAGTCCACTGTGACGTCAAGTAGGGTGCAGCTATAGCTGTGTACAAGATACCCACAAAGATAATCAGCCCTGCCAAAGCGTGCCACCTTAAGTGCTTGCGACCTACCGCAAATTTCCTGACAAAATAAGTCAACAAACTACCTAAAGTAAACGCAAACAAGGGAAGCAAGTAACTTGCTGCTGTAACCAAACGTCCCTCCGCTAGATTCTTCATCAGATAAATCATATTTCCTGTTTGCATACCAGCAAAACGTTGCCCTTGTGTCACAAACGTATAGGCATCCACAAAACCACTGATAAATGCTAGTAGTATTGCCACTCGGACACGTTCAAAAATACGATAGTTTTTGTTACTCATATTCTCCCACCTTAGTTTTCAAATTAATCACTGTCCACGTAAAATAGACACAAATTTATCTCTTCATACTGACTTACTTATGATACGGGCTACCTTCTCTAATCATAAACCCACGATAAATTTGTTCTGCTAATACTAACCTCATCAGCTGATGAGGTAATGTTATCCGTCCAAAACTAATCAGCTCGTTTGCCCTTTTTTTCACCTGTGGTGCTAATCCCAGGCTACCACCAATAATAAAGACAAGCGTCGATGACTGTTGCATAGCACGTTCAAATGTTTCTGATAATGCCTCCGATGAGATAAGTTTCCCTTCTATAGCCATAGCAAAGACAAAATCACGCTCTGACAATTTAGCTAAAATACGCTGACCTTCTTTTAAAAGAATTTGTTCATTCTCTTTCTCTGATGCGTTATCAGGTGTTTTTTCATCCACTAACTCTATCAACTCAACTTGAGCAAAACGAGATAGACGTTTGACGTATTCTGAAATGCCATCTTTTAAATATTTTTCCTTTAATTTACCAACACTAATTATTTTTACTTTCATCATTTTATTATAGCAGAAAATAACGTCCTTTATCCACAACTATCATGAAATGTAAATATATGAAAACTTGTTTTATCCACATTTCTAATGTTTTTTCCACAATATTGTGGAAAACAAGTCATATTCTTCACACTTGTTCACAAATAGATAAGTTATTCACATTATTGTGAATAACTTATTGATGTTTTCAACCATTAGTATACTGATATGACTTAATAATTAACAAACCTCATTTTTTAAGGTATAATTAAGAGGTATAGTGTAAACTTATCTTGATCTAAATAACAATTAAGGACTTAACATATGAAAAATAATAATAAAACAGCTGCAAAATTTATCTTCTCTGGGATTGTTGGTGGTGCGATTGCCTTAGGTGGTAATGTCGCTTATGACCATTTCAACCCAGCAAATAGTACTGTTACTAATAATCCAGGAGCTGCAAAAGTTGTCAACACTGCTTACAAAGTTTCTAGCGATACAACAAAGGCAATTAGTAAAGTTTCTGATGCAGTCGTCTCTGTCATTAACTATCAAAAACCTGCTGCTAGCAATTCTCTTGATGACCTTTTTGGCAGTGATGGCCAAACAGACAAAAATAGCGACTCAACCAAAGAACAAGAAGCTTCTGAAGGATCCGGTGTTATCTACAAAAAAGATGGTGATACTGCTTATGTCGTCACGAATAATCACGTAGTAGATGGTGCCAGTTCTTTAGAAATTCTACTATCAGATGGTAGCAAAGTAAAAGGTACCCTAGTTGGTAAAGATGCTTATAGTGATTTGGCTGTAATCAAAATAGCATCTCAAAAAGTGACAAAAGTAGCGCAATTTGGCGATTCTGCAAAACTAACGGTTGGAGAACCTGCTATAGCAATCGGCTCACCACTTGGTAGTAAATATGCAAATTCAGCAACAGAAGGTATCATTTCCAGCTTATCACGCCAAGTTATCATGAAAAATGAAAGTAATCAAACTGTCAATATTAATGCATTGCAAACAGATGCCGCTATTAATCCAGGAAATTCTGGTGGTGCGCTCATTAATGTTGAAGGTCAGGTCATTGGCATTAATTCAAGTAAAATTTCAGCAACTGGTGCTTCATCAAGTGATGTATCAGTTGAAGGTATGGGTTTCGCCATTCCCTCAAATGATGTTGTCAACATCATCAATAAGCTTGAAAAAGATGGTGAAATCAAACGACCAGCACTCGGTGTACAAATGGTTGATCTAGCAAGTATTGGTTCCCAATATCAAGACCAACTCAAACTACCTAGCTCAGTCACGACAGGAATTGTCATCGCAAAAGTTCAAGATGGTTTCCCTGCTGCTACAGCTGGACTCAAAAAATATGATGTCATCACAGCACTAGGTGACACGAAAGTGACAAGCAGTACTGAACTCCAGACAGTACTTTACAAATACAATATTGGTGATAGCATAAAAGTGACTTATTACCGTGATGGTAAAGAAAAAACAACAACGATTAAATTAGACCACTCGTCTGATAAACTAAACTTTAATACTCCTGAAGTCCCTAATTCAAGTAACTAGTCAGAGCATAAAACTCTTAAATAAAAAAACTTAAGCAATACTTTTCTTGCTTAAGTTTTTTTCTCTAAATGTTTACCATCCATAAATAATAATGATGTGCAGCACCTCAAAATGTTATTTAAACAACAGCTTAGCAGATAATCTATGTATAATAAATATAAAAAAAATCATGTCAGAGACATGATTTTTACTGATAGTCCGTACGGGATTCGAACCCGTGATACCGCCGTGAAAAGGCGGTGTCTT
>JAKDQI010000078.1 GCA_030454995.1 Pseudolactococcus plantarum | reverse complement strand
CCAAAATATAATTATTCTTGTTTTTATATTTGACATAATACTATATACAAAATAGTATTGAAGGAGAAATAATATGAGTATTCAGGTGCCGACACTTTTATTAGACGGTAGTGCCCTTGCAATTCTGGAAAAACAGGATATGTATGGCTATCTCTTAACAAAAGAAACACAAAAATATGTCCATGTTTCAGAATCGACCATGTATCCAGTTCTCAGAAGGTTACAAAAAAGTGGTGATTTAATCACATATGATGAGGCATTTGAAGGTCGTATGAGGCGCTATTATCAGATTACGCCTCTAGGTCTTCAGCATTTAGATGAAATTAAAGATGAATGGCAAAAATTTGCAACAAAAATAACAACACTTTTAGGAGGGATTTCATGAACTATATAGAAGATTTAGCAGAAAATCTAATTGGTTTGCCAGAAGAAGAAAGACAAGAAGCATTGTTTTATTATGAAGCTTATATCTATGAAGGACATTTAACAGATGCACAAGCAGTTGCTGAGTTTGGTACACCTAAAAATTTGGCAAGAAGACTATTAGCTGATTATTATGTAGGAGATGAAAAAGAGGTAAGCTTTGAAAATACAAAATCACCTTTTAAACTTGCTCGAGTCATTATTTTGGCATTGTTTGCTTCGCCCATTTTAATTCCAGTCATGATTGCTTTCTTAGCCATCATATTTGCAGTTTTGGTAATCTTTATATCACTTGTCTTAACAGTGTTAGTTTTTATAGGATCCATAAGTATTGCAGGAGTTATCAGTGGTATAGGTGGTATTTTAATATTAACTCAGTCAGTGTTAGGAGGTCTGTTTTATATCTCCTGTGGTATCACCTTAATCGGCTTGGCAATGGTTTTATCACCAATTAGTTTGATCGTCATTAACTGGTTAAAACTTATTTTTAATTTTGCCATAAAGTGGATAGGTAAAAAATTGTCAATAAAAAAGGAGTGAGACATGAATCGTAAGAGAGTATTGATAGTAGGCGTCATATTATTAATCATTGGTAGCGTAAGTGCTTATGAAATTTGGCAAGTTCACAAGCCTAGTAGCTTGTTATGGCATAATGGGTTCAAGTATGCTGAAGCTAATACAATAAACCTCAACAGCACCATGAAAGCATTTCCAGCGGATGAATCAAAAGTTAACGCAATTCATATTGATGCGACTAATTCTGATATTGTTGTAACGACAGGAGCTAAATTTGATATTGACCTAACCTATTATGGCCCTAAACAATCAGAAAAGGCTCTGTCTGTATCGTTTAAATCGGATACATTGACGATCAAACAAAACAATACTGTAAACGATCAAACGATTTTTAGTTTAGGTGAACCGGCATCAAAAATTACCATAGTCATACCGGATAAGTCTTCTATTAAGTCAGTTTATGCTAGTAATCAATATGGTAACCTAACTTTTAAAAAACTGAATCAGATCCCATCAATTTCAGCAAATAATAAGAATGGTAACATTACATTTAATACAGTTTCAGCAAAAAATGCTACTATGTCAGCACAAAATGAAAATCTGTTAATGTATCGTGTGACGTTTGATCAAGCAACTTTTCAAAATATAAGCGGAGATATTGAAGTTGAAGACAGTAAGATCTTACTAGGTGGTAAGATTACTAACCAAACTGGTGATATTTATATTAAAGATACAGGTTTGCCACCATACTATTTGATGACGACCAATGGCGATAAAGAGATATCTCGGGAACAAATTGCGAACAAGACGACTAAAGCAAGAGCCGGTTTATGCATTAGAAATGAAACTGGTGATATGTCTATAAATTAAAAAATATACAGCTTATCTGAATTTTTAGGTAAGCAGTTTAATTTATCAAGAAAAATAGAAACGTTTCCAAAAAAGTGTTGACACCTATTTATTCTTATGATAATATTAATTTATAAATGAAAGCGCATACAAATAATATATTTTGGAAACGTTTCCGTTAGAAGGAGAATGATATGAAAAACAATTTGGTGGAAAAATACCACTATGTCAAGAACAACTACATGTTATATTTACTAGTTGCTCCTGCAGTAATTTTGACGATTGTCTTTAAGTATGTCCCGATCTATGGACTTTTGATAGCCTTTAAAAATTATAATCCGCTCAATGGGATTATGGGAAGTGAGTGGGTTGGGTTAGAACATTTTAGTCGGTTTATCTCATCTCCAAATTTTCCTATTTTGCTAGGGAATACCCTAAAGCTAAGTGTTTACGGATTATTATTAGGATTTTTCCCACCTATTATTCTCGCATTATCATTTAATTTGATTGCAAGTGATAAATTAAAGAAGAGATTACAACTGATCTTGTACGCACCTAATTTTATTTCTGTTGTCATTATTGCCGGGATGTTATTCTTGTTTTTTGCAAATAAAGGGCCTATAAACCACATCATTCAAAGTTTGACTGGCAAAACTTTACCATTTATGACGAGTGCAAATTATTTTAGACCACTTTATATCTTTTCAGGAATATGGCAAGGCATTGGGTGGTCTTCAATACTATATACTGCAACATTAGCGAATGTCTCTCCAGAACTAGTAGAGGCGGCAGAAATTGATGGTGCAAATATTTTTCAAAGAATTTGGCATATTGATTTACCGGCACTAAAACCTGTCATGACAATTAGTTTTATACTTGCAGCTGGTGGCATTATGAGTATTGGGTATGAAAAGGCATATTTACTACAAACAACGATGAATTTACCAAGTTCAGAAATTATAGCAACTTATGTGTATAAAGTAGGGTTGCAGTCTGGCGATTATAGCTATTCTACAGCAGTTGGCTTATTTAATTCAGTCATCAATCTTGTCTTACTTGTCAGCGTAAATCAGGTCGTTAAAAAGTTAAATGATGGAGAGGGGTTGTAAACATGAATAAACATTATACTGCTTTTGATAAGCGAGTCCTTGTCGTTAATAAAATCCTCTTGTTTTTATTAGTGATTATCACTGTTGTCCCACTCTTATATGTATTAGCAGCGAGTTTTCAGTCACCAGATAGTTTGATGAGTAAAGGGATCAGTTTTCACTTAAGTGATTGGACGTTGAGTGGCTATAAAAAAGTATTAGCTAATGGTTCGATATTAAGGGGGTTTATCAATTCGCTACTTTATTCATTTGGGTTTGCCTTCTTCTCAACTGCTGTAACCATGCTATGTGCCTATCCGCTGTCGAAACCTGACTTTGTGGGTAGAAGAGTTATTACTTATTTATTTCTGATTACCATGTTTTTTGGAGGCGGTTTAATTCCGACCTATTTAGTTGTTAAAGATCTAGGGATGCTTGATACTGCCTGGGCAATTATCGTACCTGGTGCAATTAACGTTTGGAATATCATTTTAGCTAAAACTTATTTTCAAGGACTTCCCAATGAGATTGAGGAGGCAGCAGTAATTGATGGCGCAAATCAAATGCAAATTTTTTGGAAAATTATGCTGCCATTAGCTAAACCAATCATGTTTGTCTTGTTTCTATATGCGTTTGTCGGTCAGTGGAATGGCTACTTTGATGCCATGATCTATATTAAAAATACTGATTTACAACCATTACAGCTCGTTCTACGTAATATTTTAATACAAAATCAGATTGATACAAACATGGTTGGGGCTCAAGCTGCTATGGCAGAAATGGAAAAAGTTGCTCAGTTAATTAAATATGCAACAATCATTATTTCGAGTTTACCGCTTGTTGTCATGTATCCATTTTTCCAAAAATATTTTGATAAAGGCGTTATGGTCGGTTCGCTCAAGGGTTAACCAATTAAAAACATGAAGAACATTGAGACAATTTATAAAGGAGAATTTAGATGAAAAAATTACTTGCAGCTAGTATTGTACTAATCTCAGCCGTTGCTTTGGTGGGGTGTGGGAGTAAAGCAAAAAAAGAGACAGCTTCTGAAGATTATGGGCTAAAAAATATTAGTTTTCCACTTAAAAAAAGCGTATCATTAAATATACTGACATCGGAAAATCAGGTTGCGCCAAAAGATCCAAATGATATGACAATTTTTAAGAGAATTGAAAAACAAAGTAACGTGAAAGTGAACTGGACTAATTATCCAAATGATTTTCCTGAAAAACGTAATCTTGATATTGCCTCAGGAGCACTACCTGATGCGATATTCAATGCACAAGCTAGTGAGCAAGATTTACTAACTTGGGCAAAAAATGGTGTGATTGTGCCACTTGAAGATGCGATTGAAAAATATATGCCTAATTTACAAGCGGTTTTTAAAGCCTCTCCAGAGTATAAAAAAATGTTAACAGCACCAGATGGGCATATCTATTCTTTACCATGGATTGAAGAGTTAGGAAAAGGCAAGGAATCTATTCATACAGTAAATTCCCTGGGCTGGATTAATCAAAAATGGTTGAATAAATTAGGGCTATCACAGCCTAAAACTGCTAAAGACTTATACGAAGTTTTAAAGGCTTTCAAAGAAAAAGATCCAAACGGCAATGGTAAGAAAGATGAAATTCCATTGAGCTTTATGTCAAGTGATGATGGGAATGATTTTAAAATGTTATTTGCAGCATTTGGTGATGGTAGTGGGGATAATGGACAGCATCTGATTGTTAATAACGATGGAAAAGTTCAATTTACAGCAAATACTAATTCATATAAAGAAGCTATAAAATATTTAAATAAATGTTACAGTGAAGGATTGATTGATACGGAAAGTTTTGAACAAGATTGGTCTAGATATGTTGCTAAAGGTGCTGATCAAAAATATGGTTTATACTTTACCTGGGATCCACATAATGTGACAGGACCTGGAGATGATTATGTTATGTATCAACCACTAGCAAGAGAAGATGGCAAAATTAATGTTACCAGAACAAATAACTTTGGATTTTCCCGAGATCGATTTGTCGTGACTTCTGCTAATAAAAATATGGAATTAACAGCAAAATGGATTGATCAAATGTATGCACCAGTGCAATCTATTCAAAATAACTGGGGAACTTATGGCGAAAAAGGTCAAAATATCTTTAAATATGATCAAGCAGCCAATAAATTAACACATGAGCCATTAGGTGGGACATCACCAGTTGAACTACGTCAAAAAACATCAGTAGGTGGCCCATTAGCCGTTCTAAATGCTTATTATGGTAAATATACGACTATGCCTGATGATGCGAAATGGCGCTTAGATTTGATGTCAAAATATATCTTCCCACATGTCAATAATGAATTCAATTATCCTAATATCTTCATGAGTAAACAGGACACAAAGAGAATTGCTGATATTGATGCCGATATGCAAGACTATATCACACAAAAACGTGATGAATGGATTACAAAGGGAAATATAGACCAAGAGTGGGATGCTTATATCAAACAGCTTAAAGCTTACGGTTTAGATGAATGGCTAAAAATAAAACAAACTAATTATGATAATTATATTAAATAAAAGGAAGTGTCTATGACAGTTAATGAGTGGATTGACAAACATCAAGGGGATGTGACGCAACGTTATAAATCAAAAATACATTTTTCAGCACCAATTGGGTGGATAAATGACCCAAATGGCTTTGTTTACTATAAAGGTGCCTATCACCTGTTTTATCAGTATCACCCTTATAGTGCAAAATGGGGCCCAATGCATTGGGGACATGCAAAAAGTCATGATTTGATTCATTGGGAGCATTTACCTGTGGCATTGATACCGGATCAAGCATATGATAAAGACGGTTGTTTTTCTGGAACAGCTTTGGTTATTGATGATGAATTAGTACTGATGTATACAGGGCATGTGGACAATGATGGAGAGATACGTCAAGTTCAATGTCTGGCAAAAAGTCAGGATGGTATTCACTTTAAAAAATTTAAAAATAATCCTGTAATAGATGAGAGACAAGTGGAAAATACAAGGGATTTTAGAGATCCTAAACTTTTTAAACATGGGGAATTATATTATTCACTTGTTGCCTCAACAGAGAACAATGTCGGCAATGTGCTGTTGTTCGAAAGTGCTGATTTGGAAAATTGGACTTTTAAATCAAAATTTTTGGAGGCAAAAAAGGGTCAAGGCTTAATCTGGGAATGCCCTGATTTGTTTTCACTTGGCGATAAGGATATTTTAATTGTTTCCCCCATTGGATTTGAACCTGATGACTTTCGTTTTACCAACGTCAATAGTTCAGTCTGGTTTATCGGAAAAGTAGATTGGGAAACAGGTCAATTCGTTACTGAATCTGTAGAGGAAATAGATGGTGGGTTAGATTTTTATGCACCACAAACGCTGTTAGATGATAAGAATCGGCGCATTATGATAGCGTGGGAGCAGATGTGGGGAAGAAATATACCGACTGATGACCTGGGACATCTATGGGCTGGTTCTATGACTATCCCGAAGGTTTTAAACCTTCAGGATGGTATCATTAAACAAGATTATATCAGCGAATTTTATGACCTATTTAAAGAAGAAACCAATTACGATCATCAAACGCATTTTGAAACTGAACTCGTACCATTGTTAACAGGGGAATTTAATCAAGAGTTTACAATTAAGATTGGTACGAAAGACGAGTATGTTAAGATAACGTACTTGGACCAACTGTTAACGTTTGATAGAAGTCAGATAGCAAACAAGATTAAAGATTCAGCAAATGATAAAAGTATTAGACAATGTCGTATACCCTGTGATAAAATCAAACTAACACTTGTGGTAGATGTTTCAAGTATTGAGCTGATCATCAATAATGAATACGTTTTTTCAAATACTTTTTATCCAAAATCAGAAAATGGAAAAATACAAATCCAATCAGAATCTTTCCAAGTGTCAATATATAAATAGCATAAAAGTCTATTAGATAGCGGGTTATGACATGAAAAAAGCAACGATGAAAGATGTGGCCAATTTAGCTGGTGTAGGGGTAGGTACAGTTTCTAGAATGATCAATGGCACTAAAGTTAAGCAGTCTACTTATGAAAAAGTGACGCAAGCGATTCAAGCCTTAGATTTTATTCCTGATGAGACAGCAAGAGGACTCAAACGCGCAATGACTCATACAGTTGCGCTGATTGTACCAACTATTTGGCACCCCTTTTTTTCAGAATTTGCTTATCATGTTGAAAAATTTTTATCTCAACATGATTATAAGCTCTATCTTTGTAATAGCGATGGACAATCTGAAAAAGAGGTTGAGTATGTTAAATTAGTTGATCAAAATCGGTGTGATGGGATTATTGCGATTACCTATACAGATATTGAAAACTATATCAGTGATGGTATTCCATTTGTCAGTATTGATCGACTTTTTACACAAGATGTTGCCTATGTAGCAAGTGATAACAAAAGAATTGGACAATTAGCTTTTGAGGTTTTGGTAGGCAGTGAAGCAATACATCTTGCTTATATCGGGTCGCATAACCTAATCAAAAATAGGACAATGGAGCGTGGTGAAAGTTTTGAAAGCGAAGCTAAAAAAGTAAATGTACGCTTTTCAAAACTTGATATGCTAGAACCTGTATTAGACAACAAAGCGCAAATAAAACAATTTTTGATTGCACACCCAACCATTGATGGTATATTCGCAATCAATGACTACGAAGCGCTTGATGTATTAACGGTTTTGGATGAATTGGGGAGAAAAGTTCCTGAAGATGTGCAACTGATAGGCTGTGATGGCATCAAAATGAGTGCTGAACGTGATTATGTTGTCTCTACTATTAAGCAACCGACCGAAGAAATGGCTAAATGTGCTGTGGATATGGTGTTATCGTTAGCTAAGGGAGAAGAAATCCAAAAGGAACAGCTACTTGATGTGACATTTATTCAGCGTGGCACGACAAGATGAAAAAAGCCTTTGGCATTGTCCGAAGGCTTTTTTTCTTATGTTATATGGTAAATATCCTGTGTTGCTCGAGTATCAATAAGTCATCACAGAGCGATGAGATGACGTCATATTAATTTCAGTTTATAAAAAAGAGTGCTAAATCATTTATAATGACGTAATAAAAGTCAATATCCCAAGAATAACACCTAACGTATTTGGTACAATCAAAATATAATCTCTTTTAGGCTCGTTTGTGAGACCGTATAGTACCCAGATAAAACAAGAGATACCAGCGATTAGCGGTTGCCAAGGTTGGCTTTTGTCGCCCTGTAGATTAGAGATGATTTGCGGAATGTAAGCTAAAAATACGAATAAACCAATCGTTGCGCCTATTGAACCAACTAATGTGTGTAATTTTGATTTCATAATTTCTCCTTTTGATAAACACTGTTTCGTGTCATATATCACGACATCTATGTGATGCGTGTGTTAAGTAATAAATAGAAAGTGTGATTATATTAGTTGCTTTCTAAAAGTCTATCAATTATTTTTGAACAGATACTTGTGATGATGGCATAGCACAAATATAAAATAGGTAGCTGAGTATGTGAAAAGTGATGAAAAATGAGATAAGCAGCTGTAAAGATTACGATTTCTATAAAGCATTTTAGCAACAGGCTTAGCACAACCTTTGCTTTTGGTGAAACAAAAAAACCCCATATGACCAATAAACAAGCAGGTAGTAGTAAGCCTATGAATACATTCAACGGGAAAGCAAAACGAAGGCCGTAAGTGATAAGCATAATCAGAGTCATTACTTCCGCTATGAAGCGCAAAGCATTTACGATATAAAATGCGGTTTTCATTGTATCCATTTCTGTTTGGAAGTTGTTTTTAGTAAGTGATTGTTCAAAATATGAACAGTTTGAAGGCAAAATGGTTAACCATCCATGCACACGTGATACGATAACGTATAGTAGCAAGTTATGGTATATACGCCTTGAATTAATAAAATGTTAATTTCATGAGAATTACCAAATCTATTTCATTATAGCATGGAAATAAGTTTTTATCGTAAAAAAAAGTCAGTTAAGTTATCATGCTTATGTTTATTTTAATGAAATATATCTCTACTTAACGATTGTATCTATCAATATGCATATGATATCATCAATAAAACACTAGGTAAAACAACACAGAGTGAAATACCTACCAAAAGTAACAGTTTATACGCTTGTAACGTTCTCTATTGCGGTTTGATA
>JAKDQI010000077.1 GCA_030454995.1 Pseudolactococcus plantarum | reverse complement strand
ATCCTTAATTACCGTTCTTCAACAACAACCTGTTTAGCGATTTCTTCGATGAATGCTGCTGAAGCTAAATCATCTGAAAATGCTGTTGCAGTACCACAGGCGACACCTTGTTTAAAGGCTTTAACTGCATCATGTGATTTTGCAAATTCACCTACAAAACCAGCAATCATAGAATCACCTGCACCCACTGAATTCTTCACTACACCTTTAACAGCTTTGGCAAAATAAGTTTTGCCATCTGCAAAAAGGAGTGCACCATCTCCAGCCATAGAAATCATTGCGTATTGTGCACCATCAGCTAAAAGTTTATGTCCATAAGGAATAAGCTCTTCAACTGAATCAAATGTCACACCATAAATCGCACCAAGTTCATGATTATTGGGTTTTACTACTAATGGCTTATTGGCAAGTGATTTCACAAGTACATCACCTTCAATATCGATGACAAATTCTGCACCTTGTGATTTTATTTTTTCAATAACATCTAGATAAAAATTTTGACCTAGACTTGCTGGTGCAGAACCAGCCAATACAACGATATCTGAGGGTTTCAATACTGATAATTTATCGATGAAAGCTGTACGCTCTGCATCTGTTATCTCTGGACCAGCACCATTAATTTCACTTTCAATGTCAGACTTAATCTTAACATTGATTCTTGTATCTGATGTAATAGATACAAAATCTGTCACGATTTGTTCAGCTTCCAACTTCGTTTTGATAAAGTCACCAGTAAATCCACCAAGAAAACCAAATGCTGTCGAACTTGAATCGATACGAGATAGGATACGTGAAACATTAATCCCTTTACCACCTGGGAATTTATCGTCACTCGTCATGCGGTTAACTTCACCCACTTTAAATTCTGGTAATCTGACTAAAAAGTCAATAGATGGGTTAAGTGTTACTGTGTAAATCATTGATTTCCTCCGTTATTATCTCAATACTTTTATCAAATTCTGCAATTTTTGCAAAATAAATTTTACCTAATTTTGAACTGTCAGCAAGTATAAATTTCTTTTTAGCTTGCCCTAAAACCAATCGCTTAATCGTCGCTTCTTCATCATCTGGAGTTGTGATACCACCATCACGTGAAATACCATTAGCCCCAACAAAGGCTTTACTAAAGTTAAATGACATGATTTGCTGGACGGCGACATTGCCAGTGACAGCATCTGTTGTTGCCTTAACAACACCTCCGATAACAATCGTTTTAATCTGTCGATCTAGTAATTCTGAGGCTGTATGCACTGAATTAGTCACGACTGTCAGATTACCCACATCGGATATATATGGTGTCATCATCGCTACCGTTGTTCCGGCATCCATAAAAATCACATCACCATCTTCAAGTTTTTCAACAGCTTTTTTAGCTATCAACCGCTTTTCTGCTACGTGCTTTACAGATTTTTCAGCAACATTCTCCTCATAGCGAAGACTCTCAAGACTTTCAGCACCACCGTGCAGTCGTTTGAGTTTATGCATGTGATCTAACTCCGTCAAATCTCGTCTAACTGTAGATTCACTCGTCTCTAACTCTTGAGCTAAAAATTCTAATGTTACATAACCACTATGGTTCACTAGGTCTAAAATCTTTTCTTTTCTAGCCTTTTTTAACATAACAATCCTAACATTTTAGTGATAACTTAATTAGGAAGTATGACGACCTAATCATTTTTTCGCTAAAAACTTTTTGTTTTGTAACCGCTTGCGTTATCATTATACAAGCATTATTTACCATTGTCAAGCAATATCTTCCAAAAACTATCAATTATAAATATCTCTTCCAAAATCTTTTAAATAATCAGCACAAAATTGCTAAAGTTGCGTACTAAACCTACTAATAACTCGTTAGGTATAAAACGACACTACATCATAAACGTACTTTATATCTTTTTTTGCTATAATAAAACAAGTAAGCGGAGGTGGCGGAATGGCAGACGCGCATGCTTCAGGTGCATGTATCTTTATGGTGTGAGGGTTCAAATCCCTTTCTCCGCATCATACGTAATATAAAAACACGTCGGATGTGTAATAATCCCACGTTTTTTTCTTACTTAAAGAAAAAAGTTCTGATGCGTGAACACCAGAACTTTTTTTATTTTGTATAGGCTTCAACTAAAGCGACAACTTCTTCCAAAGTACCGCACTCAGTTAATGCTTTATTAGCTAATTCTTGCATCTTAGTTGTATCAAGACGTTTCATCAAGCTACGTGTTTGTAAAATTGATGTAGCTGACATAGAGAATTCATCAAGTCCCATACCAACAAGAAGTGGTACAGCTGTTTGATCTCCAGCCATTTCACCACACATACCAGCCCATTTACCTTCTGCATGTGCTGCTTTAACAACATTGTTAATGAGACGCAAAATTGATGGGTTGTAAGGTTGGTAAAGATAAGCAACTTGCTCATTCATACGGTCTGCAGCCATTGTATATTGGATCAGATCGTTAGTGCCGATTGAGAAGAAATCTACTTCTTTAGCGAATTGGTCTGCAAGCATTGCTGCAGCAGGAATTTCGATCATGATACCAACTTGGATATCATCAGCGACAACTACACCTTCAGCGACTAAGTTTGCTTTTTCTTCATCAAATATTTTCTTAGCTGCACGGAATTCTGTAAGTAGCGCTACCATAGGGAACATGATGCGTAATTTACCATGAACAGAAGCACGAAGTAAAGCACGCATTTGCGTACGGAACATCGCATCTCCACCCTCAGACAAACTAATACGAAGTGCACGGTAGCCAAGGAAAGGATTCATTTCTTTTGGTAAGTCGAAATAAGGTAATTCCTTATCTCCACCGATATCCATCGTTCTTACAACGACTGGTTTACCATTCATTCCTTCAAGAACTGCTTTATAAGCTTCAAATTGCTCATCTTCAGTTGGGAAATCTTGAGAATCCATGTATAAGAACTCAGTACGATAAAGACCAACAGCTTCACCACCGTTATTATTAACACCTTCAACATCTTTAGGTGTACCGATGTTAGCAGCTAATTCAAAATGTTTACCATCTGCTGTTAGTGTTTTAGCATCTTTAAGTAATGCCCACTCAGCTTTTTGGTCTGCATATGTTTTGCCGGCAGCGATAAATTCTGCTTGTTCAGCTTCACTTGGCTCAATAATAACATCACCTGTGATACCGTTAACAGCCAAAAGCTGACCATCTGTCACAAGTGACGTGATATTGTTTGTACCAAGTACAGCAGGGATCTCAAGTGTACGTGCCATAATGGCTGAGTGACTTGTACGACCACCGATATTTGTAATAAATGCTTTAACAAATTTTTTGTCTAACTGTGCTGTATCAGAAGGTGTCAAATCGTGCGCAACAACGATAACCTCTTGGTCAATCGTTGCTGGGCTAGGTAATTTTTTACCAAGAAGATTTGCAAGTACACGTTTTGTAACGTCTTTAATATCAGCAGCGCGTTCTTGCATGTATGGATTATCTTCCATACCTTCAAAAATACCGATGAACATATCTGTTACTTCTTTAAGCGCTGTTTCAGCATTTGTTTTCTTAGCACGAATAGTTTCTTTAATTTGACCGATCATCTCTGGATCTGCCAAGACCATCAAATGTGCATCAAAAACTGATGCTGCTTCGTTTCCAAGGCTTTCTACGGCTTTTTCTCGGATAACGTTAAGCTCGCCTGTGCTGGCCTCAAGGGCAGTATCCAAGCGAGCTTCTTCGTTGTCAGTATTTTCGACAGTAACTGTCTCAAATGACAAATCCGGTTGAACCAGTAGATAAGCTTTGGCCACTGCGACACCGCTAGATGCGGCAATACCTGTAAGCTTCTCTGTCATGATTATTCTCCAGCCAATCCTTCTTTAGTCATAGTTTCGCTGATTGCAGCAATTGCATCAGCAGCGTCAGCGCCTTCAGCAGAAATTGTAACATCAGCGCCTTGACCAACACCAAGTGACATAACGCCCATGATTGATTTAAGGTTTACTGATTTACCTTTATATTCAAGGTTGATGTCAGAAGTGAATTTTGAAGCTGCTTGAACAAGCAAAGTTGCAGGACGTGCGTGGATACCTGTTTCAGCTACGATGTGAAAGTCTTTAGATGCCATGATTGCATTCTCCTTAGTGTTTTCAATTTTTTCTAACTTTGCATTGGGCAAAGCTATAACAACATAAGTTTATCACAAAATGAAAAGGTTTGCAATGAAAAGACAATATTTTTTTGACTCTGATACTATTGCCTTTTCAAACCTTTTCATCATATACTTTTCCCTACTTTATTGGGTAAGGATATGATAAAAAGGCTTTCGCCTTTTTATTTTGCTAATGTTTCATAGATTTCATTGATTAAATCTTGCGTTTTATCCCATCCTAAACAAGGATCTGTAATTGATTTACCATAAACTTCAGGTGTATCTTGGCGTCCATCTTCAAGATAAGACTCAATCATAAATCCACGCACTGTTTGCTTAATCTTTTCATTCCAATCTCTATTGATTAAAGTTTGACGCACGATACGAATTTGTTCCATGAATTGTTTGCCTGAGTTATCATGGTTTGTATCAACTACAATAAATGGATTAGCAAGTCCCATTTTTTCGTATTGATTAATTGCTTTTAGTAGATCATCATAGTAGTAATTCGGTACGTTTTCGCCATATTCATTTGTTGCACCACGTAAAATAACGTGAGCAAGCGGATTACCATCTGTGTCAACTTCTGCATTGCCATACAAGAAATTTTGTTTGTTTTGTGCTGCATGAACCGCATTAAACATGACATTAAGATTGCCTGAAGTTGGATTTTTCATGCCAGTTGGTACGTCAATTCCGGAAGCAACAAAACGGTGTTCTTGATCTTCAACAGATCTAGCACCTATGGCATGATAACTTACTAAATCATCTACCATATGTAGATTTGATGGATACAACATTTCATCTGCAGTTGTCAAGCCCGTTTGTGTGATGACTTTATAGTGTAAATCACGAACAGCATGAATACCATTGATTAAATCAGGTAATTTTGATGTATCTGGTTGATGCATCAATCCTTTATAGCCGTCACCATTAGTTCTAGGTTTAGCCGTATATACACGCATAACCATAAAGATTTTATCTTTAACTTTCTCTTGTAAGCTAGCAAGTCTATGTGCATAATCTAATACTGCTGCTTCATTATCTGATGAACATGGTCCGATGACTAATAACACACGGTCATCTTCCCCTTTTATGATATTCATTAATTCTTTATCTCGTGCATTTTTCTTAGCTAATGCGTCATCTGATAACTTTGCGTGCTTTTTGATTTCCGCGATATTAATCACGCTACCTTTTTGGTGAATTCCCATTTGTGATATTTCCTTCTAATTTTTATAAAATTCTGACAAAAACATTCAAATAAAAAGCCGAAGTAGACTCCAGTTTTTTATCAGTTAACTTTTTTTCAACACGACTAAATTGACGTGAGTATTAAAGCGTTTCATATATTTCGTTGATTAACGCGACAGTTTTATCCCATCCTAAACAAGGATCCGTAATAGACTTACCAAAAGTAGTTGGCTCATCTTGACGACCATCTTCTAGATATGATTCAATCATAAAACCACGAACATATTTTTGAATTAATGGGTTCCATTTGCGATTAATTAACGTCTGGCGAACGATACGAATTTGTTCTAAATAACGCTTACCTGAATTATCGTGGTTCGTATCAATCATGATGAAAGGATTAACCAGCCCCATCTTATCATAGCTTGCAATCGTATCTAACAAGTTATCTGTATAATAGTTAGGAATATTTTTGCCATATTCATTTAAGGCACCACGTAAAATAGCATGAGCCAAAGGGTTCCCTTCCGTTTCTACTTCAGTACGGTTAAACAAAAAGTTTTGTGGTGATTGCGCAGCGTAGATACCATTAAACATCACGTTAAGGTTACCAGATGTTGGATTTTTCAACCCAACAGGCACATCAATACCTGAGGCAACAAAACGATGTTGTTGATTTTCAACGGAACGTGCACCTACAGCAATATAGCTGACTAAATCATCAATAATACGAAGATTTTCAGGATAGAGCATCTCATCTGCTGTCGTCAAGCCTGTTTCAGTAATGACTTTATAATGCAATTCACGAACAGCTTTGATCCCATTTAATAAATTAGGCTGTGCTGTTGCATCTGGTTGGTGTATTAGCCCTTTGTAGCCATCACCATTTGTACGAGGTTTTGCTGTATAAACACGCATCACCATAAAGATTTTATCTTTAACTTCCTCTTGAAGTTTAGCTAAACGTTTTGCATATTCAAGTGCAGCAGCTTCATTATCAGATGAACATGGGCCGATGACCAATAAAATTCTATCATCTTCACCTTTGATAATTGCTTCTAATTCTAAATCACGACTAGCTTTCAATGCTTTTGTAGCCTCAGATAGTTTACCTAACTCTTTAATATCTTCTATTTCTAACTTTTTCGATAATGGTTTAAATGTCATTTTTATACTTTCAATTTTCTAATCATGTAGTTCAGCTTAAAGCGCACCGGCACGTCCGTGACAATTCTTAAATTTCTTACCAGAACCACATGGACAAATATCATTACGACCAACTTTTGAAAAATCAAATTCAGCATCCACAGTTTTAGCTGCTGCCACAGTCGTTAGATTTTCTTGAGATGCAGTTGTGACAATTTTAGGCCCGTTTTCTTGCTGAATAGTGGTTTGAGGATGTATTTGTGCTTTCATCATCAAACGTGTTACTTCAAACTCAATCGCACCGATCATATTATTGAACATAGCAAACGCTTCTTGCTGATATTCTACAAGCGGATTGTTTTGCGCATAACCACGCAAGCCAACACTCTGGCGCATTTGATCTAATTGGTCGATGTGATCTGACCAGTTTGTATCAACCGTTCTAAGAATAACAGCCTGTTGGAAACTTAACTGACGTTCTGAGTCAGATAATTTTTCCATCTGTTCAGTATAGACAAGTTTGACTTTTTCAAAAATCAACACTTTGATTTCATCTAAATTCAATTTATCAATTTCAGCTGCAGTAAATGCCCCATCTGGTAACAAGTTACTCTCAACTTGAACAATTAAATCCTGCGTGCCAGTCTCATCCAACTTACCTAATGGTGCCTGCCCATCAACTAATCTGTCGATTGTGCGTTTGAACATACCCAATAATTGCGGTGTCATATCCTTGTCAGCAGTAATCACTTCATAGCGTTGTTTATAGATAACTTCACGTTGCTCACGGATCACATCATCATATTGCAAGACTTGTTTACGAGAATCATAGTTATTCCCCTCAACACGCCTTTGAGACGCTTCTATTTGATTTGTGATCATGCGTGATTTTATCACCGCATCTTCACCTTCTAGTTTGAAACGATCTAAAATAGCTGCAACACGTTCACTACCAAAACGACGCATTAAGTCATCTTCTAATGATAAATAGAACTGAGAAATCCCTGGATCACCTTGACGACCAGAACGCCCACGTAATTGATTATCAATACGACGTGATTCATGTCGCTCAGTCCCGATAACAGCAAGACCTCTATACTCGGCTTCTGGATGATCTACAACACCTGCACCGAGTTTAATATCAGTACCACGCCCAGCCATATTGGTTGCGATCGTAACGGCACCTTTTTGTCCAGCATTCATGATAATTTGTGCTTCTCTAAAGTGATTTTTAGCATTTAAGACTTCATGTGGAATACCAGCTTGAACTAATCGCTTAGAAATCACTTCTGATGTCTCTACACCAACTGTACCAATCAAGATAGGTTGCCCTTTATCATGACGATCTTTAACATCTGCGACAACTGCTGTAAACTTAGATTCAATCGTTGGATACAACAAGTCTGGATGATCTTCCCGAATAACAGGTACATTCGTTGGGATCGGAATAATTTGCATATTATAAATTTCACGGAATTCTTCTGCTTCTGTTTTAGCAGTACCAGACATCCCTGCGAGTTTTTTATACATACGGAAATAGTTTTGATAAGTGATTGATGCCATCGTTTTCGATTCATCTTGAATCGGCACAGCTTCTTTAGCTTCGATCGCTTGGTGCAAACCGTCAGAAAAACGTCTTCCCTCCATAGCACGGCCTGTAAACTGGTCAACAATCAAGACTTCTTTGTTTTCATCAACCATGTAGTCAAAATCTAGCAACATGATATAGTTGGCACGTAATGCATTATCAACATAATGTGTTAATGCAGCATTTTCTAAGTCATATAAGTTATCAATAGCAAAGAATTTCTCAGCTTTATCGATCCCTTCTTCTGTCAAACCAATTGTTTTAGACTGAAGATCAATCTTATAATCGTCGCCTTCTTCATATGCTTCTCGGCCATTTAACTGCTTAACAAACTGATCTGCACGATAATAAAGCGCACTCGAGCTTTCTGCCTGACCTGAAATAATCAATGGTGTTCTAGCTTCATCAATCAAGATAGAATCGACCTCATCAACTAGGGCAAAACTCAATGGACGTTGTGACATTTCTTCAAAAGTTGTTACCATATTATCACGCAGATAATCAAAGCCTAATTCTGAGTTAGTTGAGTATGTGATATCACATGCATAGGCTTCACGTTTTTCAGCAGCAGACTTAGTAGCTGAATTAATGCCAACCGTTAAGCCAAGCCAGTTGTAAAGTTCACCCATCTCAGTAGCATCACGTGCAGAAAGATATTCATTGACCGTCACAACGTGGACGCCTTCACCAGCTATGGCGTTTAGATACACGGGCATAGTTGCAGTTAGTGTTTTACCTTCACCAGTTCTCATTTCAGGTACATCACCATTATGTAAGACAATCCCACCCATAATCTGAACATGATAAGGAAACAGTCCTAATACGCGTTTAGCACCTTCACGAGCGACTGCAAACACCTCATAAAGCAGCTCATCTAACGTTTCACCATTTTGATAACGTGTCTTAAATTCATCTGTTTTTGCTTGAAGTACTTCATCAGGCAATGCTGCAAAGTCAGCTTCGTATGCCTCAACTTTTTCAGCCATTTTATGTAATTTTTTTAACTGTTTTTTATCATTTTCAATTATGTTTTGAATAATGTTAGCCATTTTTTCTCCTAGATCATTTTAGCACTTGTTCTAAAACAGAATACTTCCTTTAATTCTACCAT
>JAKDQI010000011.1 GCA_030454995.1 Pseudolactococcus plantarum | reverse complement strand
AACTGAAAACATAATATCTTATTTATATCAAAATGTAGCACTTATTTCTCTAATTTCCAGAATGTTGCTGTAACGGAATTATCAGCAAATAAATGCGTATTTTCAGGTTCAGTAAATATTCTGCTTGACATCACTTTTTCACCATCATTTACAAAAATTTCGAGTGATGACGTATCAGCAAATATATTTAGTTTAAGCTTTTCTGACTGAGTATCAAAATAAGTTGTACGTGTATAACCATAGTCTTCTGCCCAACTGACTGGTAGTTTTTCTCTATCTAGGGTAAGTTTTCCGATTACCATATCAACGTGTAAGCTAACAAATGATGTTTTATCTGCATTTGCAAATAGATAAAGTGTTTGACTTGATGAAAGTTCAACTTCAAGCTCGTAACTATTTGTATCTTGGCTAATAGGTCTGTTGCTTAACGTGAGTTTTTGTGCTGCTTGACGCAATGACACTGTTTCAGCTACAGGGTACTGATACAACTTTCCGTCTTTAAGTGTCAATTCTTTTACTAGACTTAAGATACCTTGTACACCATCAGCTTGAGAAGGTACATCTATATCTGGTAAACCTAACCAAGATGAGGCTAGAACTCGACCATCTGGCGCATTAAAGGCTTGTGTAGCATAAACTTCAAAACCATCATCTAAACGATGTAAGGTGCTTGGGTTGACTAATTCAGGTGTATCTAAATTAAGCGCATCTGCAACAACGTACATATTAGGGAAAACATTGTCATAATCACAAATACGCTTATCAAGACCTTGTGGACACAAGATAAGAACTGGTTTTTGATCGATTAATACAATATTAGGGCACTCAACCATATAACCCAATTTTTCATCTGTAAAGTGTAACTCACCTTTATAATGCCATGAAGTTAGGTCTGCATTATCTGCCTTTGCCAATACAACAGTTCCAGTTTCATCACTTCTTTGTGCGCCAATAACAGCATATGCTTGGTCATCAACTTTAAAGACCATTGGATCACGAAAATGATTCGTATACCCATCAGGTGTCGTTAAAAGCGGATGGTCGAATTTCGTTATTTTACCATGTTTATCGTAAATAGCACCATTTTGGTAAGCAGCTCGAGATTGATCTGCACCACGTGTATTTCCTGTGTAAAAGATAAATAGCTCATCTTCTGACAGAGGTAAAGCAGTACCAGAATATGCACCATGAGAATCATAAATCGTATCTGGCATAATCTTAAGACCTTCATTTTCCCAATGGATTAAGTCTGTCGATGTCATCAAGGCCCAAGATTTCAGACCATGAACTGGTCCATAAGGGAAGACTTGATAAAACAGATGATATTTACCATTAAAGTAAGAAAATCCATTTGGGTCATTTAATAAACCAGTTGCTGGTTCAATATGATAAGAATTGCGGTAGCGAGATGCGATAGCTGCATCTGTTAATGCTGTGACATAATCAGTATTGTACTCTTTATAAGCTCGATATCGCTGTGGTGACGTCCAAGGTTTAGTATAGTCAAATTTTTTTTTCATAATCAAATTATAAATCAAAAAAAAAATATTGTCAAACGCTTGACAACGATAATGAAAGCGGTTATAATAAAAAATGTAAACGGTATCAAACGTTTGATAATTATGGATATCGAAACGAAATTATTTTATTAGCGTTAAGACTCAATTATTGAGGATTAGATGGAGGGGCTTATGAACCATAAAGAAGTAGCAAACCGAGTTGCCAAAGCACTTGGTGAGGATAACCTCGTTGCAGCAGCGCATTGTGCAACACGGTTACGTCTTGTTGTAAAAGATACAGCAAAAATCGATCAAGTAGCTTTGGATGATGACCCAGATTTGAAAGGGACCTTCGAGGCAAATGGTCAGTATCAAATTATTGTCGGACCTGGTGATGTTAACACAGTTTATAAAGAATTAGTTGCAATCACTGGTGTTGGCGAAGTATCAAAAGATGAGCTTAAAGAAGTTGCTGGCAAAGAAACAAATCCAGTAATGAAGCTGATTAAAGTCCTATCAGATATTTTTGTACCGCTAATTCCTGCCTTAGTTGCGGGTGGTCTATTAATGGCCTTGAATAATGTCTTAACAGGTGCTGGACTTTTTGGTCCACAATCTGTAGTTGAGATGTATCCAGGTATTAAAGGATTTGCTGAAATCGTCAACCTCATGGCATCAGCACCATTTGCTTTCTTACCTATTTTGATCGGTTTTTCTGCAACTAAACGTTTCGGTGGAAATCCTTATCTAGGGGCTGCAGCAGGGATGATGTTAGTTATGCCTAGCTTAGTAAATGGGTATGGCGTTGCAGAAGCAGTAGCTAATCATAAAATGCCTTATTGGGATGTATTTGGATTTAAAATTGCACAAGCTGGTTACCAAGGTCAAGTTTTACCAGTTATTGGTGTTGCGTGGATTTTAGCAACACTTGAGAAATTCTTCCACAAACATTTAAAAAATGCCATCGACTTTACATTTACGCCGATGCTTGCAGTTATTATTACTGGATTCGTAACATTTGCAGTAGTTGGCCCTGTACTTAGAACAGTCTCTAATGGGATGACAGATGGCCTTGTTTGGTTAGTCAATACACTTGGTGGATTTGGCTATGGTATCTTTGGTTCAGTTTACTCTGCCATTGTATTAACTGGGTTACATCAATCTTTCCCAGCTATTGAAACAACACTCTTAGCAGATATTGCAAAAACAGGTGGCGATTTTATCTTCCCTATTGCTGCTGCTGCCAACGTGGCACAAGGTGCAGCAACATTTGCAATCTTCTTCTTAACTAAAAATGAAAAACAAAAAGCATTAGCATCATCATCAGCATTCTCAGCTATGTTAGGGATTACAGAACCAGCTATGTTTGGGGTTAACTTAAAATTAAAATTCCCATTCTTTATCGCACTAGGTGCATCAGGGATTGCATCAGCATTCATGGGATTCTTGGGTGTTCGTGGGGCATCACTTGGCCCTGCCGGTGTTATCGGATTTATTGCGATTAAAGCTGGTAGCCACATGATGTTTATGGTAGGTATCTTAATTAGTTTTGTACTTGCTTTTGTAGCAACTTATATTTATGGTAAAAACCGTATGGCTGTTCCAGCAAATGCTGAAACGCAAGATACAACAGCTCAAGATATTAATACTGTTCAAGAACATGCAGCAATTTTAGATGAAGAATTAGTTGCACCAGTTGCAGGAGCAGCTATCCAACTTTCAGAAACAAAAGACCCAGTGTTCTCATCAGGCTTAATGGGAAATGGTTTAGCAATAGAGCCAACAGTAGGTGAGATTTATGCACCAGCTGATGGTACATTAACTGTGACAAATAACAGCAAACATGCCTATGGTCTATTAACGAATAAAGGGGCAGAAGTATTACTTCACATTGGGATTGATACAGTTCAAATGGACGGTGATGGTTTTGAAACAAATGTTAACCAAGGACAAGTAGTTAAAAAAGGTGACTTACTTGGTACATTTGATATCCAAAAAATTAAAGATAGAGGATACGAAGCAACTGTTATGGTGATCGTCACTAACACAATATCTTTTGCACAAGTACAAGGTATTGATAATCAAGATGTAGTCGTTGGTCAAACAATTATTGGTACAACTGCACCAACTAGCGACAACGCATAAAAAATATTCTGGAAAAAATAACCAAATAAAGCGGTTATTTTTTTCAAGTTATGATACACTAGACGTAAACTGTTACAGTGATAGAAGGGATGAGTTGTTTGACAGCTCAAAAGGAAAAATGAGTAAATTATTTGGTAGTATAGAAGCAGGTGGCACGAAGTTTGTATGTGCAGTTGGTAATGAATCATTGATGATTCTTGAAAGTGCAACATTTCCAACAGATAAACCAGAAGAAACGTTACAAAAAGCGGTTGATTTCTTTAAGAGTTTTGAAGGATCACTTGTAGCGATAGCTGTTGGCAGTTTTGGTCCAATTGATGTTGATATCAATTCTGATACATATGGATTTGTAACGACAACGCCTAAACCTAACTGGGGAAATTTTGATATGATTGGCTTTTTGAAAGCGCAATTGAACCTGCCTATGTTCTTTACGACCGATGTCAATTCATCAGCTTTTGGTGAAAAAATATTAGCTCCTTCACTCAACAGTCTCGTTTATTTCACAATTGGGACAGGTATCGGCGCTGGTGCTATCCAAGGTGATACTTTTATAGGTGGTACGTCACATGCTGAGATGGGCCATATGTTTGTGAAACGTCATCCTGAAGATCTTGAGTTTGCAGGGAGTTGTCCGTTTCATGGTGATTGTTTAGAAGGTGTAGCTGCAGGCCCATCACTTGAAGCACGTACAGGTGTTCGTGGGGAAAATATTAGCCTAGACTCAAATGTATGGGACATCCAAGCTTACTATATTGCCCAAGCGGCTGTTTCAGCTACTTTAACATTAAGACCGGAAAAGATTATTTTCGGAGGCGGTGTTATGGCGCAAGAACATATGATGAATCGTGTACGTAAGCAATTTGCTGAACTGCTAAATGATTATGTGCCAGTACCTGAGTTAACACAGTATTTACAAATACCATCAATTGAAAACAATGCTTCAGCAACTGTAGGTAACTTTGCCTTAGCAAAACGTCAGTATGAAATCAATAGATAAACAAAAAACAGTCAGAATTAAGTTTCTGACTGTTTTTTGATGGTTATAAAGTAAATAAAAAAGACTTCAGTTATCTGAGTCTTATTTTAATTGCCGATAGCGATCGTACCAAATAGCAACGTATTCTTTAGAAAATGGCCCTTTACCCTCATTAATCCAATCAACTAAAATCTTGACATTCTCCTTTAAGATAAAATCGATATCATCTGGATAAGCCATCTGACGCTTATGTCGTTCATATTCTTCGACATCTAATAATTTTTTTTCACCGTCAGCAAATACTTTGATATCAAGATCGTAATCAATGTATTTTAAAGCTTCATTATCAAGTAAGTAAGGGCTAGCTAAGTTACAGTAGTAGCTCACACCATTTTCGCGAATCATAGCGATAATATTGAACCAAAATTTCTTATGAAAATAAACGATGGCAGGTTCGCGGGTTACCCAGCGTCTACCATCACTTTCAGTCACAAGTGTGTGGTCGTTTACGCCAATAATCGAGTTTTCGTTTGTCTTTAGCACCATCGTATCACGCCAAGTACGATGCAAGCTTCCGTCATGTTTATAGCTTTGAATCGTAATAAAGTCGCCTTCTTTGGGGATTTTCATCATCCTACCAACTTTCTAACATTCAAAGTTCTCAATGATATTATACCACTTTTGTTGAAAAATGTCAGACTTAGGAATTTAAAATTGTTAGAGAGTGAAAATTGTTAGAGATTTTTTTAGTTCATTTGAAAAGTTATCAAGTAGATAATCCTCAAATTCATCAGTTTCTTTGATTGAATTATAGCGACGATGTAGGTTATAAGAGTTTAGATGTTGGTATTTTGGATACTTTTGAAAATAGTCATGTGTGATGAGCCACTCACGTTTATAGCCAAGTGGGTGAGAATGATAATGGATACCATCAACAAATTGGTCAAATGAGCGATGATGATGACCGAAGACAACATCTTTTATGTCATGCGCTAGAAAGAGCTCATGGAACCGTTGAGACCCTAAAAAAGCATTAAACTTTACAAACTTAGGATGGCTCATCAAAAAAGACTGTTCTGGTACAAAATGCATGGCGATGATGAGCGTTTCCTTTTCGGCAGAAGTTAATGCTGTTAAAATATCGTTCAATCGGGATAGACTTTGTTGTGTCAGGCTAGGATCATCTAAGCCACGTTTTATTTTTCGATCAAACCAAAGTGTATTTTTGGTTCGTAAGTTTTGCTGATAACTCGTATCTGGTGTAAATGAATAATCATACCATCCTGCAAAGCTTAATAAGTGTTTACGACCTACTGGTCTAATTTTAAAATCGTGTGTTAGGATATCATCAGCTGTCATGCCTAACATATCATGATTGCCAAGATTGTAAGATACTGTAAAATAATGCGAGAGACGCGTCAAAAATGGCTTTGAAATCTCTTCAAAATTATTTGAGATATCGCCAGCGATATGAACATCTGTTATCGACTCAGCTAACAAGGTTTGGATTAAAATGGCTTCATATTGTGCATCAAATTGATTCACATCTAGATGTAAGTCAGATAATATGGCTAAGGTTTTCATGACATTATTATAGCATATAGGGTTTATCAAGTGTAGAATATCAGTATGTAAGAAACTTTTACTATAGGATATTGGGCTAAGTTTACAGTTCATATTAGGTGAAGAAAACTCACTGATTTACATATGACGTGAATTAGGTATATAATGAATGGTATCAGGAGGGCAAGTGATATGACAAAGAAAATTAAAGCAGTTGGGTTTATGAAACATCTTCCGATTATAGAAAAAGACAGTTTTATAGATATCGACATTGAACAACCAGTAGCTAAAGATCATGAGCTGTTAGTTGAGATAGACGGCATTTCTGTTAATCCTGTTGATACTTTTGTCCGTAGAGATGGTCAAGACGACACATCATTATCACCAAAAATAATAGGCTGGGATGCTGTTGGTAGAGTCATCGGCAAAGGAGATCAAGTTAGCCTGTTTGATATCGGTGATCGTGTGTGGTATGCAGGAGATTTTACAAAATCAGGTAGTAATGCAGCACAACAAGTCATTGACGAGAGACTGGTCGGACTCGCACCGAGTAATTTACCAACCTCACAAGCGGCAGCTATACCTTTGGTAGGTCTTACAGCATATGAGGCTTTGTTTGAACAAATGAGGTTACCACTTACTGGTAATGAAGGCAAAGTATTATTGATTATAAATGGTGCGGGTGGTGTAGGGTCTATTGCCATACAGTTAGCCAAACTAGCTGGTTTAACAGTTATTGCGACCGCCTCAAAACCTGCATCAATCTCATGGGTTAAGCAACTGGGTGCTGATTATATTATAGATCATCACCAAGATGTTGTCCGTCAAGTTCGGGATCTGGGGTATCAATATGTTGATTATTGTCTGAATTTGAATAGCCTAGATCTTCATTTCCAAGCTATATCTGAGTTGATTAAGCCAGATGGTCATATCGTGGCCATAGGTGAAAATAAAAAGCCAATTGATTTACAATACTTAAAACGCAAACGCGCGAGTTTTTCTTGGGAGTGGATGTTTAGTAAATCTTACTATCAAACTGATGAGATGATCACCCAACATGAGATTTTAACACACTTATCTGATTTATACCAAGCAGAAAAATTACAACTTATCGCACAAAAAACATATTCGCCTATTAATGCGCAAACTATGCGTCAAGCACATACAGATATAGAATCTGGCCTGACAGTAGGGAAAATAACGCTAACAGGATGGGGTGAACAAGCAAATTATTGATAAGGTTAAGAACAAAAAGTCATCAGTCTGACAGACTGATGACTTTTTGATTGGTAAAACAACTAGTTGAAAAATGCCATTTCTTCTGAATAAAAAATTGATAAGATTCTCTTATGCCCACCATAAAAAAATACTATCTCTAATCAGCAATCGCTAATGCTAAAATTGAATTCAAGCTTTAAAATGACATTTTATTAATACAGCGTTAAAACTGCATAATAAAATGTCTCATAACGTCAGCTCAAAAGTAGTGAGGTTAAGTTTGAAAAATATTTTATAAGGAGTGTTTAAATGAAGAAATTAACATATGGGGTCGCAACAGTTTTACTTGCGGTATCAGGCTTATTTTTAGTAGCTTGCACAACGAATAGCTCACCCAGCTCATCAAGTAAGCAAAGTGATAGTAAAGGGAATGCCTCGTTTACTTATGCGATAAGCGGTGATCCAGCATCTACTAATCCGATAAACGCTAGTGATAGATGGGGATTGACTGTTAGTAATATCATCTACTCGCCACTCATGACGGTTGAACCAGATGGTAAACAAAAAAACGTATTGGCAGAATCTATAGAACCATCTGCGGATGGCTTATCAATTTTAGTCAAACTCAAAAAAGACATTAAGTGGTCAGATGGTCAGCCTTTGACTGCAGATGATGTTGTCTTTACTTATACACAAAAAGCTAAAAAAGAAAATAACAATGCAGATAAACTTTGGATTGGCGATAAACCGATTACAACACAAAAAGTTGATGATCATACTGTAAAATTTGTATTACCCGCACCGAGTGCATCAGCTGTTAACAACATTACAACGGAAACATTTATTATTCCAGAACATGCTTATAAAAATATTTCTGATTTCTCTGTTAAACAGTTACCTGTTACGCCAGTAGGGACAGGACCTTATAAACTTAAGGAATATAAAACAGGTCAGTATCTGACATTTGAAGCAAATGAACATTATTTTGATGGCACACCAGCGATTAAAAACTTGACTTTGAGGATTATTGAAAGTACTGATACCGCTAAAGTAGCGTTGCAAAAAGGCGAAGTAGATGCTGCAGTTGTATTACCAAGTGATATTTCAGATCTTGATGCTAAAAAGATAACAGTCCATCCTTATTCTGAAACTCGTATAGGTTATTTGGGATTAAATACAAAATTGGGTGCTTTAGCTAATGTTAAAGTTCGACAAGCAATTTTCTATGCTTTAGACAAATCTGAACTTAATCGTGCAGCTTACTTAAGTGACAAATATTATAGCACGCCATATTCGTTTTTACCACCAAGCAATCCTTATGTGACTAAAGATGTTGAAAAATATAAAACTGATATTGATAAAAGTAAGGCGTTACTTTCAGAAGTCGGCGCATCTAACGTCAATTTAAATATAGCTTTTTCATCAACAGATCCAGCCCAAAAAATTCAGGCAACACTTATTCAGCAACAGCTTAAAAAAGTAGGCATTTCAGTAACTCTTGAAGGTGGCGATGCAACAGCAATTTATGCCGAATTAAAGAAACCGAATACGACGAAATATAATCTATTCTTAGGTGGTTATATTATGGGTAATGATCCAGATTTATACGCGGCTTTATTTAAAACAAATGGTAGCTCAAATTACTTCAAAACGGATAACGCAAAAACAGATCAGTTGTTCAATGAAGGTGCTGTGGAGCTAAATGAAGCAAAACGTGAAAAAATTTATGATCAACTTCAAAAAGAGGTTAGTGAAGATGCGCGGATATATCCAATTGTGGACAATAAAAAGATTTTAGCCGTCAACAATAGAATTACAAATATTAAACAGGCTAATTTAGTGCCAATTTATACTTTTGAAGATATCTCAAAACTAAAAATTAAATAAGAACGAAGCTGTGAGAGTTAGTATACTCACAGCTTTGTTTCATGATATGAAAGGAAGAAAACGGATTGGTTAGTTATATACTCAAACGTGTTTTACAAGTAATACCATTATTGCTGATTATATCATTTCTTGTATTTTCGCTCATTCATCTAGCGCCATATGATGTGATAGATTCGATTACGACACCCAATATGTCCAATGCGCAAGTAGCCTTACTTAGACAACAATATGGCTTGAACGGTACTTTCTTGGTTCAATATGTCAAATGGCTAAGCCAAATTTTTCATGGAGATTTTGGCTACTCATTAGTTAACCAAAAAAGTATAATCTCAGAGTTATCAACTAGATTACCAAACACGATTCGCTTAGTGCTACCTGCTTATGTGACAGCGCTATTTTTAGCAATTGTCTTGGGATTACTTGCTGCGGCAAATAAGGGTAAGTTTATAGATAGATTAGTTGATGCGATCGCATCTATAGGTATTGCAGTCCCAACTTTTTGGTTTGCTATGATTTTAATTTTTAATTTTGGCTATCGACTCAATCTGTTTCCGATTATCGGTATGCATACAATTGGCAGAGAAAATGATTTTAATGATTTTTTAGCTCATTTTACCCTACCCTATATCACTTTGACAGTAGCCTTTTTCCCAGAATTAACCAGGTATATCAGAGCATCAGCTAATGAAGAAATCTCAGAGGATTATGTCACGGTTCAAACAGCTTTTCAAGCAAGTAAATGGGAAATTTTTGGTCGTCATATTAGTCGTAACATTCTCATTCCTATTGTGACACAAATTGGTTTGGCATTGCCGATGTTAGTGACGGGTGCTATTATTACAGAATCAATTTTTGGTTGGCCAGGCGTAGGACCTTATTTAATGAATGCAACAAAAAGTTTAGATTATCCAATCATCATGACTGTGCTACTTTTATCTGCAACTATGGTTATATTAGGTAACTTGCTCTCTGATATCTTATATGCTATTGTTGATCCAAGAATCAGACGAGGAGGTCGCACATCATGACAGAAATTAAACAAATTAGAAGTCAGTTACTATCATCTCCGATTTTTCTGATATCACTTATATTCTTGGCTATTTTACTTATTTTAACCTTGCTTGCACCAATCATTCCGATTGATCCCAATGCTGTAGATGTGAGTAATATGTCTAAACCACCTAGCTTGCAACATATTTTTGGTACAGATGAAATTGGCCGAGATTATTTTATTCGTGTGCTACATGGTGGTAGAGTTTCGTTATTAGTTGGACTGCTGGCAATGATTACAGCAACAATGATTGGTACGATTGTTGGCTTGATTTCAGGATATTTTGGGGGGATTGTTGATAATATTTTAATGCGCTGTGTCGATATTTTATCTGCTATTCCATGGTTAATTTTGGTCATTGTTTTAAGTGTTTTCTTGAAGCCTGGTTTAACAACTGTGATTATCGTGATTGGTGGGTTTTCTTGGATGAGAATCGCACGTTTAATCCGTGCTGAGACACTTTCAGCAAAAGAGAGAGAATATGTTATTTATGCTCAATTTCTAGGCGAAAATTGGGTAAGTACTATCGGTAAACATATTTTACCCTCGGTATTACCAACTTTAATCGTTGCTGCATCAACAAGCATCTCTAGTGCCATCATGACAGAATCAGCGCTAAGTTTTTTAGGAATGGGTATCCAGCAACCAATGGCTTCATGGGGCAGTCTATTACAAAATGCCCAAAGCAGTTTACAAAAGTCACCCTACATGGCGATTGTCCCGGGTGTTTGTGTTGTATTGACCATTTATGCGTTTAATAATATTGGTGATATGATTAAATCAATTATTCAGCGTGAGGAGGTATAAAGTACCATGAGTAAGCATATTATTGAAGTTAGTGAGTTGCAAATTAATGTCCAAAAACGACACATGACACAAGCTTTGGTTAAATCGGTTAGCTTTAGCGTTCCTAAAGGCAGTATCATGGGAGTTGTTGGTGAATCTGGTAGTGGCAAAAGTATTGTCATGAAAAGTCTGATGAATAATTTAGCTCAAGGACTAGAAAGAAACTTTAATACCTACCAGTTTGATGGCAAACCTGTTAATTCAAAAGATAAGTTACCTATCTCGATGATTTTTCAGGATCCTATGACTGCGCTTAATCCTGTCAGAACGATTGGCTATCATCTGGTTGAAATCATTAAACGTTTTCAACATATAAAAGGTAAGAAAGCAAAAGAGTTAGCAGTCGCTGAACTATCGAAAGTCGGCATTGATAATCCACAAGCACGATTTAGACAATTCCCACATGAACTATCTGGAGGAATGCGGCAAAGAATTTTAATTGCAATGGCACTGCTAGCAAAACCATCCTTACTCATTGCAGATGAGCCAACAACTGCACTAGATGTGACGATTCAAGCACAAATTTTAAAGTTAATTCGGACACTTAATCAACAGTCAGATTTATCAGTTATTTTAGTATCGCATGATTTTGGTGTCGTTGCGGGTATGTGTGACTTTATTCAGGTGATGTATCAAGGTAGGATTGTTGAAACAGGTTTAGCTGAGGAGATATTTTATGATCCCGCTCATACATATACTAAACAATTGTTAGCTTCAGCTAAACTCAGTGATAAAAATAAAAAATTATCTGTGTTTAGTTATCAACACCTATTACCTGATAAACTTTACCGACACCAATTATCTCCCACACACAGTGTTTGGTTAGAACAGGAGGTGTTATAGTGTCAGAATTAATCCATATCGAAAATGTGTCCAAAATTTTTAATAAGAAAGATTGGCGAGGACGCAAACTCAAGGTTTCAGCTGTTTCTGATATTACGCTAACAATCAACAAAGGGGAAACTTTTGGATTGGTAGGGGAATCAGGCAGTGGGAAAACAACACTAGGACGAATGATTCTAGACTTGGAAACGCCAAGTTCTGGTCAAATCTTGTATGGAAATCAGGAAATTTCAAAGTTAAAACTAGCAGATCGAAAAAAAATTAAGCAAAACATGCAAATTATTTTTCAAGATCCTTATGCTGCTTTAAACCCTCGAATGACTGCTTTGGAACTTGTGATGGAGCCATTGTTAAGTGTTTCAAAAGAACTTGCAAAACAAAAAGCAATTGATACTTTAGCGACTGTAGGTATTAGTGGAGATGCAGTTCATAAATTTCCCAGATCATTTAGTGGTGGACAACGTCAAAGAATAGGGATTGCGAGAGCAATTGTGAATGATCCAGAATTTATTTTGTGTGACGAACCAACTTCTGCACTAGATGTATCCATCCAATCACAAATTATCGCGTTGCTCAAACAATTACAGAAGCGCTCAGGGCTAACCTATCTTTTTATATCGCATGACTTGTCTGTGATTCAGCACGTCTCAGATCGCATTGCCGTGATGTATAAAGGTGAGTTAGTCGAACTTGCTAGTGTAGCGTGTTTGTTTAAACATCCACAACATCCTTATACAAAAAAATTACTGGCAGCTGCACTAGTTGCAGATCCTAAGTTAGCACGTTTACAGCTTAATGAAGAAAAAATTGATGAAGTGATTCATTTGTCTGACTCATTTGAATGGGTAGAAGTTGATGACAATCACTTTGTCAGAAGGGATAAATAAAAAATCTACTCCTTATTGTTTTACTTACTTTAACAATCATAATCAAGAATAAACATAAGTGTTGCACATGTCAAAAAATGACAAGTTTAAGACAGGGTATTGCCTTGTTTTTTTATTGGATTAAACAGTACTGCATGATACAGCATACGCCCATGTGTTATAATGAGAGTATGACTGACTTGAAACAACAAATCATCTCGATTGCTAAATCAGTAGGCATTTCAAAGATAGGCTTTACAATAGCTGATAATTTTGACTATCTCAAAGCATCTTTGATACAATCTCAAGAAGATGGGACAAACTCTGGATTTGAGCATAAAAATATTGATGAGCGCGTGAACCCTAAATTATTACTAGATAATGCAAAGACAATTATTTCTATAGCTGTTGCCTATCCAAATAAATTGCCTGAGATGCCGAAAAAATCAACATACAAAAGAGGGAAATTTTCTCCGTCTAGTTGGGGAATTGATTATCACGATATCTTAACTGAGAAAATGTCGAAATTAGCTCAAGCTATCTCTGAATTAACAGATGAATTTGACCACAAGGCGATGGTTGATACGGGCGCATTAGTAGATACTGCTGTGGCCAGACGTGCTGGAATTGGCTTTATCGGTAAAAGTGGTTTAGTGATTTCTAAGGAATTTGGCTCTTATATGTTTTTAGGGGAGTTGATCACCAATCTGGATATTGAACCTGATGAGCCAGTGGATTATGGCTGTGGAGATTGTGATCGATGTGTGACATTTTGTCCTACTGAAGCACTAAACGGTGATACAACGATGAATGCCAAACGTTGTTTGAGTTTTCAAACACAGACAACAGGGATGATCGATGAAGAATTTAGGATAAAAACAAAATCGATTTTGTATGGTTGTGATATCTGTCAAATTGTTTGTCCTTATAATAAAGGGATAGAAAATACCTCCCAGACACCTATTGATCCAGAGTTAGCCTATCCAGAATTACAGCCTTTTATCCGACTCACAAATAAGGAGTTTAAAGAAAAGTTTGGTGAAATTGCTGGCTCTTGGCGTGGGAAAAATGTCTTACAGCGTAACGCCATCTACGTATTGGCTAATCTAAATGATAAAACAGCTATTCCGTTGTTAGAGGAAATTGCTGCTAATCCTCAAAATGCCGTGCATCAAGAAGCTGCACAATGGGCATTAGAGAAACTGTCTCGTCGTGATAAACAGAATCGTCCTTTGAAAAAAAGACATAAACATGGTAAACTTAAATAATATGGAAATTAGTGAAATTCGCAATAAAATTGCCCAAAGTACTGAAAAAATCGCTTCATTTCGAGATAATCTTGATTTGGATCGCTTAGAAGAAGAAATTGCCCTGCTTGATAATGATATGTCAGATCCTAGTTTTTGGGATGATAATATCGCTGCACAAAAAGTAGTTGAACAGTCTAACCAACTAAAAGCTAAGTATGATACATTCATGGAGATGCAGGCCATGCTTGAAGAACAAGAGGTCATGCTTGAAATGTTGGCAGAAGACGATGATGATGAGATGCGTGATGAGTTAAGTATAGCGCTTGATAAATTAGATGCAAAGATGCAAGCTTATGAACTTGAAATGCTCTTAAATCAGCCTTATGATCATTTTAATGCACTTTTAGAGATACATCCCGGTTCTGGCGGTACAGAGTCACAAGACTGGGGAAGCATGCTCATGCGGATGTATGAACGTTGGGGAAATGCGCATAACTTTAAAGTTGAGGTAGTAGATTATCAAGATGGTGACGTCGCTGGTCTAAAATCTGCCACACTCAAATTTACTGGGAAAAATGCGTATGGTTTTTTGCGCTCAGAAAAAGGTGTACACCGATTAGTCCGTGTCTCACCTTTTGATTCTCAAAATCGTAGACATACGTCATTTACCTCTGTAGATGTCATGCCAGAACTAGATGATTCTATAGAAGTTGATGTTCGAGATGCTGATGTTAAAATGGATACGTTTCGTTCCGGTGGTGCTGGTGGACAAAATGTCAATAAAGTGTCAACTGGGGTTAGGCTGACACATTTACCTACCGGTATCGTCGTGTCTTCTACCATGGATAGAACTCAATATGGTAATAAAGATTTAGCTATGAAAATGCTAAAATCAAAATTATATCAATTGGAAGTAGATAAAAAACAAGCCGAAGTTGATGAGCTTAAAGGTGATCAAGCTGATATTTCATGGGGCTCTCAAATCCGCTCATATGTCTTTATGCCATATCAGTTAGTCAAAGACACACGTTCAAATTACGAAACAAGCCAGATCGATAATGTTATGGATGGAGACTTGGACGGTTTCATAGATGCCTACTTGAAATGGAAAATGTTGTAAGGCTGTAATAAAATAGCACATTATTTTTTGTTATAATGAAGTTATTAAAAATAGAAACAGAAAGAATAAACTATTATGAGTTCAATTATTAAATTAAGTAATGCGACTAAAAAATATAATAATGGTACAACTGCACTGCGTAATATCTCCGTGGATATTGAGGCAGGTGAGTTTGCTTATGTCGTGGGTCCGTCTGGTGCGGGGAAATCTACTTTTATCAGATTGCTATATAGAGAAGTTAAACTAGATAAGGGAGATGGTGTCGTGGCCGGTTATAATCTTTCTGGTATCAAAAAACGTGATGTCCCTTTATTACGTCGTTCAGTTGGTGTGGTATTCCAAGACTACAAATTATTACAACATAAAACAGTCTATGAAAATATTGCCTATGCGATGGAAGTTATCGGTAAAAAACCGCGTGAAATTAAAAAGCGCGTGATGGAAGTATTAGATCTAGTTGGCTTAAAACACAAAGTTAGATCTTTTCCAAATGAATTATCTGGTGGTGAACAGCAACGTGTTGCGATTGCACGTTCAATCACGAATTCACCAAAAGTACTGATTGCAGATGAACCAACAGGAAATCTAGATCCTGAAAATTCATGGGAAATCATGAATTTATTGGAAAAAATCAATATTCAAGGCACAACAATCTTAATGGCAACACATAACTCACAAATTGTGAATACCTTACGTCATCGTGTTATTGCGATTGAAAATGGTCGGATTGTCCGAGATCAGATAGAAGGAGAATACGGTTACGATGATTAGAACATTTTTCAAACACTTATGGCAGTCGATTAAAAACCTTCGCCGAAATGGCTGGATGACAATCGCAGCAGTTTCATCTGTTACAATTACTTTGATTTTGGTTGGAGTTTTCTTGGCAGTCATCTTAAATACGACAAAATTAGCATCAGATTTGGAAAATAATGTCCGTGTTTCCACTTTTTTGAAGTTAGATGTTCATGACGATAGTAAAGAAATCGTTGATCCTCATCATAACTCGAAAAAGATAGCTAATCCTAATTATCACAAGATAGAAAAAGAAATTAAGGCTGTGCCAAACGTTGTTAAAGTGACTTATTCTAGTAAAGAAAATGAGTTAGATAAATTAACTAAATCACTAGGTAGCACATGGAATATGTTTAAAGGCGACAGTAATCCACTTTACGATGTATATATCGTTGAAGCAGATAAGCCTAGTAACGTGACGAAAGTTTCAAAAGCTATTGGCCAGATTGATGGCGTTAATCGTGCTGATTATGGCGGTGCAAATACTAAAAAGATTTTTGGACTTTCAAAACTTATCCAAACTTGGGGTCTAGGTGCCGCAGGATTGTTACTATTAGTCGCTGTATTCTTGATTTCAAATACAATTCGTATGACGATTTTATCTCGCCAAAGAGAAATTCAAATCATGCGTTTAGTAGGTGCAAAAAATGGCTATATCCGCTGGCCATTCTTCCTTGAAGGTGCATGGGTTGGTGTATTGGGTGCTATTGTACCAAGTTTACTGATCGGATTCTTTTATAGAATAGGCTATGTAGGCTTACAAAAATCACTTGCACAAGAAGGTCTATATCTTTTAAGTCCCAATACTTTCGTTCCTCAATTAATCATATTTATGGTTGTGGTTGGGGTGGTTATTGGTTCGATCGGATCGATAGTGTCTATGAGACGCTTCCTTAAGATTTAATTAACACAGTAAAATACAAAAAAATACACTCAAACTATTGATAATTATCAATGATTAGAGGTATTTTTTTATCAGATAGAATGGTTAGGTATAATGGCGAACATAATATTTAGGGAAGTTAAGACACAAACTGATCTAACTATATTACATGATGCGATAAAAGTAATATGGCCTGAAGTGTTTACTAGTATTCTGGGTGAAGAAGAAGTAAACTATATGGTGAAAAATTATCAATCAATTGACAAAATAACAGCTGAGATAGCTGAGGGCGCAAAGTATTATTTGGTAGAATTAGCTGGTGAAGTGATCGGCTACACTGCTTATATTATTGAGAAAGATGCAGTATATATTAGCAAATTTTATTTATTAGCTAGTGTACGTGGACAAGGGATATCACGACAAATGTTCTCTTGGCTCAAAGATATTGCTAAAATGAATGATAAACAAAAATTGACGTTACGCGTTAATAGAGGGAACGCGAGAGCAATTTCTGTTTATCAACATTTTGATTTTGAAATCATCAAAGAGATTGATACGCCATTTGGTGATTTTTCATTAAACGATTACTTAATGGAGAAACAATTAACTGTTTAAATACACAAAAAAACACACCTTACTCTGAGGTGTGTTTTGCTTATCATTTGATTATAGTGTAGCTATCTAAGGTAAGTCCTGATTTATCTTTAAGAATCAGCCAAGAGTTAGTACCAGCAAAGTATAGAAAGTGACCGACTTCATTCACAGATTTTAGATGAATATCAGCTGTTGTAACAAAGTCATCGTTAATACTATCAGCCTGCTCCTGACGTAATGTTATCGCAAATTTTTGAGCAAAGCCGATTGTACCATCTTTATTTAACGGCATATCTGCTATTAATTTTGCGCCTTTTTTGATAAGTATATCGTTACGTTTTAGCCAAAAAATTTCAGCACTAGCCCCTTTATAATCGACAAAAAATGGTATATCAATCAGTTTTTTTGAAAAACGGTGCTGAGTTTTAATATTTTTTTTACTAGCTGGTGTAGTAGTAAAACTATAGCCAAGTTTATCTAAAAAAGGTGCAATTTTACTGATATAACTTTGTGTTAAAGTATCCTGAGTTTCACTTATTGATCCAGAGAGAAGCTGTTTTTCAAAATCAGACGGATTAACAGGTTCAGGCAAATGAAAGATTAACACGCGATCAGCCTGTTTTTCTGCAGTCACCAGTGCATTACCTTTAAAGTAGAGCGATACTAGTTGAGCTAGTGGTTCAAAATGATCTGATAGCTCTCTGATTTCTAGAGATCCCAAATCATCTGGAAAATTAAGGGTGAGTCTGTTATGTTCAAAAAATGCCTGCATTATTTGATCACTTCAACGCCACCTAAGTAAGGGCGAAGTACTTCTGGTATTGTAACAGAGCCATCTGCATTTTGATAATTTTCAAGAATTGCAGCAACTGTTCGACCAATAGCTAAACCAGATCCGTTTAGGGTGTGGAGGAGTTGTGTTTTACCTGCTTCATCTCGGTAACGAATTTGTGCACGACGTGCTTGGAAATCTTCAGTATTTGAACAGCTAGAGATTTCACGATACGTATTTTGAGCTGGAATCCATACTTCCAAATCATATGTTTTTGCAGCAGAGAAGCCCATGTCACCAGTAGATAAAGCAACAACACGGTAAGCTAATCCAAGTTTTTCAAGGATATTACCTGCATCAGCTACCATTTTTTCAAGTTCTTGATATGAATTTTCAGGTTTTGAGAACTTGACCATTTCTACTTTATGGAATTGATGTAGACGGATAAGACCTCGGGTATCACGACCAGCAGATCCAGCTTCAGAACGAAAAGAAGGACTCATTGCTGTGAAATAGATAGGCAACTCACTACCATCTATAATTTCATTACGATAGTAGTTAGTTAAAGGTACTTCAGCAGTTGGAATAAGCACATAGTCACTGTCAGCTAACTCAAAAGTGTCTTCTTTAAATTTAGGATATTGGCCAGTACCATACATAGAGTCATGATTCACCATATAAGGTGTGATCATTTCTGTATAGCCTTCTTTAGCATGTTCATCTAACATAAAGTTGTAAAGGGCACGCTCTAAGCGAGCACCCAATCCTTTGTAGAATAAAAAGCGTGACCCTGTTACTTTAGCACCACGTTCCCAGTCTAAGATGCCTAACTTTTCTCCTAAATCCCAGTGAGCTTGTGGTTCGAAGTCAAAAGTTGGCACGGTACCAACACGTTTCACTTCAACATTATCGTCTTCGTCTGTACCTACGGGTACATCATCAGCTGGGATATTTGGTAAAAGTTCAATGATCTCAGTGACTCTGGTATCAAAAAGAGATAATTCTGCATCAAGGGCTTTAATGTGGCTAGATACTTCTTGCATTTTAGTAATTGCTGCACTTGCATCTTCTTTTTGTCTTTTAGCAAGACCGATTGCTTCTGATGCTTCATTACGTTGTTTTTTAAGGTCTTCAGTTTCGATGATTAAAGCACGTCTTTTAGCATCCAAATCTTTTAACTCATAAAGCTTATCAGCTGAAATACCTCTAGTTTTTAATTTTGCCTCAACGTGGTCAAAATCGGTGCGAATTTGTTTGATATCTAACATATAGTCCTCCAAAAAAATACCGTCAAAGTAGTAGTAGGGCGCATGATGCACGGTTCCACCTACTTTACCTGACGGTATCTCAAATATTTTTTTTTAAAAGTTAAACACGGTAGAATTTCAGACTAATTAAAGAATTGCTTACAACAGCCGCAATCTTTCTAGACAGTAACTAGTCTTACTTATCCGTTAACTTAATTATAGCAAGGTGTTTAGTAATAATCAACCTTTTCTTTTGCTAAATAGATTTAATAGTTTATCTATGACAGTTGGCAGTTTAACGACTTTATCATTGCCTAATTCTTGTCGTACTAATTTTAAAATTGTACCTGATGATTTTGACGAGAATCTTAGGTGATTACGACGTTTGCTACGACCTTGTGGCAGTAAGACAATGACAATTTGTCGACCTATTTTATGATTTTTTGTGACGACGCCCTCGACATGATCGATCGTATCCCAGGGAATTTGTATGGCATCCTCAACGTTTGCCTCGTTGAAGAATTCGAAGGCTTTATCGCCAACCAATACATTACCATAGATACTGCCAAGACCAACGTAAGCGATAGCAGGAAATGCTTGAGAAGTTTTCGTATTAAGTGATTGTACCATGAATTTATTATACCAATTTTCTAAGAAAAAAGCCTGTCAAAACGACAAGCTTTTTTAGCGTTGCTTGACTTACATAACGTGTAAGACGTGCATCACAACACCAAAGATGAACAATCCAAGAATGATGATAATTGGAGAAACTTTTTTCTTAAGTAACCACATGCAAAGGAAAGTTAATAGTAAGCCAGATAGACCAGGAATCAAACCATCCAAGTTATTTTGTAAAGTAGTAACTTTTTCAGGTGTTTGAGAAAGTCCTGCACCTACTTGAGCAAAGGCTTCTTGGATACCTTTAGTACCGCTAGACAATTTATCCCATTCGATATAAGCACCTTGAGATAATTTTACTCTAGAAACTTCAAGTACAAATTTGATAGATACCCAACGTTCTACTAGAACGGCTAAGATAAACATACCAAGGATAGACGCTCCTTTAGTAATATCTTGAAGCACGCCACCTGATAAGTCTTTAGTGATAGAAGAACCAGCTTTGTAACCAAATTCTTGTGAGTACCAGATAAATGACCAACGAATGACGTTCCAAAGTACGAAGAATAATATTGGTCCAACAATGTTACCAGTTAAAGCAAGAGAAGCACCAATCGCACCAAGGATAGGACGAACTGTAAACCAGAATACTGGATCACCGATACCAGCAAGAGGTCCCATCATACCAATTTTCACACCTTGAATAGCTACATCATCGATGGGTGCACCATTAGCGCGTTCTTCTTCAAGAGCTAGGGTTACACCAAGAATTGGGCTAGCAACATATGGATGTGTATTAAAGAATTCCATGTGACGTGTTAATGCAGCCGCACGGTCCTCTTTAGTTGTATATAATTTTTTAATAGCTGGGATTAAAGAGAAAGCCCAACCTAAGTTTTGCATCCGTTCATAGTTCCAAGAACCTTGAAGGAAAGTAGAACGCCAAGCAACGGCTAAACGGTCATTTTTTGAAAGTTTAATTTTTTCACTCATAATAGTCTTGTCGTCCTTTCTAGTACTCATTTAAGATATCGCCGATTGGATCTTTACTGCCAGCGTTACCGCCAGATCCATTACCATTGCCACCCATTTTAGAAAGATTGATATAGATGAGGGCAAGTGCTACACCAATTGCACCAAGTGCGATAAGTGTTAAGTTAGTTACCGCAGCAAGTGCGAAACCGATAGCAAAGAAAGGCCATACTTCACGTGAAGCCATCATGTTGATAACAAGGGCATAACCTACGGCAACTACCATACCACCACCGATAGCCATACCATCTGTTAACCATGCTGGCATCGCATTAAGTGCATCTTGTACTGTTTGAGTAGGTACTAGGATCAAAGCTAGTGCAGGGATCACGATACGGATACCTTGTAAGAAAAGTGCGATAAAGTGAAAAAGTTCAAGTCCAGCAAAATTCCCTTTTTGAGCTTCAGCATCCGCACCATGAACAAGACCAACTGAGATTGTACGAACGATCATTGTTAAGAAAAGTCCAGCAACTGAAAGTGGGATCGCTGTAGAAAATGCTACAGTAATACCTTTTGTATCAAAGTTACCTGATTGAACCATGATAATCGCAGCAGCAACACCAGCAAGTGCAGCATCTGGTGCAACAGCTGCACCGATGTTTGCCCAACCAAGTGCCATCATTTGAATTGTACCACCAAGAATAATACCAGCTGTAAGATGACCAGTTACAAGACCGATCAACGTACAAGAAATGATAGGCTGATGAAGTTGAAATTGGTCCAAGATGCCTTCAAGTCCTGCAAAGAAAGCAATGATGAGAACCAAAATAATAGATATAATTGACATATATAGTTCCTTTCGCTATTTATTTAACGTTAGCTTTTTTGATCAAATCGAACAAATTAGCTTTTGAGTCATTTGGTACTTTACGCACATCAAATGTCACACCAAGATCACGAAGCTTTTCAAAAGTTTCGACATCTTTTTTATCCATAGACAATACTTTGTTGACCATTGTTTTACCAGTTGAATGTGCCATAGACCCCACATTAAGTGTTGTAATTGGTACACCAGCTTCAACGACAGTCAATACATCTTCTGGATTTTCAAACAAAAGTAGTGCATGTGTGTTACCAAAGCGTGGATCTTTAGCAACCTCGATCATTTTAGCAAGTGGAATAACATTAGCTTTAACACCATTTGGTGCAGCTTGACCAATCAATTGCTTACGCATATCATCTTTAGCAACTGCATCTGATACAACGATGATGCGGTCTGCTTTAGAGTCTGGTGTCCAAGCTGTTGCAACCTGACCATGTAACAACCGTGTGTCTACACGTGCAAGATTAATTTTTATCTTGCCATCTCCGATAACTGTGCCTTCTGGAATAGCAGATGATAAAGTTGGTGCCGCGGCTCCAGTAGCAACTGTTTCCTCTGGTTGAAGCGTTTCAGGCAAGACTTTAATGCCATCTTTTGCTTCTTTCATGATGTTTGCAACAACTTGGTCTACACCAGCAGCTGCATCCATCATACGTTCTGTGTAAGCTTGAATCAACATTGGTAAATTCAAACCAGTGATGATAGCGATTTTTCTGTCAGGGTTTTCACCTATGACAGCACTTGCTTGGTTGAATGGTGAACCACTCCACAAATCAGCAAGCACCAAAATCTCATCATCAGCATCAAATGTTGCGATTGCCGCGTCAAGTTTGGCGCGCAAATCATTAGGACCTTCGCTAGGCATAAAAGTGACTGTTTGCACTTTTTCTTGCTCACCGAAAATCATTGAGCCCGATTGGTGGATGCCTTCAGCAAATTCCCCATGGCTCGCAATTACGATTCCGATACTCAAATTGAGTTCCTCCTTATAAAATAGTAAGAATAATTATTACACTCTCATTCTACACCTTTACGAATAATAAAACAACTAAAAAATAAAACGATTTCAGAAAGCGTTTACTAATATTATTTTTAATAAAACGGTTAATACTCTTATTCTTAGCTATTTTCCAAAAAATGTTATAAAATATAACTATAACAAAGATATAAAATATAGTTATAGTTATCATAAGGAAGGCATTAAAAAAAACTATGAGGATTCAGCAATTAAAATATATTATTAAAATCGTTGAGACAGGATCAATGAATGAAGCATCTAAACATCTATTTGTGACACAACCGTCTCTATCCAATGCAGTGCGTGAACTAGAAGAAGAGATGAATATCAAAATTTTCACACGATCTACTCGCGGGATAACTTTGACGTCAGATGGTGCAGAATTTCTCTCTTATGCAAGACAGATAGTAGAACAAACTGAACTATTAGAAGAAAGATACAAGTATAACAGAGAAAAAAAGGAATTATTCGCTGTTTCAGCACAGCATTATGCCTTTGTAGTAGAAAGTTTTGCTCGCATCTTACATGAAAGTGACATGAGAAATTATGAGCTCATTTTACGTGAAACAAGGACACATGAGGTAGTGGGTGATGTCCGAGACTTTCGATCGGAGATTGGTGTTTTATATTTAAATGATTTTAATCGAGATGTGTTAACAAAACTTATTGCAGATAGCAATCTTGAGTTTACCTCATTATTTAAGACAGCTCCGCATGTATTTGTGTCCAAACGTCATCCTTTAGCAGAAAAGAAATCAGTGACACTTGAGGAAATGGCAGAATATCCTTATTTAAGTTATGAACAAGGCGAGCGCAACTCATTCTTTTTCTCTGAGGAGATTTTGTCAACAGCCAGACATGATAAATCAATCGTTGTCTCAGATCGTGCAACATTATTTAATCTCTTAATAGGTCTTGATGGTTACACGATATCAACAGGTGTTTTAAACAGTGATTTAAATGGGGATGATATTGTTAGTGTCTTGTTAGATATTAATGAGACGATTGAAATTGGCTATATTATTCATAAAAAAGGGCTATTATCTGATCTTGGTCAGCGTTTTTTAACAGAACTTAAAGAAATCGTAAAAAAATGATGTCAATAAACATTAATTATGAAATTAAAACGTTATATAAATGTTAAAATAACAAGATTAATGATGTTTAAAAAAGGAAAACTATATTATTATGGTTTATTTTAGAAAATATGATAAAATTAAGATATAATACATTAGAAGAATAGAGGTAATAAAGCTGTGATTAAAGTATTTGGAAAGTTGAGATATCATTGGCAGCCCGAGTTATCTTTTACGATGATTTACTGGTGCCTTTCAGTTACGCCAATTTTCGTCAGTCTAGCGCTTTTATATGAAAATACTAGTATTTCAACCTCGTCTTTTGTACTATTTATTATTTTTGTCTTATTAGTATGGATTGGTTTTCAACGTTATTTTGAAATTTCTGAAGATGAAGATATGCTATTTTCTAGAGGGCTAGTACCTGGTTATGCTGGTAAAACAGTCATTTCTACTATTTCAAAAATTCAAGTAAGTAAGCGAGCTATTATTATATTTAGTGAGAAATCGCCTAAGGGAAAAATCTTTTATATGAGAAAATGGCCCAAAAAATATTTTGTTGATAGCTTAGTTAAAAATGCCTACTTTAAAGGGGAATTTGAACTGATTGGTAAGACGGATCATTACTTTAATACTTATCAAGATGACCCAAAAAATAAGCTTAACACCTATTAATTGTTGTAAGCTATCTGGACTATATTGAGCAAACTTAAACATATCTGCTTGGAAGATAGGCATTAAGGGTTAAGTTTGATTGCATGGGTTGGGCATTCTTTTTCTGCCTGAATAAGGCTAGGATCTGGTGCAATAGTTAAACGTGTTTCATCATTATTAAAGCAAACTAAGCCATCTATATCATAGTCAAATGCTTCATTATAGGTGCGACAAAGACCACATGCGATACAACGTTCAGGAAAAATTTCAATTATCATATTATTAGTATAACAGAGAAAGGACATCATGGCTAAAAAAAACGAACCCTGGAATAATGAAATATATGGGGCCATGCAAGAATCAAGAGAAGAGCTACCTAAAAAACGTAAAGATAAAAAAAATGAAGCCTCTACAAGCTTTTTGACATTTTTAGTGATTTTATTAGTTGTGATTATTGGTGGTATTGTAACGATTATCATTTGGAACAATCGTTTGGTTGACAATACAAAAATATCTTCTAGTTTTTATACTAGTAAATCTTCGACTGCAAAATCACAAGCATCAAGTAGTGCTAGTTCTTCTAGTACACCAGAACCATCTACATCGTCTGATACGCAACCATCGAGTTCAGCTGACCAAGGAGACACGACGACAGTTATAGCTGGTGAAGGTATCTATTCTATTGCAGCTAGAACTGGTGTTCCAGCAGAAACTATTGCAGCAGCCAACGGAAAAACTGTATCAAGTTGGTATGCAAATCCGGGAGATGTCATTAAATTAAAATGAATTTAAAAGATATTAGAATTGCGATTGATGGGCCAGCATCTAGTGGTAAATCAACAGTCGCTAAAATTATTGCAAAAGATTTTGGTATTATCTATCTTGATACTGGCGCTATGTATCGTGTTGCCACTTATGTTTCACTATGTAATAACTTAGGAACAGATGGTGCGAAAATCATTGACTTGTTAAAGGAGAATCCTATTTCCTTTGGTAGTTCCCAAGAAGGTCAATTGGTATATTGTGGTGAAGTTGATGTGACACATGCCATTCGACAAAATGACGTAACAAATGCGGTCTCTAAGATTTCAGCTATTCCTGAAATCCGTTCATATTTAGTGGATGTGCAACGTGATATTGCTAGTCATGGTGGTATCGTGATGGATGGTCGAGATATTGGGACTGTTGTTTTACCTGATGCAGAACTAAAAATTTTTCTTGTCGCATCAGTTGATGAGCGTGCAGATAGACGCTTCAAAGAAAACTTATCACGCGGTATAACAACAGAACTTGACGTATTGAAATTTGAAATTTCTGAGAGAGATCGTAAAGATTCAACGCGCGAAGTTAGTCCACTAAAACAAGCAGATGATGCGATTCTTTTGGATACTACTGGTATAGGAATTTCAGAAGTTGTCGAAATCATTGAAAAATATGCTAAAGAACTGTGATTGTATCCAGTTTTTTTTTACTTTTTGTAATAATTCTGTTAAAATGTAGGAATGGACCCACGAATAAAATTAAGAATAGAATATCTACGTGCAAATCTTAAATATTTAAATGATACAGAATTAGAGGAGTATAACCGGTTGACGGGACAGCGATTAGTACGTCAAAATCGTAATAGTCAACAAAATAATACGCCTTATCAAAACACAAATCAAGATAGATATTATGCTCAGCCACATAGAAATGATGCCCAAAGTTACGAACAGTATAATGATCAAGCAACTGATGGACTAAATACTCAGCAATCTTTTAAACAACCTAAAAAACCCAAGACTAAAAAGAAACGCAAAAAAGTAAGTTTGTTAAAAAAAATACGACGTTTTTTATTGCTGTTGATTATCTTAATGATTGGGTTTTTCATCTATGGCTATCATCAAGGGAAGAGCAAAAAGCCTGAGGGCTTGAAAACTGAGAAGTTTTCTGGTCAAAAGGCTGCATCTGGTGCAACTAATATTCTCATATTAGGGACAGACCAACGAGATTTTCAAAATACTGGTGATGCAAGAAGTGACTCTATTATGGTCATGCAAATTAACAGTAAGGATCATAAAATAAAGTTGGTCAGTTTTATGCGTGATACTTTGGTATATCAGCCAGGTGTCAGTCAGTATGGTGCGGATACTAAAATTAATGTTGCCTACAATATAGGTGAGCAAGACCATAATCAAGGCGCAGAATATATGCGAGAAGTATTGAAAAAGAATTTTAATATTGATATTCAGTATTATGCTTTGGTTAACTTTAATAGTTTTGCGACGGTTATCGATTCCCTGTATCCATTTGGCTTAAAAATTGATGCAAAATTTTCAACTGTTAATCAAGAAAAAGTGAGTTCTGTCAAAGTACCGGATGATTTAAATTGGACACCACAAAATCAAGATCCTATCCAAGTAATAAAGACTGGTGTTCAAAAGATGGATGGTAGAACCTTGTTGAATTATGCACGATTCCGAAAAGATGATGAAGGTGATTTTGGACGAACTAAGCGTCAACAGCAGGTCATGCAGGCGATTATGTCAGGTGTTAAAAATCCGTTGACACTGTTCACAGGAAGCTCAGCATTAGGAACGATAAGAGGTGTAACGTCAACAGATGTTAGCAATTTATTTATGCTGACTCATGCACCTAGAATTCTCTTTGATGCGAGTAAAGGAATTGAAAGTTATACTGTACCTGAAAATGGTGATTGGACTGATCAGATGGACCAATATGGTGGTGCAGGTTTATTAATAGATTTTGATAAATATAATGCTAAATTAAAAGATATATTGGGTTAAAGCTAGATGTAAAAACTGATTTGATGTTTAAATCAGTTTTTTTTATAAAAAGTTTCTTAAATAA